>QYQD01000153.1 GCA_007280345.1 Deltaproteobacteria bacterium | reverse complement strand
TGCCCCACAAAGAGGTGCATGTAGACACGAGGAAAAAAATTCAGGAACGGAGAAAGCCTCGTTAAATCAAAATATTGGCAACCATCACGGCTTGTCATCGGGTGGAACATCCGTTGTATTTAAACTTAGCTGCGTTTATCTGTGTTAATCTGTGGCTGAATAGTTATATTTAATATTATGCCGTTCCTAAAACAACCAGATTGCAAACACGAGATTATCTTAGACAGCATAGCGGATGGTGTATTTACTGTAGATCTGGAATGGAAGATTACCTCCTTCAACTGTGCGGCTGAGAAGATTACCGGCATACCAAGAGAAGAGGCCCTAGGCCGCTTATGTAGTGATGTCTTTCGAGCTAACATATGCGAGACAGATTGCGCCTTGAAAAAAACTATGCTGACCAAAAAGCCAATTATCAATAAACCCGTCTATATAATAAACGCCCGCGGCAAAAAGATTCCGATAAGCGTGAGTACGGCTGTATTTAAAGATGAACTCGGGAAAATCATAGGCGGTGTGGAGACCTTCCGGGACCTTTCTATGGTTGAGGAACTGCGGAAGGAATTGATCAAACGTCATCGGCTGGATGATATTATCAGCAAAAATCACGAGATGCAGAAGATTTTCGCCGTCCTGCCGGAAATAGCCGCCAGTGGAAGTACTGTCCTTATCGAAGGCCCCAGCGGCTCCGGCAAGGAACTCTTTGCCAAGGCCATCCATAATCTTAGCCAGCGCCGCAAAAAGCCGTTTGTCGCTGTGAACTGTGCGGCTCTGCCCGATACCCTTTTGGAATCGGAACTTTTTGGGTACGTGGCCGGGGCGTTTACCGATGCCAAAAAGAATAAGCCCGGGCGATTCGCCCTGGCCCAGGGTGGGACTATCTTTCTGGATGAAATTAGCGATATTTCACCGGCCCTGCAGATTCGACTGCTTCGGGTCCTGCAGGAAAGAGAGTTCGAACCGTTGGGAGGCACGCGACCTATCAGGGCCGATGTGCGTGTACTGGTCTCTACCAACAAGAGCCTGGAGGCCCTGGTCAGAGAAGGAAGATTTCGGGACGATCTTTATTATCGCATCAATGTCGTAAAGATCGTCTTGCCGCCGCTTTCAGAGCGCAAAGAAGATATCCCCTTGTTAATTGACCACATAATCGATCGTTTTAACCGGTTACGAGGAAAGGATATCTCTGGGGTGTCGGAAGAGACATTAACCATCCTTATGCACCACGATTATCCCGGAAATGTTCGCGAACTGGAAAACATAATCGAACATGCCTTTATACTTTGCAGGTCCGGGCTTGTTAGCCCAGACCACTTGCCCTCCTGTCTCATACCAAAGGAGTCGGGCCAAATGTTCGCCCAGGCGAATCTGCCTATGGCACGACCGGTAAGGGCCAGTTTAACTGCAATGGAACGCCGGTTCATTTATGAAACCCTTATGAGTAACAATTGGAACCGGTTGGCCACGGCCCGGGAGCTTGGCATCAATAAAACCACATTATGGCGTAAAATGAAGAAGCTGAATATCAGCGCGCCGAAGCCGGGTCAGAGGTGATCGTTATGGAGAGATTCCGTAATTATGTAGGCAAGACTGTTGTCTTGGAGAAGGTTAAAGAGGCGGTGGCGCAAAATGCCTATGGGCTGGCCGGCCGGTACCTGCCCGATCCACCGGAAGATTTTGATGAATTTGAGTTTATCACTGATTGGGATGGAGAAAATAAATTGGCGTTGATGGTGACCGTGGAGATGATGAAGATCAAAAGAATATTTTTTGGAATAGCGCCCCCTGAGAATCCTGATGTTGTAAGAGGTTTATCCGATACAGAGCTAAAGGAACTTTTAGAGAGAAGCGGAGATGTATTCGTAAGGTTTTTTGACCATATTACTCAAGATTAGCCCGGCTACCCGTCAGTAATAAGTCAGTCTCCATCTCTTAAGGCTGAATTTACTTGACCTTGATCCGCCGTCAAAAAAAGTTAAAAAACCTCGTTGACTCTGATAAATCAGGGTGATAGAAGGGGTTGAGCTAACCAAGCCTGTCACCGCACCAGTCGCGGCTGGAAGCCGCTCCTACGGGAGAGAACGACCCCTTACCCGTAGGAGCACCTTCCAGGTGCGACACAGCAGCGGGCTGTTAGGCGGTGGATTTGGGGGTTGATAGGGGGTTTACTTTATTAACTAATATGTGATAAAAAAAGATATTCTGCTTTTGAGCAGCGGGGCAATACAGGTGAGGGCGGCCGGCGGGAAGACCTGATAGGTTGCCGGCAAGAGGCCGATTAACCGGAGGTGAAGGAAATGACAGTAGAAAGCGCTTCCTCAGCAGTAAATAAACCGCGCATAGGCGTGTGGATATGTGATTGTCAGGGGCGCGTTTCCACGAACGTAGATACCGTGTCCCTTGTTGAGAGGGCGCGAGAGATGGAAGGCGTGGTCACGGTGAGGCGCGTTGATGCGTTGTGCAACACGGAGGAACTGGCCCGGCTCCGGGCGGAACTTAGGGAGAACAACATCAATCGGTTCCTTTTTGCCGGGTGCTCTGCGCGGTCATCACTTCGTTTTCCCGAACAGCAGATAAGCGCCGTACTGGAAAGCACAGAGATAGACAAGGCTATGTTCGAGGTGGCGAATATCCGGGAACAGTGCGCCTGGGTTCATAATGATCGGAAGGCGGCGACGGCTAAGGCCCTTGATGTGCTCCGCATGGCTCATGTGAGGTTGAAATTGGACACGCCGCGGGCGCCGGCGACTAAAATCATACCCCGGTCCCTGGTTATAGGCGGCGGGCCGGCCGGTTTGCAGACCGCTCAGGATCTTGCAGCCCTTGGTCAGCAGGTAACACTGGTGGAACGGGGGACATATCTGGGGGGACGCATGTGTCAAATCCCGTTTCTTTTTCAGAGCGAAAACTGGCCCGGGCGTTGCGTGAGTACCTGTGTCGGTCCGGTTCAGGCCGCAGGCAGCATGTTCCACCCGAATGTGGAGTGCCTTACTTCTTCGGAGGTCGCTGATATCGAAAAAGTTGATGGGAATTTTCGGGCGCGCCTTCGATTAGGGGCTCATTTTGTGGATCCGGAAAAATGTATTTCCTGCGGGAAGTGTGCCGAAGTGTGTCCGGAGGAGATAGCGAGTGAGTTCGATGAAGGGCTGTTTCGCAGAAAGGCCATAGATAAGGATTTTCCGCGCGCAGTGCCGGATGCCTATAATATCCTGGAGCGAGCGTGTACCAGGTGCGGAAAATGTGTCGAGGTATGTCCGGCCGGGGCCATTAATCTTGCGGCGCAGGCGGAAGAGAGAGAAGAGGATTTCGGCGCCGTCTTTCTCTCTACAGGATTTGACACCTACGACCTTAGCCGGAACCGTGAATTCAACTATGGCCTCCCCGATGTAATATCGGGCATGGAATTTGAGCGGCTCCTCGACCGCGGGGTGCTACGTCCTTCGAACGGTCAGACTCCCCGACATATTGTCTTTGTGCTCTGTGCCGGATCAAGGGCGACCAGAGAAAAGAGAGGAGAGGGCGTTCCGTACTGCTCGAAGACTTGTTGCGGCATTACCATGAAACAGGTTGAGCGGCTGGGTCTCACCATGAGTGAAACGGATATTACCGTGATCTACTACTATGATATAAGGGCCTATGAGAGGACCTTCGAGGCTATGTATGATCACGTGAAAAGGATGGGTATCGAGTTTTTGCAAGGGGAGATTGAAGGGATCACCGGGACTGACGATGGAGTAAAGATTCATGTCGCGCGACTGGAAGACGAATCTACTTCCACCGGCGCGGCGCACACTTTTGATGCCGAAGGCTTTGTTACCCTGGACGCCGATCTGGTTGTCCTGGCCTCTGCCCAGACGCCCCGGAAAGAGACACAGCCTCTGGTTCGCAAGCTCGGCCTCCAGACTGACCAGTTTGGTTTTCCCATGGAAAACCAGCCGCGTATCTTTCGACCCACAGAGTCCTTTGTGGACCGGGTGTATGTAGTAGGCGCAGCCGGCGGACCGAAGGTTGTGCAGCAGAGTGTGGAGCAGGGCAGCGCCGCAGCGATGAAGGCGGCTCCCTACCTCATCAAAGGGGAAAAGGAGCTCCTGAAGTTTGTGAGCCGTATTGACCCGGCCGCCTGCGTCCGCTGCCGGATATGTGAGACGGTTTGCCCGCACGGGGCCATTAAGATTACGGAAAAGGGGGCGCTGAGCGATCCGGCATTCTGCCAGGGCTGCGGTTTATGTATGGCGGCCTGTCCCACGCATGCCGCAGAGTTGATCAACTTCACGGAACAACAGATCCTCGATCAGGTTGACGTCGCTTTTCAAGGCGTGCCCGCCGGCGCACCCAAGATTCTGGCATTGCTCTGTTACTGGTGTTCCTACTGTGGGGCGGATCTTGCCGGCGTCAACGGGTTGCAACTCCCAGTGAACTACCGCAGCATCCGTATTCGGTGTTCTTCGTCGGTGAATTCTGCGCTTGTTATGGAGATGTTCCGGCGGGGGGTGGACGGCATTCTCGTAGGTGGATGTCCGCCCGGGAGTTGTCATCACGTGAACGGAAATTACCTGACGGACAAGAGGACGTCCCTGATGCAGAAACTCATGGCCCAACTGGGACTGAGTGAGAAGCGGCTGAAGTTTGATTACATAGGAGTTCCGCACTCACAGAAGTTTGCCGATACCATAACCGCAATGGACCGTGACCTGCGTGAACTTGGTCCCAATCCGGTGGCCGTGAACACCAGGGAGAGGAGTGAGACTTATGGCAGATAAGATAAAGATTGTGATGAACTGGGCGAGCGCTTGCGGGGGCTGCGATGTCTCCCTCCTTGATATTGAGGAGAAGATATTTACCGTCCTGGATATCGCGGATATTCTCTACTGGCCGGTCGCTATGGACTTTAAGCGGCAGGATGTGCTGGCTTTGGGCCCTGGAAGTATCGACATCGGCCTTTTCAATGGGGCTGTGCGCAGCTCAGAACAATTGGAAGACGCCCTGATGTTGCGTGAGCGCTGTAAGGTCTTGATTGCTTACGGCGCCTGTGCCTGCTTCGGCGGAATTCCCGGCCTTGCGAACCTTTCTGATCGGGCGGGCATTTTTGAGGTGGCCTACCACGAGACGCCATCTACGGTCAATCCAGAGGGCGTGAACCCACAAACGGTGTGCCAGGTGCCTGAAGGAGAGGTCACTCTCCCCGAGTTTTTTGACACGGTGTACGCCTTAAACCAGGTGGTAAAGGTCGATTACTATCTGCCCGGATGTCCCCCTACCGAGGAGCGCATTCTTGATGCCGTAAACATAATCGCCGCCTATGCTCATTCCGGAGAGCTTCCGCCTCCCGGGACGGTGATCGCTTCGCAAAAAGCGCTCTGTGATGAGTGCCCGCGCATCAACACGCGAACAGGGACGAGGATAGCTAAAATTAACCGGCCGCACGAGATAATCGCCGATCCGGGTCTTTGCTTCCTGGAGCAGGGAGTTCTTTGCATGGGGCCCTTTACGCGAGGAGGTTGCGGCGGGACATGTATCAGCGCGAATATGCCCTGCCGTGGCTGTTTCGGACCGACAGGGAAGATGCTGGACCCCGGCGCGGAGGCGCTGTCTGCCTTCGGATCGATCGTCGGCCCGGGTGGCGAGGATGCCCTGACCTTGCCTGCCATGAAAGCGGCAGTGAACAGCATTAAGGATCCGGTGGGGACTTTTTACCGGTTTACCTTGCCCACCGCCATTATCAACCGGACCCTCAAGGACGGTCGCAATAAGGTAAAAAAGTAGGGAGATTATCAGCATGGCACAGAAGATTACCATCTCTCCGATAACCAGACTGGAAGGACATGGAAAGATCGATATCTTTCTTGATGACGAGGGAAATGTCAGCGATACCTACTTCCAGGTAGTAGAGCTGCGGGGTTTTGAAAAGTTCTGTCAGGGGCGCCCGGTGGAGGAGTTGCCGCGCATCATGCCCAAGATCTGCGGCGTCTGCCCCGGCGCTCACCATATGGCCTCTTCCAAGGCGGCCGATGCGGTTTATAATGTGAAGATCCCAACGGCGGCGCGTAAGTTGCGGGAACTTTTCTATAATGCGCATATCGCCCATAGTCATATTCTTCATTTCTTTGCCTTGGCCGCCCCGGATTTTATCCCCGGGGCTGAGGCCGATCCGGCGAAGAGAAACGTCATCGGCCTGATTGATGTTGTGGGCAAGGATGTCGGAGTCGAGGTGTTGAAGAACCGGGGATATGCCCAGAGGATCCAGGGTATTATTGCCGGCCATCCGATCCATCCTGTGGCCTCCATCCCCGGCGGGATGTCAAAACCGCTGACCGGGGACGAGAGAAAAGAGATCGAACAAATGGGGAGATCTCTGGTTGCCTTTGCGCAGAAGAGCCTCAAAATCTTTGAGGACCTCGTACTTGCTAATAAGAAATATGCCGACTTGATCCTGGGCGATATCTATCATCATGAAACGTATTACGCCGGCCTTGTCGATACCCAGGGGTACGTAAACTTTTATGACGGCCGGATACGGGTTGTAGATCCCCGGGGCAAGGAATTTGTCACATTTGATGCGGCAGATTACCTCCAGCACATCGGAGAACGTGTGGAACCGTGGTCTTATCTGAAATTTCCCTATCTGAAGGCGGTGGGCTGGAAAGGGCTCGTGGATGGACCGGAGAGCGGGGTTTACCGGGTCAATTCTCTGGCCCGTCTGAATGTGGCGGAGGGCATGGCAACGCCCCTTGCACAGGAGGCCTATGAGAAGTTCTTCGCATTCTTCGGGCGAAAACCCGTCCACAATACCCTGGCCTTCCACTGGGCACGCTTGATAGAAAACCTGTTTGCCTGCGAGGAGGTTCTCCGGCTGTCCCAGGACCCGGAGATTACCGATCCAAAGGTGCGGACCTTGCCCACGGAAAAGCCTACTGAAGGGGTAGGGGTTGTAGAAGCGGCGCGGGGTACGCTTTATCACCACTACGTCACTGATGACCAGGGGATCGTCAAAAAGGTAAACCTGATTGTGGCTACCGTACAAAATAATGCCGCTATGGGAATGTCGGTCAAAAAGGCTGCACAAAAGCTCATTAAAAACGGTGAGGTAGATAACCGGCTGCTCGATATGGTGGAGATGGCTTTTCGGGCCTATGATCCATGCTTAGCCTGTGCCACCCATTGTCTGCCGGGGCAGACGCCGTTGGAGGTCAGGTTGATCCAACAGGGGAAACCAATCAAAACCCTGGCCAGAAATATGAGTAAATAGCCGGGCAGTGCCAAAGCCGCCAAGGATAGAAGAATCTCAAATTTGAGATTTGAGATTCTATCTCTGCGGTCTTTGCGCCTTTGCGGTGAAAAGACTCTTTTATGAAGCCGTCAGGATTTTTTCCAGTCGCCCCTTGACATATTCCATGGCTGCCTGTAAGTCCGACCGCGAAAGTTTTTTGATGCCGGCAGTCCAGGCGTTCACTTCTTCCTCGCTGAGATTAAGTAATTTCGCGACATAAAACGCATCTACCAGGCCATTATCTGCGAGAAAACCACACCCTCCAGCCGTACCCAAAAATTCATCTTTATAAAAAATTGGCGCCACAAACTTGGTAAATCCGGCGTCACATTCTCCAACCGCAATCTCTCTGGTTTCCTGGGCCAGTTTGGCTAAATGCTTGTGGGCAGTCGCACAGACCGCCCGGCTTTGTTCGCCTGCCTTAATGCCCGGACAGATTTTGTTTGCCGGGGCAGGACTGGCAGCGACAAGCAGACCCTGTTTATCGTTTACACTGCCATTCATCCCAAATCTTTTATTAATCTCCTCAGCCAATTCTTTCCAGCCTTGCACTGATAAAATATCCGTTAACTCCATTTACGCACCTCGCATAACTTATTCACCGATAATTTTTACGAGAACTCTTTTCTTTCACCTGCCGTCGAAATCTCCGTAAAATATCCTTTCCCAGGTACCTAAGTCCAACCGGCCTTCGGTTATGGCTACTACAACCTCAGTAACCGTTCACCGTTGTTCGTTCACCGTTCACCGAAAAATGCGTTTTCGTGCTTTTCTGCTTGTGCGGACACGCAGACAGGTCACGGACAACGGTGGCCGAATAACGGAAAATACCTTCACCGTTTACCATGCGGAGTTTTTCACGTTTTTTGATGGGCGATGGTTGCGGAAAATACGATTACCATTGACTGTTCACCGAAAAAAGCTTTTCAGGTTCTTACGGACAACGGTGAACTGATAACGGTGAACGGATACCAACCTCACGCCCCATAATCTGGCGTCCACTTCAAACCAGAGTTCTTTGCGATAGCTTTTCGTGGTTGCCTCCATTTATATAGCCGCACGCTTATAGGCTATTTACACAGGTTAACTGAGGCTAAGGCTATAACAAGATTAAAAAGGAGTCAATTACTTTAAATAGTCTGGATTTACCATCAAAAAATAAAAAACGTAACAGTTTAGCTCTTTTCAAATGCGAAAGCTGAATGGGATCCAAACGCTGTAGCCGCAGGCTTTAGCCTGCGAAATGCGTCTGTTGTGCTTCCATCGTCTCACGCGGGCTAAAGCCCGCGGTTACATAGTCTCAGTTGTTGTATGTTGCATAAGGCTAAAGTGTTACAAAAAACCCCTGTTGACACTGATAAATCAGGGTGATAGATAGGTTTGAGCTAACCAAGCCTGTCACCGCACCAGTCGCGGCTGGCCTCCAGGCCTACGGTCTGTCGTAGACAGGTCGGCCGCCTCCAGGTCGGCCGAGGACGGAGGACGGAAGCCGCTTCTACTGGTAGGGGATCGTTCTCTCCGTAGGAGTCCGCCGCTGGCGGACTGCGACACAGAGCGGGTCCCGTAGGAGCGGCATCTTGCCGCGACACCGTTCGCACCTGGAAGGTGCTCCTACAGAAGAGGCATGAAATTAGCATCCAGTAAAATAGGCGGCGGATTTGGGGATCTATTTTGGCTTGACAAAGCAAGAAAAAAATCTTGACTTTTATTTTTTTATTCATTAGTGTTACGGCGAACGTTATTCCTTCCTGGAAGCGGACAAAAAATCCAAAGACATACTACCATTTGAATTTCTAAAATATTCATCAGAAAACACCCGTGTTGTTTTAAGGTATCCATTTGGCCGGTCGATATAATATCGAGGCTTAGCTTTTTTGTATTTTTGCCCTGAATGTGCGCATTTAGATTCAGGATAGGTAAAGATTAAGGAGTAGTTTATGAATTTGATTGACCTTAAAGAGAAAAAAGTCGGTGAACTTGCCCACATGGCCAAGCAATTCAATATTGAGGGCGTGGCCAATATGCGCAGGCAGGAGCTCATATTTGCCATCTTGCAGGCCCAATCCGACAAGAACGGCGTTATTTATGGCGGCGGCGTATTAGAGATACTGCCTGATGGATTTGGATTTTTGAGGGCGCCCGACTATAATTATCTGCCCGGGCCGGACGATATATATGTTTCGCCTTCCCAGATACGCCGGTTTAGTCTGCGTACAGGAGATACGGTTACCGGCCAGATTCGTCCTCCCAAAGAAGGCGAACGCTACTTTGCACTGCTTAAGGTCGAGGCTATCAATTATGAGAATTCCGATCTCGGCGGGGAAAAGATACTCTTTGACAATTTAACGCCGCTCTACCCGATGGAGAGGATCAGACTGGAGTCAGAGGACGAACCAACCAACTATTCTGCGAGAATTATGGATCTTCTGACGCCCATTGGCAAAGGCCAACGGGGACTTATTGTGGCCTCGCCGCGTACCGGCAAGACCATGCTTCTGCAAAATATAGCCAATAGCATCACCATGAATCACCCGGAGATAATTCTGATTGTGCTGTTGATTGATGAACGGCCTGAAGAAGTCACTGACATGCAACGCTCGGTCAAGGGCGAGGTTATCGGTTCAACCTTTGACGAGCCGGCTCAAAGGCATATTCAGGTGGCAGAGATGGTTATCGAGAAGGCCAAACGGCTCGTGGAACACAAGCGGGATGTCGTAATATTGTTGGACAGTATTACCCGTCTGGCGCGGGCTTATAACACCGTGGTCCCTCCCAGTGGCAAGGTGCTCTCCGGGGGTGTAGATTCTAATGCCCTGCACCGGCCTAAACGCTTTTTTGGAGCGGCCCGCAACATTGAAGAAGGAGGCAGCCTGACTATTATCGCCACTGCGCTTATTGAAACCGGCAGCCGCATGGATGAGGTTATCTTTGAAGAGTTCAAGGGAACCGGCAACATGGAGATACATCTGGATAGAAAACTGAGCGATAAGCGGACATTCCCGGCGATAGACATAAATCGTTCCGGCACCAGAAAAGAAGAACTTTTAGTGCCGCCGGCCGATCTTAACCGTATCTGGATCTTGCGCAAGCTTCTTTCCCCGCTTAATCCTGTGGATACCATGGAATTTCTTTTGGAAAAGATGGATGGCACAAAGAATAACGCTGAGTTTCTGAATTCAATGAATCGATAATATCTTAGTTCCAATAATCTAGCTTGCAAAAAATTTATACGATTATTATATAAGAGGAGATAAATTCAACTACAGAGAACTATAGTTTTTCGACTCTCTGTGACCTCTGTGGTTAAGAAAAGGAGAAAAAGATGAAAGAGAATATTCACCCCAAGTATCATAAAACTACGGTACACTGTGCCTGCGGCAATGAGATGGAAACAGGCTCCACTAAAAATGATATACGTGTGGAAATCTGCTCCAAATGCCATCCCTTTTTCACCGGCAAGCAGAGGCTGGTTGACACAACAGGCCGCGTGGAGCGTTTCTTAAAGAAATACGGAAAGGGACAAAAATAGCGTTGCATATTCTCAACCAGAAAGGTGTCAGAGTCGGTGGGCAGGCAGTTATTGAAGGGGTTATGATGCGCGCCCCCAGGGCTATAGCCATAGCCGTGCGTAAGGCCAACGGCGAAGTAGTGATTAAGGGAGATGTCTGGCGCTCTCTGGCAGAACGTTTTTCATTTCTCAACTGGCCAATTTTACGGGGTGTACTGGCGCTGGGCGAGGCCCTGGTCAACGGGATACAGGCCTTAAGTTTTTCGGCGAATCAGGCCATGGAAGAAGAGGAGAGTGGGCGTACTACCAAAACCGGCTCATGGGCTATTTTCTTTACTATGGTAGTGGCGATGGCCCTGGGTATATCTCTATTTGTGGCGCTACCCCATGTAATAAGTCTCTGGATTGCTGAGATTGCCCCGGAGGCTCTGGGCATAGATTCCGTTTACTTTCACCTGATTGACGGACTTTTAAAAATTGCCTTTTTCCTCCTGTATATTTTGGGAATTTCACAACTAAAAGACATACAGAGGATATTTCAATATCACGGCGCCGAACACAAGTCAATTTATGCCTATGAAGCAGGCGAAGCCCTGACGGTGGAAAATGCCCGGAAATACTCGACGCTCCATCCCCGATGTGGGACGGCGTTTATCCTGATGGTTTTAATTATCAGCATAGTTATATTTTCCATAGTCTTTGCCTTTATACCTAAACCCGCTGCCTGGCCATTTTGGGTATCCAATGCGGCTTATATTTTTTTAAAGATAGGCCTTATGTTGCCGATAGCCGGATTATCTTATGAGCTTACGAGGTGGACGAGCGCCCGACCGGATCATGCCTGGGTGCGTCCGTTCGTTGCGCCCGGTCTCTACCTACAGAGGCTTACCACCCGTGAGCCATCCGATGATCAGATAGAAGTGGCCTTACGCGCCCTGAACCGTGCCTTATCTTTAAATAGCCAATACAAAATCCCTTCTCAGGCCCCTTCCTAGCTATTAAGCCACAAAATTACTAAGGCACAAAGGATAAAGGATTTCTCTAACAATTTAGTGTTTTGAAAACGCATGATAAAAAGTGCAAAGAAACATATCAACTCAGGAACTCAGGGAAGTGCAAACCCAAATAAAGAGGGTCTATCTTTTCCTGATTTCCTGAGTTCCAGATTAATAGCCTTTTCTGAGTGCAGGACTGTTTCAAACACCCAAAGTGTTACAACTTTCTTATAATCTTAGCGTTTTCGTGTCTTAGTGGCTGAATAATTACATTTTGGTATTAGTTGTAGGTTGATAATTTTATGTTTGAAAGATTAGAAGAAGTAGAAGAAAAATACCTCGATTTAGAAAAAATACTTGGTGATCCGCGGGTGGCAAGCAACCCGGCGCAATACCAGAGGTATGCCAAAGAACATTCAGCCATGGGAAAATTGGTTGAAACCTACCGCCGGTACAGGGAAGTTAAAGAGCAGATCGCCAATAACACGGAATTAATGCGCGATGAAGACGAAGAAATACGGGAGATGGCTAAAGAAGAGGTCCAGAAGTTAAGGAAGGAACAGGAAAATCTGGAAGATGAGTTAAAGGTACTTCTTCTTCCTAAAGACCCTAATGATGAAAGGAATACCATTTTGGAGATCCGGGCCGGTACCGGCGGCGAGGAGGCGGCCCTGTTTGTAGCCGACCTGTTTCGCATGTACAGCCGGTTTGCCGAGCGCCGTGGCTGGAAGGTTGAGATCATGAGTTCTAATCCGACCGGCATTGGCGGCTTCAAGGAAATTATAGCCCTTATATCCGGTGAGAATGTCTATAGCCAGCTTAAATATGAAAGCGGCGTCCACCGGGTGCAGAGGGTGCCCGTGACCGAGGCCCAGGGAAGGATTCATACCTCGGCGGTGACCGTCGCCCTCCTTCCGGAGGCGGAAGAAGTGGACGTATATATTGACCCGGCCGATATTCGCGTGGATGTCTATCGTTCTTCCGGTCCGGGGGGACAGAGCGTCAATACCACTGATTCCGCGGTGCGCGTCACGCATATCCCGACCGGGCTGGTGGTGACCTGCCAGGACGAAAAGTCGCAGCATAAAAATAAGGCCAAGGCCCTGAAGATACTAAGGGCTCGTCTGCTTGATAAAACACAGAAAGAGCAGCATGAAAAGATAGCCCGGGAGCGCAAGAGCCAGATTGGCACCGGTGATCGGAGCGAACGTATCCGTACCTATAATTTCCCCCAGGGGAGAATGACCGACCACCGCATTGGTCTCACTCTCTACCGGCTGGATGCGGTTCTGGGGGGTGAACTGGAAGATGTCATCTCCCCGCTTATTGCTTACTACCAGGCCGAGGCGCTTAAACATTGATATAAGATACAGAAGACAGAAGTCAGAATGCAGAATACAGCCCGTAGGACAGGCGTCTCGCCTGTCCATGGTGGTTTCCGGAGAATAACGAATAATAAGATGCAAAGATGTTTTCGGTGGATATTGGCGAAATTACGAGTTCTAGTCTAAAAACGGTGCGTACGGCCCTCGACTATATACAAGAGACCCTGGCCGCTGCCGGCGTCCCGGAGCCTGAGGCCGATGCCCAGGTACTCGTGGCCCATGTCCTCGGAGTAGATCGTCTGAATCTTTTCCTGGATATGGATAGGTTTTTGACCTCTGCAGAAGAAGAGACGCTGGCCGGTCTTATCCGGGAGAGGACAAAAAGAAAACCTCTCCAACATATCCTGGGCGAGCAGGAATTCTGGTCACTTTCCTTTAAAGTAACCTCTGAGGTCTTGATCCCCAGGCCGGAGACAGAAATCCTGGTTGAGGCGGTTCTGAGTACCGTCAAAAAACAGGGCATCCCTCCGGATGACCTTACCATACTTGACCTTTGTACGGGAAGCGGTATCCTGGCCGTTGTATTGGCCAGAGAGCTTCCTGGCGCTGACATATATGCCGTGGATATTTCAAAAGAGGCCCTTTCTGTAGCCCGGGAGAATGCCCGGCGGCATAACGTCTTGGATTCCATAACCTTTTTACAGGGCGACCTTTTTGCCCCTTTAGCCGGCCAGGGGTCATCCTTTGACCTTATCGTTTCTAATCCCCCTTACATACCGGGAGAGATGTTCCCGGGGCTGTTGCCGGAGGTGCGGGATTATGAACCGCGGCTGGCCTTGGATGGCGGTCCGGATGGTCTGGACGTGATCCGAAAGATAATCATCCAGAGCGTTGCGCACCTCAAGGTTGGAGGCCGGCTCTTCCTGGAGATAGGCGATGGACAGGGTGTGGAGGTCTTAAAGGAAATTGAAAGACGTAAGGCCCTTGGAAATGTCTCCATAATACGTGACTATTGTGGTATTGATCGGGTAATTCGGGCACAGAGGATCAACTAATTTCTATTTTGGACGCGGATGAACGCAGATTTACAGGATTTAAATTAAATATAGAACAGATAACTTGAGAAAATAATTTTCTGCGGATATCAGCGAAAATCTGCGGCCTAACTTAATTTAATATGGATAAAATCGTAATCGAAGGCGGCCATCCTCTTGAGGGCGAAGTGGTAATCAGCGGGGCAAAAAATGCCGCTTTGCCGCTTATTGCCTCTGCTCTACTCGCCGCCGGCGGGCATGTATTTGATAATGTACCGGACCTGGTTGATATAAAGACCCTTTTAAAATTACTTGATTACATGGGAGTTCGATCTTCCCGGAATGGGAAGCGATTGGAGATCGATACCCGGGGTGCAGACAAGTGTGAAGCGCCTTATGATCTGGTAAGGACGATGCGGGCCTCAGTCCTGGTTCTGGGTCCTCTTTTGGCCCGGTTCGGACAGGCGCGAGTTTCTCTTCCCGGAGGATGTGCCATAGGGGCCCGTCCGATTAATCTCCACCTTAAGGCCCTTGAAAAGATGGGAGTAAAGATCGACCTGGAGCAGGGATATGTTATAGCCCGGGTGGACGGATTAAAAGGGGCGCCTGTCTATTTTGACGTGGTCAGCGTAACCGGCACAGAGAACGTGATGATGGCGGCGACTCTGGCCCGGGGGACAACGGTGATAAAGAACGCCGCCTGTGAGCCTGAGGTAGCAGCGCTGGCTGACTATCTGGTCAAAATGGGGGCGCGGATAAAGGGGGCGGGCACAGATACCATAGTAATTGAGGGTGTTTCTGAACTTAGGCCCGGCCACTGCAATATTATCCCTGACCGTATTGAGGCCGGGACTTATATGATTGCTGCGGGGTTGACGGGCGGAGACCTGTTTTTACGAAATTGTCAGGCCGGCCATCTTCAGGCGGCTATAGCTAAACTGCGCGAGACCGGTCTCGTCGTCGATGTAGATTCCGGCGGTATGCGGGTGCGCCGAAACGGTCCTATCCGTAGTGTAGATGTGAAGACGCAACCCTATCCGGGGTTCCCTACCGATTTACAGGCCCAGATGATGGTGTTAATGACCATGGGGAACGGCCTATCGGTCATAACCGAAACCATATTTGAAAACCGGTTTATGCATGTGGGCGAACTGCAACGAATGGGCGCCGACATTATCGTCGAAGGACGGAGCGCGATCATTAAGGGGGGCGGTAATCTGCTGGCTGCGCCGGTTATGGCTACTGATCTTAGGGCCAGCGCTTCACTTATTTTGGCCGGGCTCGTAGCTGAAGGTAAGACGGAGGTATCCCGTGTCTATCATCTCGACCGTGGCTACGAACGGCTTGAGGAAAAACTCTCTTCAGTCGGCGCCCGGATATGGCGGGTTAAATAGCGGATAGCGTGTAGCAGCGTGTAGCGAATGTAACTGTTCACCGTTGTCCGTTCGCCGTTCACCGAAAAAGACGTTTTCGTGCTTTTCTGCCTGTGCGGACACGCAGACAGGTCACGGACATCGGTGGCCGAATAACGGAAAATACCTTCACCGTTTACTATGCGGAGTTTTTCACATTTTTTGAGGGGCGACGGTTGCCGGAAAATACGATCACCATTTACTGCCTGCCTGTCAGCAGACAGGCTCACCGAAAAAAAGCTTCTCAGGTTCTTACGGACAACGGTGAACTGATAACGGTGAACGGATACTAGCGTATAGCGGATAGGGGATAACATTAAGTTTTTTGTTTTCCTTTGCGTCTTTGCGGTAAATCCCCCAAAATTTCTTGCCTTTTCCCGTGGCTTGGGCTATAAAATTCAACTCGGATATTGCCATGAAACTACATGAGTATCAGGCCAAAATCCTTCTAGCGCGAGAAGGCGTCCCTGTGCCACCCGGAGAGATGGCGGCTTCCCCGGCGGAGGCCGGGGCGGTAGCCGATAAGCTGGGGCAGGGGCCGTTTGCGGTTAAGGCCCAGATCCACGCCGGCGGCCGGGGAAAAGGCGGCGGCATAAAGCTCGCTGAGGATAGAGGGGCGGTCGTGGAAACCGCCCAAAAGATCATCGGCATGAATCTGGTTACGCCCCAGACTGGTCCCGAAGGTAAGCTGGTGCGCAAGGTCTTGGTGGAGCGTGTCTTTCCCATCGAAAAAGAATATTATCTGGCCGTTACTATAGACCGTAACACGGCGTGTCCGGTGATACTGGCCAGCGTTGCCGGCGGCATGGAGATCGAGGAGATCGCCCGGTCCAAACCGCACCTTCTGATAAAAGAGGCCATCGACCCGGTGGTCGGTCTGATGCCTTATCAGTCCCGTAATCTTTTCTTCGGGCTGGAGATGGAGCCGGCCCTGGGATCAGCGTTCACTGCACTTTTAGGCAACCTTTATCGCTCCTTTGCCGCTTATGATTGTTCGCTCGCTGAAATAAATCCCTTGGTTGTCACCCGGGATAAAGAGATATTCGCCCTCGATGCCAAGCTGGATATTGACGACAACGCCCTCTTTCGGCATAAGGATCTTCTCGAGTGGCGGGAATATGAGAACACCTGGGAGGAAGAAGCGGCTCGATACCGGCTGAATTACATCCGGCTGGCCGGCACGGTAGGGATGATGGTAAATGGTGCGTGCATGGCCATGGCCACTATGGACGCTATAGCTTTAGCCGGGGCAAGGCCGGCCAACTTTCTGGATGTCGGCGGCGGGGCTAACGCTGAGGCCGTGGCTAACGGTTTCCGGCTCATACTTTCCGACGAACGGGTTAAATCGGTGCTGATAAATATCTTTGGAGGCATATTGCGCTGCGACGTGCTGGCCGAGGGCGTCATAAATGCGGTTTCCAATCTTGAGGTAAAAGTCCCTATAGTAGTCCGCCTGGAGGGTACAAACAAGGATAAGGGGGCCGAACTTCTGGCTCAATCCGGTCTGAACTTTACCGTGGCTGGGGA
The DNA here is from genome assembly GCA_007280345.1 of Deltaproteobacteria bacterium. Taxonomy (GTDB): domain Bacteria; phylum Desulfobacterota; class QYQD01; order QYQD01; family QYQD01; genus QYQD01. The sequence continues at coordinate 1,946 of QYQD01000153.1, read as the reverse complement.
TATGAAAGAAGTGATATCCGTTATAGCGAATAGCGTATAGCGAATAGCGACTAGCGGGTAGGGAGTAGCGGTTAGCGTATAGCGTATAAACTAATAGCGGATAGACTGTAAGGAAATTCAGTAAGTAACTTGAAAATAGCTGATTATAAAGAGCTGGTGGCATATCAAAAGGCCTATGAGGTAGCCAGATTAGTTTATGAACTGACGAAGGGTTTTCCCAAGGAAGAGATTTATGGCTTGACTAGCCAGTTAAGACGAAGCGCAGTATCAGTACCCTCCAACATCGCGGAGGGATACATGAGGGGTTCAAGAGAATATATCCAATTTTTAAAGGTTGCATTAGGCTCCGCTGCTGAATTAGAGACACAACTTTCTTTGAGCAGGGATTTTGGTTTTTGTAATGGTAATGAGTTCAATGAAGTTTATGAGCTTAACCAGGAAGTTATGAGGCTTTTAAGAACTTACATTAAAAAGCTATCTAACCTCTAATCGCTATACGCTAATCGCTATACGCTAAGATATGAGCATCCTTATAGACGAAAACACACGGGTAGTTGTCCAGGGGTTGACCGGTAAGGAAGGCAGTTTCCACGCCCGGCAGTGCGTGGCCTATGGGACTAAGGTTGTAGCCGGGGTTACGCCGGGTAAAAAAGGCCAGGAGGTAGATGGCGTTCCGGTCTATAATACCGTACGCGAGGCCTGCCGCGCCCATGCCATTAATGCCTCTTTGATATTTGTTCCGGCCTCCTTTGCGGCTGATGCCATCGTTGAGGCGGCTGATGCCGGACTTAAGGTCATCGTCTGTATTACTGAAGGGATTCCTGTCTTGGATATGGTGCGTGTCCTTCGTTACCTGGACGGCAATGACTGCCGGCTTATCGGTCCCAACTGCCCGGGGCTAATCTCGCCGGGTAAGTGCAAGGTAGGCATCATGCCCGGTCCTATTCACAGGCCCGGCCCTATCGGCGTTGTCTCCCGCAGCGGCACCTTGACCTATGAAGTGGTGGATCAATTGACCAAGGCCGGTCTGGGCCAGTCCACCTGTGTGGGTATCGGCGGCGACCCGCTTATCGGTTCTACTTTTGTTGATATTTTAAAACTATTCGCGGCTGACGATGACACCGGGGCCGTGGTTATGATCGGTGAGATCGGCGGCACGGCGGAGGAAGAGGCCGCGAGGTATATAAAAGAATCCTTCCCAAAACCGGTTATCAGCTACATTGCCGGCCGCACCGCCCCTCCGGGCAAGCGCATGGGCCATGCCGGGGCTATTATATCCGGCGGCCAGGGTACTGCCGCCCAGAAAATGGAAACTCTCCGGCAGCACGGCATCCATGTGGTAGAGAACATCGGCGAGATCGGCACGGAGACACTAAACGCTATTCGCTAATCCCTATCCGCTAGTTTGCCGTGTGGAATTATTTTTCCATTTTTTGGGGAATAATTTTTCTCTCGCCTGGTGCATAACAATGTGAAAAACTTTTCCATTCCGTGAATTTCCCTTTTCCATTTTCCATTTTCCGGTAAATATTATACGTTTTTCTTCAGATATGCTGCACGCTAATCGTTGCGCGCTACACGCTAACCAGTGGCATATTAATTGCTTCTAGGAAGATAGCGTTTAGCGATTAGAGACTAGCGTGTAGTAAATAACGATCAGTTCTAATCCACACGCTTTACGCTATACACTAAGACAGGAAAATGATATAGTTGTGACTAACGTATTGGATATAAAGATGAAAAAAGAGGGTGGAATATGAAGAAATTCAGGATTAAGGCTTCAATCAGAATTTTTATTTTGATTTTAATATTGATGGTTTCGTAAAAAGTCGTTTTTAGCTTAAGTATTTGAAATAATATTATTTTATTGCATTTTTGTCTTGACTTTCATGTTGTCCCGTGATAGAAAACATATGCAACATCAACATGTTACGGTGAAGAACATG
>QYQD01000134.1 GCA_007280345.1 Deltaproteobacteria bacterium | reverse complement strand
GTAAGGCAGTTGGGTGCGATCGAGATCAACTCCTCCCGCAATGACCAAAGGCGGACGCACCCCTTGGGAGGCCAGGACCGCCAAAGCTTTAAGGACGTCGTTTAAGGCCCGGTAAGGATGCATGGAACCCGCGGTGAATAAAAATTTGCCATGCCAATCCCCCGGGATGCTGACGGGAATTCTCATGGTTGCTGCGGCCGGCGGGAGATTAACCCCGTGATAGACCATTCCTATTCGGGTTGGAGCAATATGCCAATTATTCATCAGGAATTCTTGTACGTAGTTGGAGATCGCGATTACCCGGTTGGTGCGCTCACAGGCAATCCTGGTTAAACGAGCCCGGACCAGATTCTTCACCAGGTCGAGCCAACCATTGCCACCGAAGGGCATCACCATGGGCAACATACTTTGAATCATGGCGACGGAGGGAATCCGGCCCAAGTTCATCCACTGGTTGCCGGGAAAAAACACCACATCCGGCGAAATTCGGCCAAGATTCAGACGCAACTGCCGGCGTCCCCGCAAGCCGCCCTCACACTGCCGCAGGCATTCCGGCGCCAACATCCCTGCGAAGTATTGAGAAAACCCGGGAGGCACATAGACATAAATCTGGCTCACCCGGGGGTGACGGAGCATCCGGGGCAATACCTCGGACAAATAATTAATATAGCCGTAGCTCAGACCACCGCCGGTCAAGTTGACTATCGCGACTTTCATTCCAGGGTTCGACATCGGTCTATAAATGCTCTTAAGTAGTCCGGCTCGCAGCCATCTTTCGGTTAGCCGCTTACCGCCCCCAATTCCCTCTCCTGAGTCTACGGATGTCCTGGCCCGGTTGCTGGGGCGTCGCCCGGCTCAGAGGAGACCCCGACGACATTGCGTGCGGCAACTGGCTCGATTAGAACTCAATTCTATATTTCTTAAATAAGGCCTGACCAATTTTTGTCTGCCTGCTAAAGTAGAGATAACTATTTTCAAGCTTCCCATTCATCTCCATCGCCGCCCTGATGGCATAAAGTAATCTTTGCTTGAGCGACCGTTTGCCCTTATAAACTCTAAATCTAAAAAAGATATATTCCCACATGATTCTCCTGCGAGAAAAATTGGGTAAATCCAAATATGGACGCCGTCTTTCTAAAACATTAGTGATATTATTCTCTGAGAATAGCTTCTTTTGCTTGGCAAAATTATATAGATCTGTCCCAGGATATGGATAATAAATGGATAGCCAAATGTTGTGCGGCTCACAAAGTATCACTAACTGAAGAGTTTCCTGAAAGTTAGCGATAGATTCATCAGGCAAACCCATCATGACAAACATAATAATATTAATATTATATTTTTTTGCAAAAGTACAGAAATTTAAGATATCTTCATTACTGTAGCGTGGACGACGCAATATATCGTTCCTGATCATTTCAGAGCCAGATTCTAAACCGATATTGATTGTGACGATATTTGCCCGTTTAAATGCATCGAAGAGACTGGTCATTAACTTGGTGTCCTGCACCAGCTTGTGGGTAACTGCTAAATTTATTTTAAATTTAATTGCTGTATTTCTCTTATCGTTAAATTCATACAGAGCTTGACAAAGTTGCAACGCGTACTCAATCTTAACACCTATTGTTTCCACTTCAAGATATACATTGTTTATCTGAGAGTCCTGGGTTATCTGTTCAATTTCCTTAATAATATTGCTCGGGGAACGAAAACGAACGTAAGCACCACTGGCGAGTTTCCCGAGAATATGATTGGAACAATAGGTGCAGCGAAAGGGACAACCGCGCCCTACCAACACTGCAGGGTCCCGGTTTGGTTCCTGCATCCAGGGCCGCCACAGTTCCCGATCGATAAACGGCAAGCTATCCAAGTTGGAAAAAAACGGGGCAGGAGAGTTTTTCTCAATGATATTGGCCCCCGGCTTCTTGAGCCAAAGATTGGGGATATTAGCAGGCTGATGGCCTTCAAGGATCTGGGCAGCCAAATCCACGATGGCTCTATCCCCTTCGCCTATACAGATGGCATCAATGCTCGGGCAAGCTATCGCCTCCTCCGGCATTAAGGATGCATGGGCTCCCCCCAGGATAACGTAGGTCGTTGGATCAAGTTTTTTAATTACTTCGGAAATAGTGCGTATCAGGGGAAATTGGGTTGAAACCGCATTCAGACAAAAAAGCCGGGGGCGGAAACGCTCAAGGAAAGGCCTCAAGGTTTCCAATATGGGTGTATCGGGAGTAAAAACCAGCAGTTCGACCTCGTGCCCCGCACTCTTGAGTACCGAGGCGATCGTCGCTATGCCAAAGGGAATGCTAGCCCCATCTCTAATCGGCTTCTCTAAAGAGACATAACTTTCAATTGAATAGACGCACGCTATGGAAAGTGGCATCGAGATAACCCCATCCGGTTGAGGAAAAGAGGATGTCGACAATGTGGGCAGAGCGCCGGCTGCCTGTTATCCTACCGGAGCCATGGATCGATCACTGCGCTATAGGGTCTCAAAACTGGATAATATTGCTCAGTCCTGTGAGACTAACCCACCGATTCATTAAGGAAAACTTTCTTGCCGCCTGTCGGAAATAGCCGGTCTCTTAGCGTATCTGTTTCAAAAGCGCCCGGATGTTCTGGCAAGATCGCTCAGCGGGTGCCTTTGACCAATTATTCTGCCCCTCGTCATAGGCGCCAAAATCGGTGAACGGCATTAGGGTCGCCTCGAATCTGGCAATAAGCTCAGCAGCCTCGCAATTCCATCCATTTACTCCGGTATTTTCGGCTCTGCAATACTCTCCAAAATTCCGCCCGGCGGTCTCAGCCAGGCATCAGTGCGCCATGAACTTATTCAGGATGCCATCCAGGAGACGTATGGTGTTCATGTTATCATATTCCGGGACCACCCGGTCGAACTGAAGGGATGGCCTCAGTTGGCCTTCCCGCCATAATTGCAGCAGGTCGGACAAGGCTTTCATAATGCCAGGGATATCGTCGGGGTTGACGACCGGACATTCCAGCCGGCGAAGCAAATCAGCGGAAGCCCCCACCACCGGGGTCAGTCCCAAAATCGGCTTTTTGAATGGTAAATAATCGACCAACTTACTGGGCAAAAATTGACTGACTGATTGGCTGGGAGCGTCGATGAGCAAGAGAACATCGGCCCCAGCGAGTTGCTCCAGGCATTCCTCGAAGGGAACGACGTCCCGACAAGAAACCAGGGAATCTAACCCCAGTTTTTTAACCAGCGGTTGGTAGATCTTCACATGCCGGCCGAAAAACTCGACTTCCAACTCTTCTGACAGCGGCCTTTCCTGAGATAGACGGTGCAAAGCCTGCAGGAGTCCTTCTGGAGTCCGGTGCCCCTGAACAAAATTGCCGGTGTAAACAAATCGGAGACGTTTGTGGCTGTTATGCTTGCTGGCAACCTTGGCGAAAATCTCGGCATCATAGCCATGTGGAATAACGTAGACTTTTTGCCGCCAAGGCGAGGGGTATTTACTCATAACGACATCTGCGGTTTGAGAAGTGGTGAAGACTACTGCATCGGCCTTGCGGATGACGGCTTCTTCCAGCCGGGAGCAACTTTTCAGTTGCAATGGGGTTGGCCGAAAGTATGGATTATTAAGCCATGGATCACTGAAATGAGCCACCCAGGGCAGGCCGCTGGCGCACTTGAGGGCCAGCCCCACCACATTACTGGTATGGAAGCAGGCATGCGAGTGAATGGCATCGAAGCGCTCGCTTCTGAGCAGCTTCCGGCCAGTTCGGAACGCCGCAATAAACCATGGGAATTGTTTTTCCGGCAGCCCCAGATAGACCAGGGCTCGAAAAAAAGCCCCGGCAACCCCGCGGACCCCGAATAGCGAATTCCTTCCACTGGCCGCCTGCACTACCCTGACAGAACCGGGCATCATGGTGGACAGCCTATCATCCATTGGCTCAGTGGTCGCCTTTGGGTCTATCGTCAGAAGCGTCATCTGCCAGCCAAGGCGGTCCAGAGCCCGCATTTTTCTAATGAGTAAAAGGGACTCTGAATTGAGCTGGGGTGGGGAAATATAGCTCGCAATCAGCAGTTTTTTCATAAGAGGATTTTAAATGCTATTAGTTGCTTTTCAAGGAACCACTGATAAGTCCGCTTGAGACCTTCTTGCAAGGTTATTTCTGGCTTGTATCCCAAGGTCTGTTGGATGAAGGAAATATCTGCACAGCGCCGGGAGATGCTATCCCAGTCTCGCCGGTTGTGGTACTCGATGGGGACCTCGCCTCCGCAAATCTCTCGAATGGCTTCCGCCAAGCTGCGGATCGAGGTCTCGTCGCCGGTGCCCACATTAAAGGTCTTTCCCACCGCCTCCGCTCTGGACATAGCCAACACCATAGCGCTCACCGTATCCTCCACAAAGGTAAAATCCCGGGTTTCATCGCCGACGCCGGTAATAATTAAAGGTTGGCCTTGGAGGGCGCGGTATATGAAGTTAGGAATCACATTCCGGTACTTGCCCGGGTACTCTCCGGGGCCATATGAGTTAAACAGGCGCAAGATCACGGTGGGAAACTTGTGATGCTCGTGGAAAAAATTGACATATTGTTCGCCCAATAGCTTGGTTACGCCATAAGGAGTATCCAGGGAATAATTTCTATGCAGTTCCGAGATAGGACCAGAGATGTCGCCATATACGCAAGAAGAAGAAGTATAAATAAAGCGTTGAACCCCCGCGTTCAGAGCATATTGCAGCATTTTAAGGGTACCCATGCCGTTGACCAGCAGGTCCTTTTGCGGGTAATCCACCGAATTCTGATTAGCAAAATTGGCCGCCAGATGATACACAATGGTGGGCTGGGCGGCGAAAACCTCCCTTAAAATCTCTTCATCTATAACCGACCCGCGCCAAAATTTCACCGGCAAACCATGGAGATTTTCAGGCCAGCCCGACGACAAATCGTCCAGAACCAGGATGGAATGGTCCCTACACAACCGCTTGACCAGGCAACTCCCGATTGCCCCCGCGCCGCCGGTAACTAAGATGGTGTTCATCTATTGAAATCCTTTATGAAAGCACCGTAAGAGTTTACGGCCAAGGGCGCCGCGATCTGCAAGCATTCAAAAAACTCGGGCCAATCATACACCTGAGACGGATCGGCATAACAATTAAGCAGACCCACGGCTCCCGGCCGCATAAAAAAATTAATCATTTTAATAAATTGCTTGACATAATCGTTGTCGTTGACCTGGCGTTCCGGAGCAAATCGAAAACTCCAAGAGTCCAGGATAGAGCATGGACGGTCATAACAACCGCTCACCGGAATCTCATAAAAGTTTGAGCCAATTTCAGTTGCCGGGCCACGACGGAAACCATACAACGGCACAGTGGAAGATGAATAGAGATAACCCATGCCCATGAGGATGTCATGCAAAAATCTTAAATTTTCCGGAGCTTGAAAAGTACCGAAATGAGGCGCCCGGAAGCCTAAAGGCGTCCTCCCCATTATGGCCAGATGCGCTTGATGGCCCCGATGGATGTCTTCCTGAACCGTCGCCCGGGGCAGCTGGTCATAGAAAAAACTGCTCAGGTACGATCCGGTCTGAGGATCATAGGAGCAATGTCGAAAATATCCATGATTGAGAAATTCCGCCCCGGATGCCGCGATCCTCATATATTGTGTCCGGCCTTTTTCCAACAGCTGTCCGGGCACGGCATAGACCGGGCTGATTCCCAACTCTGTCACCCTGGCATGGACGGATTCCACCACCTCTAAATCAAAATCAGTGTCGCAATCAAAGGAAAGAATGAAGGAAGCTCGCCCCAGGCCCTGACGCCGCGCCAGTTGAAGATATCGGCTCAACAGCCAATCTGGTCTGAGCCTTCCGGCAACGTGCAGTGCAAAACCGAAGGGATCTCTTACCGACTTCGCGAGCTTGGAGGTGAACGTGTTCATCCCAGAACCACTTCTTTCAGGCTTTTAACTACCCGAGCCGCGGTGTTGCCATCCCAAAATTGCGGGCGCATTCCAGAAGCAACCCACAAGCCATCGAGAATCCGCTGCACGCAATCCACTATGGATTCAGGGTTGACCAGGCGGTTGGTTCCCTGAGTGATGGTAATCGGGCGTTCGGTATTCTCCCTCAGGGTCAAACACGGAATATTAAGAAAGGTGGTTTCTTCCTGGAGGCCGCCTGAATCGGTTATGACTAGTCGAGCCTCGCGGACCAGGCTCATGAAGCGAATATAACTCATGGGGGGTAAGATTTGCAATCCCGGGGTTTTTTCAAGAACTCCCCAAAACCCGAAGGACTCCAGCCGCGCCCGCGTCCGCGGGTGCACCGGGAACACCAGGTCCACCATTGCCGCCAGTCTGATCAACATTGCCACCAATCCGGACAGATCCTTCTGACAATCCACATTATTTGGCCGGTGCAAGGTGACCACGCCGTAATTTCCAGGCTCCAGCCCCAGGGAGAAAGCGGTGGGTTCGGCTTCGATTTGCTCCCGCAACATCTCATATGAATCGATCATGATGTTGCCTACCCGCACAATGCGTTCAGGAGGGATCCCTTCACGCTTCAGGTTTTCATCGGCATCCGGTGACGGCGTCCACAGCAAATCGCTGATCGCGTCGGTTAGCAAGCGGTTAATCTCTTCGGGCATAGACATATCCCGACTGCGCAACCCCGCTTCCAGGTGGGCCACCGGTATTTGCAGTTTTTTGGCAGAAAGCGCGCCGGCTAAGGTTGAATTGACATCACCCACGACAATGACCCAGTCAGGTCGTTGTTCCTGGCAGACCTGTTCACAGGCGACCATCACGCCAGCAGTCTGCTCCGCATGACTGCCGCTTCCCACCCCGAGATGACGGTAAGGCTGAGGTAACCCCAGGTCCCGGAAAAACAAAGTGGACATATCATCATCATAATGCTGGCCGGTGTGGATCAATAACGGGGTGCACCAGGCCTCCCGCCGCAAGGCGCGGAAAAGGGGCGCCACCTTCATAAAGTTGGGGCGGGCGGCGGCGATCAGATATATTAAGGTATGGTTTACCAGCTTTTTGATTCCTTCATTGACAGATTGCCAAGATACGTGGCCTGACGAAGAATAATCTTTTGCTCATCTCTGAGCAATGTTTATATCTTAAAATAAAACCATTCTCTTTTTTTGAAAGATTATCTAACGATGGCTTTCTTATAAAGCTCTACAAATTTCTGTTCAGTTTGAACCGGTGCCCAATTGGCCATCGCATGTTCATAGGCCTTCCGTCCTAATTGTTCCCGGAAAGAGTCATCCTGGATCAATTTCATAAAGGCGTCATAGTAACCCTGTGGGCTATTTTCCACCAGGAGCATAAAGTCTCCTTGGAACTCCGGAACCGGGTCTTTTTCTTGACGGTTTAACACAACGGGCAACCCGGTCAATAAAGGCTCTAATACCGCCTTGCTGATCTCCCAATAATCAGTATGGGCTGCAAAGATATCAAATTCCGGCAACATCCGGCAAAGTTGGTCATTGGGTATGGCCCGGTAGAATTTGGTCCGTTCGCCTATGCCACTGTCACGGGCTTCATCCTTCAGGCGGTCATGGTATGGGCCATCGCCGACCAGGGTGAGCTCCACTCCGGGTATGCGAGCGGCGCTGCGGATCAGATTAACCGGATTTTTCCCCTCAAACTGCCGACTTACCGAAATAATGCGAGGGGGGGAATGTAATGCATAAGACCTCTTTACCCACAAGTTGTCAGGATTAATCACATTGTAGTAGACTTCAATATTTTTGCCGCCGCGGCGCTCAGCATAACTGCGAATCGACTCATATACCGGGAGAACCCAATCCGCAGCCGCGAGACTCTCCCATTCGAAAGTTAACATCCTTTGGAGCATCAGGCGTCTCATCCAATGCGGCCACCAGGGGGTTTTCTTCCGCTCCACGTCGGGATTGCCATGCAGTGACAACACCAGCGGGACCCCTAAATATCTCTTAATCTGGGCCGCCAGGTAGCCATTCTGGGCATTGCCATAAGCCCGGATCAACTGGGGCTGAATCCGCCTCCCCAGCTCCAGACCGGCGGCCACCCAGTCCTTCAGGAAAACAGGGTGCCACCCCAATGTATGGTACGGCGAGGGCAGAGGGAGATTGTGCAACTGGAGCTCCGCATCGCCCACCATTTTTTGCACCGCCGCCGGGTCCGGCCGGTCATCATTAGTCATCACCAGGTGAACCAGATCAAACAGATTTCCAGGATTGTAATAACGAGTGGTAACTTCACCCTTTCTGGTAAGGTCAGATAACTTATCCGGAATGATCACCAGTAACGGTTGCACGACTTTCTCCAGCAATAACCGGCTCAGACAATCAATGCGGTCCCCAAACCTTACTCCGGGTTAAGGCTCTCGCGTTATCGATATTTATTTTTCAGGATACCGTACCCGGGGCAAAATCAGCCGGTCTCAGGTTATGCGACTCAATGAAGCCCAAGGTTTTGCATCCGGCTTGGGGAGCCGGGCGCTCCCGGCCTTTCCCTCGGTCCTGATGGGCATGGCCGTTCAGGATAAGCGACCTCACCCTATCCTCCCGCCTCTCGCCCTGCCTTGACGGGCAACTGCCAGAACAATGTCAAATTTTTCCGCCCCGGTCTTTGGCCGACGGTTCGGTTTGGTCAAGATTGGCGGCAAGATTTTGCGCCCCTTGGGCATGACAACGATATTTTATCCTATCGCTCTCCCCTTCCGACACATGCCTATACATCTTTTTGACATGAATCCGGGACAAAATTCTGCCTATTCCTACCACGCTCATGCCAAATTCCTGCCGGTGGCCGTTAATTACTTCCTTTTGCCGCCCGTCATGACAAAATATTAATTTTACCGGGTTTTTCAATGCTAAATCATCAGGTTTGACCTTGAAATCCTGCAAATGTGCAGCAACTAAATCAAAGGTAAAAATATCCTCATAAATATAATCGGTTTCTAATAAATTAATTTTCTCAAATAGACTGTACTTCATCAATTCTTTTAAGAATTTCAACGTTATATCTTCTTGATCAATTTGCCTTTCCCTAATCATGTCCTTAGCTGTCTTTAATGCTACTTCATGGATTTCTCCCATATATTTTATAAAAGCTAACGCTTTATATTTAAAGATAAGGTTGCTTCCATATTCGCCCTCCACATATTTTTGAATAATATCTTCGTTTTTAGCAATTTCTCGTAATTCATCTTCCGAACCCCAAAGTTCATTGATCGTTTCTTTTCGATATTCTTTATAAAGGTCAAATAATTCTTCAGGCAATTTATCTCTTCGGTCGTAAATAGTTTTAAGAAATTCATAGGGCCTGATTCCATATAGAGAGAGGAAACATAATAAATCAGATAATATCCCATCATTATAAAAAATCTCTATGGTAAGGGCAAACAGCCTGCATTCTAAATAGTCTTCAAAACTTAAGGTATTATTAGCCACACATACTTTTTCTATCTCAACTGACGACAACTTATTATCTCCAAATTCATAAATCCCATAGCACCTGGGAAGCACCCGATATTTTATTACTAAACCATACTTTGATATCGTCTCATCTGAATCAAGTTCAGTTCCTTTCAACAACATAAGCGTAAAACATCTAATATAATTAAGATTTGCATTAATAATATCCTCTATAGTTTTAAAATGGGCTTTTTTATTATCCCCAGGCAAAGCCAGTATTACTTCAGCGTAAGTATTGCTCCCGATTTTGGAAGCTGTAGTTGCAAGATCCATAACAGTTTTTTGTGAAATATTGTTTCGTTTGATGTTCTTTAACACGTCTGGATCCGTTGACTGCACCGAGGCCGAAAGACGAAAGAGTCCTCTAGTAATTTTGGCTGCCTCTAAGACCCGTTCCTTCATGTTCTTCCCGGTTGCCACATGAATATAGTCTGGAAAACCATATCTCTCGTTGACTCTGGCAATACCTTCAGCAATCAGCAGGTCTTGTTTATACATGCCAAAATTAGAATCTGCGATAAATATATTCTTATTTCCTTTTATTTTATTCGCGATGTATTCAAGCTCTTCTATAACTACTTTAGGATTTCTGAACAACACTTTATTAAAATATGTATCGCTTTCCACACAAAATGTGCAAGAAAAAGGACAACCGCGGTTCGTTTGCACTAACGGCATCAATTTGCCATCGAAAAATTCATCGAGAATGCCGGTTGTATAGGGAGAAGGGATTTCATTCAATTCAATACGGTCATTGCGGTTCTCGAAATGGAGATTTCCATCAATCAAGAAATGGCAATTGGGCAAATATGACTTTTTAGTTTCCTCTATATCATAATTATTATTTATCAAAGCTTTTAATAAAAATAAAAGCCCCGTCTCCCCTTCTCTGCAAATATAAAAATCAATTGCATCTCTGTTTTTCAGAAAATATTCTTGTTCATGTATTTTTTTTGGATAGTTCGGGCCTCCAAAAACTACTACTATATCCGGGTTAACCTCCTTAATACTACATGCAATTGAGTAACTTAAATCGATATTCCAAACATAATTGCTAAATCCTATAATATGCGGGGGTCTGATAAAAAATCTTTCAATTAATTTTTCTGGATACTTAAATAAACTAATATTGATTTGCTCTCCCAAATGATTTTTTATATAGGTAGCGATTGATCCGATTGCCAGGGGGATTGTATTACTCGCTATAGTTTGTTTCGTATGGGTGAGATCACAGAGCCATACATCATAGGGAGGCTTAAGAATTTCCATCTTTTTTTCACCAATTGATGGTTATCGGGAATCAGGCCTGATAAAAGATCGCGCCCCCAGCGAGGGTCATTGATCTATCCTTCTGTATTCACCGAGAATTTTTGCGCCACTTTATCCGGGGCAGGATAACATCGGGATTAATATAATCTGCGGCGTCGGCAATATGATCCAGCATCTGCTCAATCAGAACATCGGATAGAAGATGGGGAATGAGGCCCAATTCCTTCAACCCGGAGTGCTTGGGGTTGTAGTAATGTTCTTCCTTTTCAAAGCGGGGATTCTCCAGATGCTGGATGGAGGCGTCTATTCCTTTCTTCTTGGCGGCGTCCCGGACCATTTCCGCCAGTTTTTTCACGGAAAAGATCTCCGTAAACTGATTGAAGATGCGGCACTCACCCCCGGGGGCCGGATTACGCGCGGCCAGTTCCACGCACTTGATCGTGTCCCTGATGTTGAGAAAGCCCCGAGTCTGGCCCCCCTGGCCGTAAACCGTCAGAGGGATGCCCGCCACCGCCTGGACGCAGTAGCGGTTGATAACCGTGCCAAAAATGTCATCGTAATGAAAACTAGTGCGCAACTCCGGGTGGAGCCGGGTGTGGTCCGTTTCGATGCCATACACCACTCCCTGGTTGAGGTCGGTGGCCCGCAGCCCCCAGTTTTTGCAGGTGAAAATGATGTTGTGAGAATCATGGACTTTGGAGAGGTGATAAAAACTTCCCGGTGACTTGGGGAAGGGCAGCGTATCCATCCGACCTTGGTGCTCAATGGCGATGTAGCCCTCCTCGATGTCGATATTGGGCGTACCGTATTCCCCCATGGTCCCCAGCTTGACGAGGTGGGCTTCGGGGCAGTGCCTCTTAATGGCAAAGAGCAGGTTCAGAGTGCCGATAACGTTGTTAAATTGGGTGTACACTGCATATTCCCGGGTCCACATGGAATAGGGGGCGGAGGGCTGTTCGGCGTAATGGATGATGGCGTCCGGCAGAAACTCCTCCAACACTTTATAGAGGAAACGGTGGTTGAGGAGATCGCCGACGCGCAGATGGATGTCCCGGCCGGTGACCTTCTTCCACAAGGCTACCCGGCGGTGCAAGGTGTGGACGGGCTCCAGCGGTTCGATGCCGAAGTTCAGCTCAATCTGCCGCTTGGAGAAATTGTCCACCACCATGACTTCGTCTCCCTCATACGAGAAATGCATGGCCGTGGGCCAACCGAGGTAGCCATCCCCCCCCAAAACGAGAATCCGCATAGTTCTACTCCTTGTCCATTAAATTTCTGCTTGGCGCAGATGAGGTAGGTCCACCAGGCCATGAACCAGAATGAGGCCCCCCAGACGAAAATCTTCGGGGTTGTCCGCATCAAATTCATACGGGCGGCTAATGGGGACCGCCAGGGAAGGCTGTGCGAAGAGACTGCCCTGGGCCACAGCTGCGGCGCTGCGAAACACTAACAAATTGCCAAAAAGATAGTGGGGCGGTTTGGTCTGCTTATTATAGGCCAGGCGGCGTTCCTCCGGGAACCGAAATCTGACCTTGCCATCCTCCACGATGCGCTGATTATAGGCGTGGGAGTTGTGAGGGCAGGGAACGATAGTCTGGGCCGATCCGGCCGAGTCGTCTGCCAGGAGGCTGGTGACGCAGCGATCCAGGTGTTCCGGCAACATGAAGGGTGACGTGGGTTGGAGCAAGGCGATGCACTCCGCCACTCTCCCTTCCCGCTCTTCCATGTCTCGGAGAAAATGGGCCACAACGTCGTAAATCGGGGTGTCGTCCCCGGCCAGGTTGGACGGGCGGGGGTGGATTTCCACATCGAACCGACGCGCCCTGGCAGCAATATCCTGGGAATCGGTGCTGCACACGAGCCGGGAAAAGCCCCCCCACGCCCTGGCAGCCAGGAGGCAATAGTCCAGAAGCGGACGTCCCCCAAACCGGGCGAGGTTCTTCAGCTGGATGCTTTTTGATCCTCCCCGGGCGGGGATGAAACCCCAGGCCGCGCCGGATATCAGCCTCATCATTTCCCTTCCCTGAGATAGGCATAGGCCAGTTCGATGACCCGCCGTTCCGTTTCCCCCCAGGCGTCGATGGTCGAGCCGCCGATGTGCGGGGTCAAGAGCAAGTTGTCGTGCTCCCAGGCATAAGCTACCAGGGGATGGGACGACACCTGAAAGCCGGGAACGAATTCCCCATCCAATACGTCCAGGGCGGCTCCCGCCAGACGCCCAGTCTTGAGCGTCTCCAGCAAAGCTGCTTCGTCGACCAACTCTCCCCGGGCTGTGTTGATAAAGTAGCTGCCGGGTTTGAACTTCCAAAGCAGGTCCCGGCTAATCATCTTGTACGTGGTCTCATCGGCGGGAGCGTGCAGACTCACCACGTCGGCAAACGCCACCAAGTCCTCCAGACTCCCCATCCTCTTAAACCCTGCCGGACTTTCTGCCAAATAGGGATCGAAATAAGCAACTTGCATGCCGAAGGCCAGCCCATAGCGTCCCACCATGCTCCCCAATCTGCCGCAGCCGATGATCCCCAGTGACAGGCGGGACAGCATCCGGAGAGTTCCGAAGGGGCGGCGGTTCCACTGCCCTTTGAGGACGTCGGCATGGGCCCAGGGACTTCGACGCATCAAGGCCAGCAGCAACCCCCAGGTGTGCTCGGCGGTGGAAGTGATGGTCCGTAGAAATTCGGTTTCATCCTTCAGAGAAATTACCTTGATACCCCGGGCCGCGGCCTCCTCCATGTCGATGTGGGGCACCCCGGTGGTATTGGTGGCGATGGCCCGCAACCTGGAACAACGCTTCATCTTGGCCCGGCCCAGATAAAACCCCAGGGGCGCGAAACAGAGGTCAATCTCTGCCAGAATCTCATCCCGGTCGGCATCCGGATTCAAGATTTCGATGACCCGGCAATGCTCGCGCAAGAACTGCAGGTTTTCGGGCTGATATTGCAGGATGCTGTAGTAGAGGGCAGTGGGTAGGGGCATCTCAATACGTAATTCTCTTGTGCAAAAGTTTTTCATCAAGGGGTATGGTTTTTAAAATCGTCACTATCCGCCGGTAGGCTTGCCCGTCGCCGAAGGGCTGGCTACACCGCTGAACCAGCTTAGCAAACTCCGGGTCGTGCAGCGCTTTTTCCAGGCAGGCCGCCACTGCCTCTTGGCCAAATTCAGAGGAAATGACGTTCTCGGCCCGGCGCCGGCCCATTTGCCGTTCTCCCAGGTCAATCGCGGGAATATGGAGATAAGGGGTTTCAATGAGCCCGGCCGAGGAATTTCCCACGAGCCCCGCCGCCAGTGATAGCAACCCCCAAAAGTCCGGCGCCTCGATGTTTTGGTGAATAGACACCTTAGGTAAGCGTCGCACCTCTTCGATGGCCCTGACGACCTCCTCGTAGCCCTGGTCTGAGCAGGGGTAAATGATCAGGGTGCGCCGCCCTAGGGCCAGGACCGCCTTGAGGGTGGCCCGCATGTCGGCGTAGTTATCCCGCTTCCGGGTGGTTTCCGGGTGCTGCAGGACGAGAAGAGGCCGCTCCACCGGGCTAATGGCGTAACGTTCCCGGAGGGTTTCCGCGTCAGTATAATCTCGGGCAACGATTTGATCGATGTGATTGTCCCCCACCACGTGAACCCGCCAGAGCTCCTCCCCCAGTCCCAGGATGCGGGCCGCACTATCCTCGTTGGAGGCAAAATGCAGGTGCGAAAGCTTGGTCATGGCGTGTCGGATCAATTCGTCCATGTTACCGGAGAGGTCGCCCCCCTGCAAATGCGCGATGGGAATCCCCAAGTGGAGAGCCGCGATGGCCGTGGCAATAACTTCGCCCCGGTCCCCGTATAACACCAGAATATGGGGCCGCAATTCGTCAAGCACTGCCGCCATCTTGCTCAGGCACATGCCGATGGCCCGGGCCCGGGCCGGGCCGCTGCCGTCCCGCTGCTCCAGATCCACGGCCGCAGCCACCGTGAAGTCTTTTTCCACTTCCGCAATGGTGGCCCCAAATTTGGGATTTACATGCTGGTCCGTGACAATGAGGGAAAGCTTGAGGGCCGGGTCGGCCTCGATCAACTTGAGCATGGGCTTCATGGCCCCATAGCCGCCCCGCTTCCCAGTCAGCACCGCCAGATGTCGCGTGGTCATGAGGCCAGATGCTCCCATTCCAGGGGCTGGTCAGCTTCGAGGTCCAGGCTCAACTTGCGCCCCAAGATTTTTGGCAGGTGCACGGGGGCCAAGCCGGCCCCACTCCTCTTGGCGATGACCATGTCTTCTTTCAGAACCGTTCCGGCCGACAGGTTCCGGGCGGCTACCAGGCTCTTGAGGGCCCAGGTCAAGGCCGCCGTCTCGCAGGGCTGCACCGCTTTGACCTCGCTTCCCAGGGCCGCTTCCACTTCTCGAAGGTGGCGCACCAGCAGGGGAAAATCCTCGGGACCGGCGGATACCTTCCAGTCCTGAGCCTCAGGCACGTTAAAATCAAGGGTGATGTGCTTCTCTACGATGGCCGCCCCCAGGGCCACCGCCGCCAACACCGCATGGTGGCCGTCCGTGTGGTCCGAATATCCCACCGGACCGGGAAAAATCCTTTTAAAAGCATTAATGGCCCGGAGATTGACTTCGGCATAAGGGGTGGGATAGCTGGTGACGCAGTGGAGCAGGGCCAGATCCCGGCAGCCGGCGTCAGCAAATATCTCCAGGGTCTCTTTTACCTTGCCCAGGTCATACATGCCCGTGGATAGAATGATGGGTTTTCCTCTTTCGGCGATTTCCCGGAGATAGGCAACATTGTCCCGCTCGCCGGAGCCGATTTTAAAGGCCGGCACCTCCAGGGCGTCCAGCCATGGTAAGGTAGATTCCTCATGGGCGGTGCACAGGAATATGAGACCTCGCTGGTCACAGCGCTCTTTCATGCGGCACAGAAAATCGAATGTAACCTCTTTGGGACGGAGTCGCTCCCGCCAGCCGGGGAGGCGGCTGGAAACCAAGCGGTCAGTCGCAAAAACCTGGGTTTTAAAGGCGTCGGCGCCAGCCCTGGCCGCCAGGTCCACCAGGGCCAAGGCCTTGTTGAGGTCCCCGAAATGGTTGACCCCCCCTTCGGCAATGATGAACACCGGGGCCCCGGCGCCCACGGTATGATTGGCTATTGTGAAGCTGGGATTAAACCGCATATTGTCTCATACGCCGTAGAGTTATCAGGCCACGATACCCGGGTCAAAATCAACCGGTTTCAAGTTATGCGCCTCAATGAACCCGATAGTGCGATGCAAAGCCTGAGCCATCAGGGAGCCTCCCACCTCGGGAATGGGCCAAATCTGTCCAGGTGGCACCGGGCCGCAATCATGCTGTGAGGCCAGATAGGCAGCGGTAAAATCTTCCCGCTCCTGCTCCAGGTTCTGGGGTTGCCAGGAGGCATCTCCGAGGGCTGCGAAAATCTCGTCGGGGTAATGCAACTTTTTTACCCCGGGGTAGATGGAATAATAGGGCCGGGCCAAAACCGCCACGCGTTTCCCCATGATGATGCCTTCTAAACCGATGGAGCCCACGATGGTAAAGATGGCCTCCGACCTTTTGGCCACCTCGAAGGTGCTGACCGTCGGATGGCACATGTACACATTGGGAATCTCCAGCAGCGGCCCAAAATAAACCTTGCCTCTGGCCCCGTAAGTGCGCGGATGTTCTTTGATGACAATCTTCAGCCCATAGGGGGCATTGATGGCCAGTTGTTCAATAATAACGTTTTGATCCACCCACCGGGGGGCGACGGAGCAGGTTGAGGCTTCCGGCTGGTGGTGGAGGAAAAAAACCAGGTAGGGTTCTTCCGGAATGGCCTTGTGAGAATGGGCCCCCAGCCAGGCGAGGTTTTTCAATTTTCTCAGGTACCTCAGCGGGTCGGGCCAGGTCTTCCGGTGACGCAGGTTCTGGAAGATTTTTTGTGGGTTGAGATAGTGAGGCCCTCCCAAGCTCTTTTTATAAGACTGGACATACCAGGGTGGGGACATCTTTTCCAAATTCAAACGGGAGATCAGGTCTCGGGCGGCTTGCCGGGCCTCCTGGTCAATCAAGTCGGGATGGTTGAATAGTTCTTGCAGGACAAGGTTTTGGCGATGAATCCCATAAAATAAGACGATTTTTTTATCAGAAGCCGGAGCGGCATGATACCCCAAAGCAAATATGCCTCTATTATAGCTTAAGGCTAATGCAACATAGGTGGAGATTAAATCAATCGCCTCATAAAATATGATGTCCGGAGCAAAATCCTCAAAGATCTGTGTTAAGACCAGATAAGACCCGACGTACTCGCGCACAGTATCTTCTTCAGCATCATAAAATGAATCCCAGGCCCGCTGGCCCAGGTAAGATTTTTGCAGTCTCCGGTAAAGCTGATAATTGCTGGTAGATTTGTAGAGAGTTATGCCGGTTTCCGCTTCGATCTGACTAATAAACGACGCCGACCACCTGTCTCGATTACTCATGGCCTGCTGGATGCGACGGTCAAAATCGATAACTATTCCTTCTTTAAAGTCCTGCCAGAATTGGGTTTCCTGATCCGCACATACCGTGTTGATGGCGACGATGACGCGATGGTCCCGGGCCAATTCGGCCGCCATGACCTTAAACATGGGGGCGAGTCGCATTCCTCGGGACATGATCAACACGGTTTTCATAGAGAGAAAAACCCTTTATGCATCCAACACCAGTTAGAATCGATGTTAGCAGCTAATTTTTGCTAATAACCTCAGCCTGAGGCCTAAATTATTTCGATAAATATAATCTTCATTCAACATTGCTTGCATAGGCCACGGGATATATTTATCAGTTTTAATAGAAACACCATATGGGTCATACCATTGAATATGTCTTTTTATATTATCAAGGCCGGTCAATATCGTATCATTAAAGATTACCTCATGACCACTCCCTTGGAATAATTGTTTAATAGTATTCTCAGAGAAATATAATAGATGATTTCTGCCATCAAAGCTAACGCTCTTTTGTTGCAAAAAAAGGTGATAGAGTGAATACGCATTGGGAACAATAGCGAAAATAAGAGCACCTGGATTGGCATAATCTTTAATCTGTTGCAGAAAATGTTTTGGACTGGGTAAATGCTCTAGAAGCCCAAACAAAGTAAAAATATCATATTTCTCTTCCTTCGGCATATCTTCCAGAAGGCATTTTCTGACCTGCAATCCTTTGTTGCTGGCATATGACACCGCCTTTTCATTCAGTTCAATACCAACAGCACGTATCTTATCTTTATAATAATTTTCTAAAAGCTGCAGAAAATAGCCACTCGAACATCCGATATCCAATAGCCGGCATACCTTATTGGGGCAAAATTTAAGAATAAGATTGATATTATCTAAATAATAATTTTTTTTCCAAACTTGTTCCTTAGAAGACTCCTGAATCTCAAACCAAAGATCAGCCGCACAACTTTTGCCATAAAGTTCTTTTAAATAATCATCTTTTACTTGTGGGTTGGTAAAAATCATGTCGCAGCGTGTGCATCTGACAAAAGTATAGCCATTTTTTAAAAATAACGTTTCGTGGTCTTTTATCTCCGCACCGCAGAGCGGGCAAGGAATAATTTTGGCATATCGGAAATCGAGCAACCCGGTTTTTGGGTCGACCAATTCCTTAATCTCTTTTTCGAGCTCTTCAAAATATCTTTTCCTGAGTTCATGATCCATGGCAATCGCTCTTAGCTAATATTGACGTACGATATCAGTTTTTTCTTTATCAGATAGGTTTGCAAAGAAATGCTTCATGGTAATTTGACAGAGGATTAAATAAGACAAGGGCTACCCTTCACCGGTGGTCCTCAAGATTCTGCAGGTCTTGCTGGCTTGACTCAAGAGACCAAGAATGAGGTACCAGCAGGCTGCCATGTATGTCGCGATTATTTGACAGCCGGCGGGTGCCGAAAAAATCCCCGTCCGAAACCACCAGAGGCCAGGCAAACATAATTTTGTCCACCAGCTGCCGCCCCACAAAGCACAGGAAATGCAGATCGTAATTCCCCGGCATGAGGGGCAATTTGTCCACCTGACAAACAAACCGTCCCACCGGCGGCAGATTCTGGAACAGATCCCCGGAAACTTCGCTGATAAACGAAAACAGGCGCGTGGCGCCGCTGGCTACCATCAAGACCACCGATACATCGGTCAAGGCCGCAGCGGGGTCGGCAGCGGCGTATTCCAGAACGAACCGCACCCCGGTGCCACAGGGCAAGGCGTCCACGACCTTTCCCTCATAATCGTTTAAATATAACCGGTTTATTCTTAACAAGCCATTGCCTCGGCGATCCTGGCGGCGGTCAAACTGCGAAACTGAGGTTTTCCGCATCAAGTCAATATAACGGGCGATCGTCTCGCTGCTCTGGCCCTGGAACCTGATCCGGCCCTCTTCCACCAGGATGGCAGTGGGGCAGAGGATGGAAATGGCCGACATATTGTGACTGACAAACAGCACAGTTCGGCCGCTTCGGGCCACGTCGGACATTTTGCCCAAACATTTCTCCTGAAAAGCCATGTCTCCCACGGCCAGCACTTCGTCCACGATGAGAATCTCCGGTTCCATATGGGCGGCCACGGCAAAGGCCAGCCTGGTGTACATCCCGCTGGAATAACGCTTGACCGGGGTATCGATAAAGTCCTCCACCCCGGAAAACGCCACAATTTGGTCAAATTGACGGTTAATCTCCTGCTTTTTCATGCCCATGATGGCGCCGCTCAGATAGACATTTTCCCGCCCGGTTAATTCCTGATGAAAGCCTACCCCTACTTCCAGCAATGAACCCACCCGGCCAAATAATTGAGCTCTTCCCTCAGTGGGGCTGGTGACTCGAGACAGGATCTTGAGCAAGGTGGTTTTACCGGCGCCATTCCGCCCGATGATACCAACCACTTCACCCGGTTGTACTTCAAAAGAGACATTCTTCAAAGCCCAGAAGATTTCCGGAGCATCACTGGCGCCATACCCCTGCGCTAAAGCTTTCAAACGTCGGAACGGGGTCAGGAAGGCATCGGTCAGGGTATCGCGTATGGTGCTATAGCCGCCGGAACGCCCCCCGATACGATATTGCTTTCCCAGGTTTTCTACTCGGATAGCCGGTGAACTCATGAGTTGCAACCGATCAGATTATATCGGCAAAGGTCATTTCCATACGCTGAAAATAAAAAATGCCGCTTACCAAAAAAACCACCGCAAAGACTGCGGAAAAGGCGATTATCGAACCTGGGGCCGTGGTGGTGCCCAATAGGGCCCAGCGAAATCCTTCCACCACGCCGGCCATGGGATTGATCCCGTAAAACGTCCGCCAGGGTTCGGGCAATAAACTGCTGGGATAGGCCACCGGAGTAACAAACAGCCAAAACTGAATCAGGAACGGGAGGGAATAGCGTACATCCCGAAATTGGACGTTCAAGGCGGACAGCCACAAACCGGCTCCTAAAGCCGTGACAATGGCCAGAAGCAGCAAACCAGGCAGCCAAATAACCTGTAGGGTGGGAATAATGTGGAAATAGAACATCATCCCAAACATCAAGCTCAACGCCACGAAAAAGTCCACCAGGCCGGAAAGCATCACCGCGAAAGGAATAATGATGCGCGGGAAATAAACCTTGGAGATTAAATTGGCGCTCCCGACCAGGCTATCCGAGGCTTGCGACACCGAATTGGCAAAAAAAATCCACGGTACCAGCGCGACATAACTGAAGATCGGATAAGGCACTCCGTCTGAGGGGATCTTGGCCAGACGCCCAAAAAACAGGCTGAACACCAGCATAGTGAAAAATGGCTGGATAATCGCCCAGGTAATCCCGAATACCGTCTGTTTATAGCGAACCTTGATGTCCCGCAAGGCTAAAAAAAATAGCAGCTCTCGATAATCCCAAAGTTCCCGGAAGTCAATGCGGGCCCAGCTCCGGCCAGAGTCAATGATGATAGGAACCGGTCCAGGGTCTATCTCCAGATTTATCGGCACTTCTGGCGTATCCATCATTTCCTTAACCCAAAACACCGTGGCCGGACCGGTTTATCCCAACAGAATTTTATCATGGTGAATGGTCCAATGGTTCGGGAGCAGGTCAGGCCTCCATCAAGGCAGAGAAACTCCGCCCGCTGAGCGACTCATCTCGCAGCTTCCTGCTGAAACTCTTGTTCTAACCGTTCTCCCCAAGACTTTTCGGAAGAGCAATGGCGATGGGCGCCTTCCCAGACTCAGACTCAGGTATGGTTTTCCCTAAGCAATATTTGTCGCTTTCCAAAGGGCAACCGCGGTTCCCGTAAGTTACGACTGAGGATGCAAGTCAGTGTCTTACCATCGACCCAATTTTCGGCCCGGAGACGGAAAAATTTTTTGTCACCCGAATGATTCTGGCCATAGCCCTCGGGCTTAGGCGGGGATTTACGGGAATGGCAAACGCCCCCTGCCATCGCCGTTCCGTTTCGGTCATATCGGTGCGCCTATAGCCGGCAAAGGGTTTGCGCAAGTGCAGCGGCGTATACGACAATTCAGGCTCAATTCCATGGCAATATAACAATTTTCTCAACGCCATTGCGGATTCCGGGCATGTCGCGGTCGACACCAGGAATTTCGTAAATATGTGATCCTCGGGGTTGGGCAGATCCAGTCCTGTCTGCGCCAGCGCCCCGGAGGCCAGCAGTGTCTGGGCGTTTGATTGACGCCTGTCGATAATTTCCCGATAGCGTCCCATCTGGCACCAGGCTAAGGCAGCTTCAAGGTCGCTCATCCGATAAACCGGGTACGCAAAGCGCTTCAGGCTGGCATCCTCAGGAGGCGACTTCCAATCACATCGTATCATCTTTAGGGCAAAACGTCCCAAAAATTTTAACCGAGGAAATTGGTAGCCGCCAACAAAAGCGGCCACCCTCCGGCGCACTGATTCCCGGTTCTCCCTTCCTAAAGTCCGTGATTGACAAGAGGCGATTACCGTCGCATCATCGGTGATGAGCATACCGCCGCCCGGGCCAAACAGATTTTTCCCCAAGCCGAAGCTAAAAATGCCGACGTCGCCGAACCTGCCAGCCCACGTGCCCTGGTGCTGCAGGCCAAAGGCTTGAGAGGCATCCTCTATCACCTTGAGTCCATTTTGAGCCGCTATTTCCAGGATCGGTTCGGTATCTTGGGCATATTTCCCCGAAAGATGGGGCAATATGAGCGCCCGGGTTCTGGGGCTCAGTCCTTGTTTCACGCTCTGGGCCTTGAGGTTGAAGTGCCGGTCAACATCAGCCAACACCGGCTCCAATCCAGCCTGGATAACCGGCATAATGACCCCCACGCACGAGAACGAGGGCACAATGACTTCGCTCTGCGCGGGGAAATTGAAGGACTCGAGGGCCAACTGAATGGCACTTCGGCCCAGGTTAAGCCCCAAAGCGTACTTTGCCCCGGTCAGCCGGCAGACATCTTGCTCCAGGATCTGCACCATATCAGGCAAATCCTTGCCGGAAAAAAACTTCCCAAGATATTGCCATCCACACCGTCCCCAGAAAGGTTGCAGAAAATGAACGGAGCGGCAGAGTAACATATTCAGCAGGAACCAGAAGCGGTGCATTTATTCCCTTGGCGCAACGATAAGACCCAAAAAATGCAATTTGTATTCACATAAACCTTTTCGCGATGAACGATAAAATCATCGGCCAGCAATCTTCTTATGACCGCAGGACGAAAACGCCAAAAACCGCAATCCCAATGGTGTCCCTGAAAAGAATCGGGATAATCAGTTAAGCCAAATCGCAACTGAGATCTGGCATCGCTAACACTGCCACTAAAAAGTAATGTTTTGAAAAACCGTGAAATGTCTAACGGAATGTTCAAACAATAGTACGGTATACGGGTCATTAACCGTCCCTCGCAGGAGATTACTTTTCCATAGTCCGACCGCTCCGGAAATAGTCTAATTGTGGTATATGGCACCGATATTAATATAAAGCGTGCTAAATTGCCAAGCTGAACTAAAACTCGCAAAAAATGTTTAAATGAAAGGTGCTCCAACACCTCGCTTGCCAAACATAAATCGAAGCTACGATCAAATTTATCCACAAAGTTCATATCCAGCAGATCAATAACATTATCAGGTTTGACCGCAGGATCATTATCGGCAGTAACTACATCAAGCCCCTTACGAATTAAGAAATCACTAACTGTGTGGTCACCTGGTCCGATCTCCAGCACTGATTTTGGCCTCAGCCTCATAATTTCAGTAATTTGCTGCCAGTAATGGATAAACCTCCAGATAGTATAATCATGGTAGTTGAATGGACTTTCACCCAGTGGAGTTATGGTCTTCACTCTCTTCCTCAGGCTGTTTTCTGGCACACAAATAAATGGCGGAAAGCCAGTAAACGCAAAGGCCACAGGCCGCTGATCCACTCATCTATCATGCGACCGGCGACTTTGATTCCCATGAGCCATTTCCAGCGCCAGTCGATCAGAGGTCTCAGCCACAAAACGCCACGTCCCCACATCGGGAGAATCTGGAAGACCCGGTGTTCTAAAATCGTCAGATTAGCTGCCTGGATCATTTTCAAGATCGCACGGTAAGGCACGTGAAAAGATTTGGCTACCCCTCGTTTGCGGTTCTCTATCTCACAAACATAGGTGTTCAGACTCCACAAGTTACCCAACTCAAAAGCCGCAACGCCGCCGGGTTTCAAGACGCGGTTGATTTCGGCTAGTGCCTCCCCCACCCGGGGCACATAATATAATGACGTAAACGAAAAAACAAAATCCATGGATTCAGACTGGAGGCCTATCTGCTGCGCGTCGCATTCCAATAATAAGAGGTTGGTCGGGACCTCCCCGCCCAATTTTTTTTTAAGTATGGTCAGCATATTTCTGCTGAAATCCACCCCAACCGCCAGGGGATATTTTTCCAAATAATGAAGCAAATAAGATCCGGTGCCGCAACATAGATCCAAAACAGTTCTACCGAAGCTATAACGCTGTAGAATTTCTAAACGCATGTTAATCATCTCTTTATCATAGGAAAGCATTCCTTCTTTATTAAGAGACAAGTGACTATCTGAATATTTTGTATTGTAGATGTGCCTGTTAGGGTTCAAATCGTTGTCCAATTTAATGTACCTTCCTGGATATTTTTATTTTTAAACTCTCATGTCAATCATCTATCCCGTAATGTCTTGTAAAACACGTAGAAGCCATGCATTTTTTTTCTAAATACGATCGTTCCCTGATAATATGGGTACAGTTTGCCTCCGAAGCTTTTCTTGAAATCACTCAGTCCCTTCAGCTTTCCTTCCTGCAAATGGGGATAGGCTTCGCCGGTTTCATACCACGCTATGCCACGTTCAACCATCCATTGCATGGCCGCCCACTGCAATAAAGAATTGGCCGACAATGACAGGCCCATTTGGCTTGCGGCCCCAGTCCAGTATATCGCCGCATCCTTATAAATCCCAAAGTTTTCAGCCGCCACCACGCGTCCCTGGCACTCGGCAAACAGAATATACGCACCGTCTTTCTCCAGAAAATTGTGCCAGATCATGTCGAAATATGACTTGGGGTGCGGCTTGATATTGGTTCTGCGATAGGTTTCCTTGTGTAAGGCGTAATAAATCTCCAGATCCGCGATTCCAGCGGCGGGGCGGACCCTCACGCCCTGCTTTTCGGCTTTGCGAATCGCGGTTCTGGCCCGCGCCTCCAAATTCAGCCACACTTTCTCTCTGCCCTGTCTGAGGTCAACTATGAAAGTTTGAGTCAAGGTGTTTGAAAAACCCAAATCTAATAGGGGGTTGACCCGAGGACAGTTATCGCCTCGCAAGACCGGAGACAATGGCGCCAGAGCTAACTTGACCTCTACCGCCCCATGTTTTTTAGCCAGAGCCGCAATATACTCGCAAGCCCTCAGTTTAATATGCCGCTTTTCTTTATCACTTAAACGGTTGGGGCACGCCGGTCCTCCTAATGATTCTAACATATTCCAATACCAAGCTCCTACTCTTCTGCTTAATAGGTGTAGAGGGATTACCGCCACAATCCGACCGCTGCCATTTCCATCAATAATTGCGAAACTCAAGTCGGATTTCCCCGGCCAAGTTGTCATTGCATCTTGCAAATCATACCGGTGCCAAAGCCAGGCCTCATCAGACGCGTCCACAAAAGCATCCCAGTTGCGCTGGCCTAATTCCAACCGGCTTATCACTTTAAAACTATGGTTTGATTTCATTGCTTCCTTCTATCACGCTGGCAAAATCTGTTATGAGTGTACCGCATCTGGTTTTCTGGACAAAAGTTTTTATTAAGCTGCCCGGGCAAGCGAGGCCTGGGCGAGCCACTGCGCCCTGGCCTGGCTTCTTCCATATTCGTGTCTCCCCGCCCTACACTTATTTACCCCAGGGGAAGTGTCTCAGCTATATTGACCCAGCGCGGCCTAAGGCCGCAACCAAACAGAAAAATTGCAGGCGTTCTCCACCTGTTGTATGTTTCGAATTGATAAAGATTCAAAAACTACAAGCAGAGAGGAAAACGCCATGAAATCTTTTATACAGAAATATGAGAAAGATGTCATGGGGTCCCTGTCGGGATTTGATCGTTTAATCTTCCGTGGAACACTGCGGCGTCTTTCCTTTAGAGAGGGGATGGCCTCCTACCTCTCCTTTGCAGGGATTTTGTTGAAAGACTTTGCCCAACATGCACTGGAGGTGACCGCTCGCATTAAGGAAGCCTCCTTGGCTCTGGCGAGGCGCACCCCCCGACCCGTCAAATATCTTCCCTCCAGTCAAGTCCGCAAGGAAGACCTGGCTCGGGAGATGGCTGCCAGTGACCACCTTTCCGAAGGCCTGATCTGTGTCCTTACCAGTGTGGAGCCCTGCCAATCCTTTGAGATGCACCGAAACCGCGAGCTCAAAAAACTTGAGCTCCAGCCGCGGTTTCGCAAGTGTTTACACCTCTATCACTATTTCTTTCATCCCCAATTTGGCTTCATGAACGCCCGGCTCCAAACCTGGTTTCCCCTTGCCATCCAGGTGTGCATCAACGGCAGAGAGTGGCTCTCCCGGGAAATGGCCCAGCAGGGGATCGCCTATCAGCAAAGGGGCAATTGTTTTACCTGGATAGAAGATTTATCCCGGGCCCAGGAAATCATGCACGGCTTTCTTCGTTCCCCCTGGCCCACGCTGTTGAACGAGATTGCCCAACAACTCAATCCCATCCACCGCGAGCTATTCGGTGACTTTAACCTACCATACTACTGATCGGTTTATCAGAGCGAGTGGGCCACCGACATCCTCTTCAAGGACCCCGAGAAGCTGGGACAGATCTATCCCCATTTTTTGCGGCACGGCCTGGCAACCTTTGCCAGCCCTGATGTGATGCGCTTTCTGGGGCGAAAGATTTCCCCCCGGGGAGACATCCCCCCGGCCTTTGCCGGCGAAGTCATCAGCCATCTGAAGAAACGCCCCGAAGGCATCAGGATCAAGCATTGGGTGGGAAGCAATCATATCAAGCTCTACGATAAGCAAGGGTCCAATCTCAGGGTAGAGACGACCATCAACAATCCCCGGGACTTCAAAGTCTTTCGGCCCAAGGAAGGAGACCCCCAAGGAGGCCTGGCTTGGCGCCAACTGCGTAAAGGGGTGGCCGACCTTCACCGCCGCGCCCAGGTCTCCCATGCGGCCAACAAACGTTATCTGGAGGCCCTGACCTGCGCCCACGACACTGCCTCCCTGGGCACGCTCACGGAGAAATTGTGCCGGCCCGCCAACTGGAAGGGCAAAGGGGTGCGGGCCTTAAACCCCTATGCTCTTGAAGACCTGGCGCTCCTCCGGGCTGTGGCTCGCGGCGAGTTCAACATCAACGGCTTCCGCAACCGTGACCTGCGCCACCTTCTTTACTCGCCAGGTCCACTTCACACCGACCGGCAGAAACGCTACCAGTCGGGCGCGGTCACCCGAAAGATCCGTTTACTCCGGGCTCACGGCTTGATCAAAAAGGTCCCCAAAACCCACCGCTATCTTCTTACCACCAGGGGATACCAAGCCTTAACAGCCATCATTGCAGCCCTGAATGCCTGCTCTGATTCCTTAATCAAATTAGCAGCATGAAATGAAAATCTTTGTCAAAAAACAAGAAACTGGAGATTAGTAGCACAGAGGGAGGTTCGGTAAGATTTAGAATGAGGCAACGATTTTTAAAGTAAGATTCTTTCATGAGGCAATACTGAGGTTAAACTCGGGGAACCTGCCCGCGGGATTGCTCAACCGCCCATGGCGGCCTTGGTGATGTGGCTTCGATGGAGTCCAGTCACCCAACTACACCGCTCGTCAGCTACCAGACTTACCGACTTCTATGTGGACGGAACTTCCATCCGCTGGCATCTCGCGCCTTCCTGGCGCACCGCCTAATCTCGGTTAATTCCTTGCGGTGCATTGATTATTTGCCAAAATCATTATATAAGTGAAACGATGTAATTGGGATTTTTGTAACCGTTCAGTCCCTCTTCTGAGAGGAGGCAAATTATTTTGAAATTTTTGAAAAAAAATTGCACAAGGGGCTAGTTATTTTGTGAAAAATGGTGTATCCAAGGTCTTGTGGAACCACGGCCGATTGCTCCAGAGACTTGGGAAAAACTTCCTCCAGAGGTTCAGGCTTATATCCTGGTTTTGGAGAATGCCCTGCGCCAATCTCTGGATAGAATAGCCC
>QYQD01000019.1 GCA_007280345.1 Deltaproteobacteria bacterium | reverse complement strand
CACCCGGTTGCCGAGGGACACGAAGCCGCTGACGCCCAGGTGTTCGGCCGCGGCCATATCCAGGAAGGCGGCGCCCACGGTGCCGGACTGCGAGGTGAAGGCGATCCGGCCCCGGGTGGTGATCAGGGGCCAGGAGGCGCACATCAGTTCATGGGGCATGTTGACCCCCTGACAGTTAGGCCCGATGACCCGAATCCCGGTCTGACGAATAACCTGGGCTAGCTCGTCCTGGAGGCGCTCGCCGTCGGGGCCGGCCTCGGCAAAGCCGCCGGTGATAATGATGGCGGCCTTGACACCTTTCTCGGCGCACTGCGAAAGGGTGGCGGCGACTATCCGGGCGGGAATCACCACCACCGCCAGGTCCGGGGCCGCCGGGGTATCACCGATGCCTTTATAGACCTGGAGGCCTAAAATCTCGTCGGCCTTGGGGTTGATGGGGTACAAGGCGCCGGGGAAGCCGCCGTTTTTGAGGTTGGCCAGGATGTCGTGGCCCAGTTTGCCGGGGGAGGTGGACGCGCCGATGACCGCAACGCTTCTGGGCTTGAAGATGGGGGTCAGGCTGGCAAGGATATCCATGGGGCCTCCTGGGGATATTTCGTGATTTTCGATGAATCGATGATAAAGCAGGGATGGGCAAATGGGAAGACGATTTTTTCCTCCCGGCCCACCCTTCGACTGAGATCGACTGATGAGGGACTGACACTAACGAGCTTTATTGCCGTTTATCCAGCAGGTTAGGGCATAAGAGCCACTGGCTATGCCGCACAAGGGAAATGACGCCATGGCTGAGGCGGGTTGGCGCTGCCTGGCCGCGGCCGGATTGGCGGGGCGAACAATATCCCCCCACCTGTTTGCCGAGCAGGAGGCCGTGAGGAACAAAAAAAACCCCGACTGGCAGCGGGGTCCAAAAACTTAACAATAATTATATCAGGAAATGAGAAAATGTCAAGCCCCCCAGGTCGAATATTTTTGAAAAATCTGCCGGTGGTTATTTCAAGATGTAGGGATAGGGGGCAACCCCCCCGGTTTTGTTTGGGGCGATAGGACATTGCTCACGGGAGATTCGTTGGCGCAAGAGGTCCCTCCAAAACCTCGTCGGGATAGGCGCAGATAGGCTGCCGGATAATCCCGGCTCATCAAGCGTGAAACTTGAGCCGATAAGAAGAAAAAGAGCCGCAGGGTCCAGGGAGGGGTTATGAAAAAGTCAAAGAAAACCGGAAATAATGCCGTATCCCGTGAGACTCCCGACGCCAACGGACCCGCCAAGAAGCCTTTCCCCATTGTGGGCATCGGCGCCTCCGCCGGGGGGCTGGAGGCCCTGGAGACCTTTTTCGACCACCTGCCGCCGGCCCCGGGCATGGCCATAGTCATCATCCAGCACCTGAGCCCCAAGCACAAGAGCATCATGGGGCAGATCCTGCAGCGCCACACCAGCCTACCGGTTACCGAAGTGGCAGACGGCCTGGAGGTGGCGCCGGATACCGTCTATTTCAACTCCCCGGGCCGGGAAGTGGCCATCTTCAACGGCAAGCTTCACCTGATGGAGCCCCGGACCGACCAGGTGGTGCGGCTGCCCATCGATTACTTTTTCCACTCCCTGGCGGAGGACCTGGGGGAGCGGGCTATCTGCATCGTCTTGTCCGGCACCGGCAG
Organism: Deltaproteobacteria bacterium; assembly: GCA_007280345.1. Taxonomy (GTDB): domain Bacteria; phylum Desulfobacterota; class QYQD01; order QYQD01; family QYQD01; genus QYQD01. The sequence continues at coordinate 3,970 of QYQD01000019.1, read as the reverse complement.
CGACGGCACCCTGGGAGTTCAGGCGGTGAAGGGGGCCGGGGGCCTGACCCTGGCCCAGGAAGAACGCCAGGCCCAATACCCCTTCATGCCCCGGAGCGCCATCCTCACCGGGATGGTGGACCACGTCCTGCCGGCGGAGGAGATGGCGGCGGAACTGGTGCGCTATGTGCAGCACCCCTACCTGGAGGCCCCGCCCCGGACCATACCCGCGGCCAAACAATTTGAGATCTTTGCCGAAAAGATCCTGTTGCTCATCCGCACCACCACCCGGCACGATTTCAGCGGCTACAAGCAGAACACCATCCGCCGCCGCATAGAGCGGCGCATGGCCCTGCATCAACTCACCCGGATCGCCGATTATCACCGCTATCTCCAGGAGAATCCCGAGGAGGTGCCGGCCCTGTTCCGGGACATGCTCATCACGGTGACCAGTTTTTTCCGGGACCCGGAGGCCTTCAAGATCCTCAGCGACCGGGTCATCCCCGAGATCATGGCCGGAAAGGAGACCGGCGGCGCCATCCGGGTCTGGGTGCCGGGCTGCGCCTCGGGGGAAGAGGCCATCTCCCTGGCCATCCTCCTGGCTGAGGCCCGGGAGCGGATGGGCAAGGCGGTGTCCATCCAGGTCTTTGCCACCGACATCGACAGCGAGGCCATCGCCCGGGCCCGCCAGACCGAGTACCCGGAAAGCATCGCCGCGGATGTCTCCCCGGAGCGCCTCAAGCTCTTTTTCATCAAAAAGGACAATGCCTATAAAGTCAAGCAAGAGATCCGGGAGATGGTGGTCTTCGCGGTGCAGAACCTCATCAGCGAACCGCCGTTCTCCAAACTGGACCTCATCAGTTGCCGCAACGTCCTGATTTATCTGGGCGCGGAACTGCAGAAGAAGGTCATTCCCCTGTTCCATTTCGTGCTCAACCAGGAGGGCCATCTGTTTTTGGGGTCTTCCGAGAGCGTCGGGGGATTTGCCGACCTGTTCCGGCCCCTGGACACCAAGTGGAAGATTTACCGGCGCAAGGACCTGGGGCTGGGCCAGCGGACGGATTACCCGCCGCAGTTTGCCCTGGAAGGCCAGTTGGCTACGCCCCGGCTGATCCGGCGGCCGGGTCAGGCCGAGAGCCCGGTGCAGGAGGTCCTGGGGAAGATCATCCTGGACCGCTACGCCCCGCCCTGCGTGCTCATCAACGACAACTACGATATCCTCCATTTCCAGGGCGCCACCGACCGGTTTCTGGCCCCGCCCGTCGGCGAGCCCAGTTACAACCTGCTGAAGATGGCCCGGGAGGGCCTGCGCCACAAGCTGGCCCCGCTGCTGCGCCAGGCCGTCAAAGAGAAGACCGCGATCACCGCGAGCGGCCTGCACCTCCTCTCCCCCGAGGGCCCGAAGACCGTTGACCTCACGGTGCAGCCCCTGGAGGCCGCCATGGGGCCCAACCTGTTCCTGGTGGTGTTCGAGGACAGGACCCCGGCCCGGGCCGCGCCCGGGAAAAAGCCTTGGAAACCGCCGCCAGCGGCAGAGGCCGACACCAGCCTCCAGGCCCTGGAACAGGAACTCCAGGCCATCAAGGAGGCCAACCAGGCCAACATCGAAGAGCTGGAGGCCGCCAACGAAGAGCTTAGAACCACCAGCGAGGAGATCCAGTCCACCAACGAAGAGCTGCAAAGCACCAACGAAGAGATGGAGACCTCCAAAGAAGAACTCCAGTCCCTTAACGAGGAGTTGATGACGGTGAACGCCGAACTGCAGAACAAAGTGGAGGAACTCACCGCCATCAACAACGATATCGACAACCTGCTGGCCGGCACCGAGGTCGGCACCATCTTCCTGGACCTGCGCCTAAACATCAAGCGCTTCACCCCCTTCGTGACCAGGCTGTTCAACCTCATCCCCACGGACCTCGACCGGTCCCTGATGGACATCACCTCCAGGATCAAGTACGACCATTTGGAGCAGGACGCCCAGGAGGTCCTGGCCACCCTGCAAACCAAGGAAGTTGAGATCGAAAGCCGGGAGGGCGGGTGGTTTACCATGCGGATTATGCCCTACCGCACCCGGGAGAACGTCATCGACGGGGTGGTCCTCACCTTCACGGATATCACCCGGCTTAAGCACCTGGGGGACAAGCTCCAGAAGGCCCTGAATTACGCCCAGGGCATCGTCGAGACGGTCCGGGAGCCCTTATTGGTGCTGGATGGCGACCTCAAGATGCAGTCCGCCAGCCGTTCGTTCTATCAGACCTTCAAGACCACCCCGCCGGAGACCGTGGGCCGCCTGATCTACGACCTGGGAAACGCCCAGTGGGACATTCCCCGGCTGCGGGAACTGCTGGAGGAGATCATTCCCCAGAACTCCGTGTTCGATAACTTTGAGGTGGAGCACGACTTTCCCGGCATCGGGGTCCGCACCATGATGCTCAACGCCCGGCGCCTGGACGCCCGGCCAGGCCACCCCTCCCTCATCCTCCTGGCCATGGAGGACGTCACCAAATTAACGTGATCCGGGGAAATATCCGATACCTCTCTAAGAAGTCCTTATACCGACGATCATTTCCTTACTGACACAATGACGCATGAAAAAATGGCTAATGGTGGTGGGGCGGCCGTCCCTGGCCGCCTCTGGCTGGCGGGCACGGAGGCCCGCCCCACCGGGCTATTTTCATATAAATTCCATCCCTCGTTCCCAAGTTATACTTGGGAACGAGTCGTTCAGGTTCCATGGGAACACCCAAAACCATGAAAGTGTTGTGGCAGACTTCAGCCGGCGTCGGCAAAGGCGGGACAACGGCGCCACTCAAGGGATAATCGTAGGGTGCGTTCCACGCACCATTATCAGGACGTAGTGCCCCCATGAGGTGCGTGGAACGCACCCTACACACTTGGCATTCATGGTCGTTTCCGAGCGCAACTTGGGAACGGGTGGAACAAATACATTGCCCCTCCAGGACGGCGCCATGATCACCCAAAAAGCATCCCCAGACAAACCGAAGGACCTGCGCCGCCGGGCCCAGGCACGGCTGAAATCCCGGACCGCGGGCCTCGAGAAGATTTCCCCGGAAGAGGCCCGGAACTTGTTGCAGGAACTCCATATCCACCAGGTGGAATTGGAGATGCAGAATGATCAATTGCGCCAGACCCAGGCGGAACTGGAAACCGCGCTGACGAGATATACCGACCTCTATGACTTCGCACCGGTGGCCTATCTCACCCTGGACGACCGGGGCTGGGTCCTGGAGGCCAACCTCACCGCGGCCCGGCTCCTGGGGACGGAGCGGAGCCGGCTGGTTCAACAGCCCCTGGCCCCTTTTATCCGGCCGGAAGATAAGCAGAATTTCCGGGCCTATCTGGTAGCGGTGGTCCAGGGCCGGCCGGCGCCTCCCCTGGATCTGAACCTCCTGGAAAAAGGCGGGGCGGAGGTCGCCGTGCAACTGGACAGCCTCCTGATCCCGGATGCCGCGGGCCACCCCCAGGTGCGCATCTCCCTGACGGACGTCACGGCGACCCGGCGGGCCGAAGAGGGCCTGGCGGCCAGCTACGAGAAGTTACGGCGCACCTTGTCCGGGACCGTCCAGGCCCTGGCCTCCACGGTGGAAACCAGGGATCCCTACACCGCCGGCCACCAGCGGGGGGTGGCCACCCTGGCCTCAGCTTTAGCCCAGGAAATGGGGTTGACTCCCGAGGCAGTGGAAGGGATGCGGGTCACCGGATTTATCCACGACATCGGCAAGATCGCCGTACCGGCGGAGATCCTCAGTAAACCCGGGAAAATCAGCTCGATGGAGTTCAATCTGATCAAAGGTCACTCCCAGGTGGGTCATGACATCCTGAAGGTCATCGAATTCCCCTGGCCCGTGGCCCAGGCGGTCCTCCAGCACCATGAGCGGTTGGACGGCTCGGGCTACCCGTTGGGAATAAAAGATGGGGATATTATCCCCGAAGCGAGAATCCTGATGGTGGCTGACGTAGTGGTGGCCAT
>QYQD01000042.1 GCA_007280345.1 Deltaproteobacteria bacterium | reverse complement strand
GATTATGTTTATTAAGATAAGGCCGTTGCTAATATATTTTTCAGATTCTTTTCATTGAAAATGCCGTTGCTGAGACACCGTATTCTCCCCTTTTCGGCAATTTCGGCTCGCATCTTATCATCATTAAGAAGTTTTCTGCATTTTTCAATGCATTCCTCCACATCACCCCAGTAAACCGCCTCAACATCTTCCTGATACAATTGTAAGTGCTCTGAAGTGCGTTCGGCGCACAACAAACCCCCGCAATAGGGGATTTCAAAAGTCCTGGTGGTATGCAAATCCCGATTCCCTTTGGAAAGGAGCCCCAAGGAAACCTTGGCCAGTTGAATGGCCTTGAGGTAATCATCCCCATAGATGGCCGGGCCGTGCCAGGCCGATTGCAACGCCGGCCATTCCGGCGCTTTCTGCCAGTCATTGCCGTAAATTGCCAGGGGCACCCCGGCTTTCATCAACTCCTGCAGAAATGGTCCTCTTTCCGGCATCCAGGTCCCGATGAACAGAACTTCATGGGGAAATCGCCGCCGGTCCTGGGGAGTTATTTCCCGAGGGCCATCCAATTCATCTACCGCCATGAATACCTGCAGAACTTTTGGGGCCCCCAAAGCGTACGCCTCAGCAACATTGACCGGCCGCACCACGGCCAGCAAATCATAATGGGGGACCGCTTCCCGATACAACCGCCACTTCTTTTTATCACGGCCGCCGAATGGGTCATCGTTATTATAGTTTATAATAATAGGCGATACTTTTCTTAAGACCTTTATCAAATTAGGTCCGATCAATTCTCCGCCATCCACAAAACTTACATCAAACCTATCTTTGGTAATAATCGGCGAAATTTTATATTTCAAATAAATCTCGATTAAGGAAGCCCCCGCATAATATATTAATCTTCCGACAAAATCTTTATAAGGAAAAAAGCTGTATGGATCTATCTGTGTTACTTCATGACCCAGGCGCCGCAAGGCATTTACTCGTTTCAAGGTATTGGTGCCCTGAGCCGCGAGATAAAGTATTCTTAGGTGGTTCCGCATCATTAGTTTGGCCCCGGATGTTGTTGCCATACTTATTAATACCTCATGACATTACTCTATGTTTGATGAAAAATTAGTATAAGATGGAACTAAAGATAGATGGAGGAAGAAAAAATAGGAATACGCTATCCGTTTGCCTTAATTCTAGTTTCTTTTAACATGCCGAAAGTATAAGGATTATAATTTAGACAACTGCGGCAAATATCCGGTATTTTACTGCCATTCAGCCAATTCTTCCTTATCATATTTGCCTGCTCAGATCTGTATAAATCCATTAATGAGCTATCCATTATATTACCAAGCACAAGGTCGCTGTCACCCTCTAATTCATGGCAACCACACATGGCAACCGTCCCGTCAGATAATACGGCGAGTTCGCCATAAAGCATCCAACAAGGGGTTTTCCTCCGCAAGATCAATAGTGAGAATGGCCTGATTTTCATCCCTCTTAGCAAGTCAGTTGATCTGATTGCTCCTGACCAATCTTCAAAATAATAATTAATATCTACTTCATTACTTAACTTCACAATTTCCATAAACTCTTTGTCACTCATAACTTCCTTAAGCGATTGACATGTTCTCAATCCTATTTTTATTTCACAAGGATTCCCCAGTTCTTTATTTATTGTGAGTAAGTCTATCAAATTCCTCTTCATTCTTTCTGCTTTCTTGCTTCTATAAATTATTTCATGCAATTCTAAATCAAAACCTGATGTACTTACGGTTATACTATTTAACCCACTGGTTAATAAGTTCTTTATGCCAACCTCATGGAGATTTATGCAATTGGTAAATGTCGAGATAGTCTTAATATTAGAAAATTGCCGCGCATAATGTATGCGACTTAAAATAAGTGGGTCTATTAAAGGGTCACCGACAACGGGTGTTATTCCAAGGTTTCCTCCTCCCATAAAATTATAATCATCAATTATTTTATTAAACATTGGTTCTGGCATAATCATTTTTTTTCTTTTTTGATATTGATAGGCGCAAAAGATACAATTAGCATTACATATATTGCAGGTTTCTATTCTTAAGCCCCATACTAAGCTATTTTCTGATAGCAATAGGAACTCTTTATCAGGATAATATGAATAATATATTTCCCGAAGAGATTTCGAAATCCTATACATAATTTTTTTTACGACCATAATATCTCCCAATCCATTCAATTAGATAACTGATGGATATAAATTCAAAACAACATGCCGAAGCCTGCCGAAATAACTCTTACAAGCATCACATGATTAATGTCTCACTGATTACTGAGACCAATGCTTTTTTCAATCCTTGGATATCTTGTTCGAAGCCCCATTTTTTAATTATTTTCAGACTTTGTTGCCCCATCAGGCGGCACTTTTCCTGATTTTCCAGGACCTTGTGGATGGCTTCAGCGAGGCTGGTGGTGTTGCCGGCCTGGAAAATGAAGCCGTTTTCTCCATGCCGCACCAGATCGGGGCCGCAGCCCACCTGATCGCTGACAATGACCGCCCGGCCGGCGTTCATCACTTCGTTGATCACCAGTCCCCAGGGCTCATGCACCGAGGGTAGGACAAACACCTGGCAAAGTTTGAAATAGGCCGGCAGTTCCGTTTGGTTCTTAAAACCCAAAAATTTGATGGAGTCCCATCCCGTATCCCCGGCCCGATTCTCCAGGGCCTGCCGCTGGTCACCTTCCCCAATGAACAAAAGATAGGGAAGCGGCTCGGTTTTCCGGTCAGGTGACAATTGAATATAGGCTTCCAGCAAGTCCCCGGCGCGTTTTCTTTCCGACAGCTTTCCTGCAAATAAAATTATCGGCCGTCCCTTCTCAAGTCCCAAAGAATTTCGTAATTCCTCCAGCGGGGCCGACGCTTCCTGGGCCTTGGCCTGGAAGAATGCATTATCAACCGCCCAAGGGACAAGAAAGATATTGTCATCCTTGATGCCGTAATAACCATAATAATCCCGGTTCAAACTGCCGACGGCCAAGAACCCGTCACAAAAAATTTTCAAAATTAAAAAGAAGACCTTTTTAAACGCCCTTTTAATTAAGGTCCTTGAAAGGCTTATAAGAGTTGCATCATCGCGAATTAATACCTTGATGCCCTGTGCTTTTGCCACCAAAATGCCGACCCAACTGAACCATCTGGCGTAGCCGTGGACCCATAGGACATCAAAGCTTCCTTCTCTGAGGCGCCTTGACAGCCCGTAATTAAAGGGGCGCCAGAAGGTTATCTGCTTTCCTCCCCCTATTGCAGGCAAAACTTCATAGCGATAGCCAGCCACCAGGGGGACATCCCATTCAATTTCTTTAGCGAATTCCGGATCATAAAATTTTTCCAGGGAAAAATCACTGCAAAAGAACACCGTCAGATCAATGCCGGGCTCCGCGGCAATCAGGCGCAGGAGGGGGGCCTGGTACTGAACCGGGTGGGTCAACAGATAAGCTAAACGTATTTTAGACTCCATATCCCCTCAGGTATTGAAGTTCATCCTTAACCATCAAGGTGACCACTTCCGGCATTTTATATTTGCCCTGCCAGCCAAAGGTTTCCCGGGATTTCCGGGGATTGCCCCCGGCTTATGGCAATTCCGGTGGGCCGAAACAAAGCCGGGTCTATGACCACCTGCTCGTGCCAGCCCAAACCGAGCTGAACCAAAGCCGTCGCCACAAACTCCTCCAAAGAGCGGCCCTCACCGGTTGCAATCACGAAATCATCCGGGACTTCCTGCTGCACCATGAGCCGCATGGCTTCCACATATTCCGGGGCCCAACCCCAGTCACGCTGGATGGTGATATTCCCCAGTTGGAGTTTCTCCCGGGAGCCGGCAGCAATCCGACAGGCCGCGGTCACAATCTTTTTGGTGACAAAACGGACCGGCCTCAAAGGCGATTTATAGCTGCATAAGATCCCGGAACAGGCAAGGATGTTATAAGCCACCCGCCCAGTTAGCCACCTCCCAAAAAGCCGCGGCCTATTCTATTTGTGTGCCGGAAAGTAATATAATTAAATTTCAAATTACTTACGGATAAGCATTAAATATATTTTCTGAGATACAAGGTATGTCACAAATAGTATCAACGTAATAATTATATACCTTACCATAAAGAATATCTCATTTCCATTTTCTTCAATATTAATCAAAAAAAACAATATATTTCCTGTAAATAACCATAAAAACGTGGGATACTGTAAAGTTATTTTAATTAACACTCCCATCACTATAACTATAGTTAAAATTATTATTGGTACAATTATGATAGATAAATATCCGAAATCTACTTGTGCAACGCCAATTAGATTTTTACCGATATCAATTTCTATCTGTTTGACATGATATAAGTCAGCTAATATTTTATCTATGTTATAAAATTGTTTGTCAGCCCAGAAAAACCGGGGAATCGAACTCTTAAAACCCTCCCAGGTAATTTTACCATTGGTAACCATGTTGGGTTTACTGAATTGATTATTAATAACCAGAAAGTTAAATTCCCATGTTCCTGGTCTCATCTTTAAGTTATTGATGGTAGCATTAAAATTGATTGCGGCTTCAAATGGGTTCTTCAATTTCTCCAGATTAACCGGGCCTACTGCCTGAAAAACCTCCCGATAAGCTTGGAATAAATTACTGAATAAGAAAAAACCGCAAACTAATACCAAAATAACCTTCATGTACTTTAATTGGAATATATTTTTTCTCTTTTCTATGAACCAAAATATTGCTGCGGCTACGATCATAGCCAAGAAAAACCTTCTGCCGTAAATTGTCACGATTGGAACAAACAAAATAGTTAGAATAATCCATACATACTGGCGATACCCTTTTAATTTAAGGATATTAGAAAACAAACCCAAAAAAATTAAAAATGCAAGATGTGGATAGATAGTTCGCACTGAAGTGAACCAATAGGGGAGATGTTTGCCAATCCTTTCAAATTCATCGGGCATTATATAGGTTTTTACTCCATATTTATAGTAACTTATTGTTTGAAATAAGATTAACACTATATAGATAGAAAGCAAAATATACCTATTTATGCGACTCCATTGTTGTATCATGTTCCTAATATTCAAATAAATTGATATATTTTTTGGAAAATACCAGGATATAAATCTAATAATTACTAATATCAATAACACCTGAATGAATATTAAACCAATAACTAATGGGTTACAATTGGTAAAATCGAAGATAACATCTTTACCAAAATATAAACCTCTTACAAAAGGATAGAGGCCGAAATGCAGTAGCACAAATATAATATATATATCTATTATATCAAGATCAGACTGTACCTTAGCAAGGTATATTGTTAAAATACATATGAAAAGAAATGAAAAGAAAAGCACCGAAATATTTCCGATCATTTATTAGCCCTTTACCTTAATTGATAGGTATTATAAATGGCAACCGAAAAATGACCCCTCGCGACAACCGAAAATTGGCCCAGGGGAAGACACTGGCGCAGAGATCGATGGTGATGGCGTCGATGATCTTGATTTCCGGATTAATCTGTTGATGACAAGCCATTTCGGCAGATAATCTTGCCAACCGCTTGGAATAG
>QYQD01000013.1 GCA_007280345.1 Deltaproteobacteria bacterium | reverse complement strand
CCATTGGGAGCGATTGGTGTACCGTTTGGGCACGACCCAAAGGGGTAGAACGTTGTACACAAAGTGGTTGTGGAGGTCCATGAGGCCGGGGTAGATGGTCCCTTGGGTATCGATCACCGGCGCCGCCGCGAAGGCCTCAGGTAGGGGCTCGCCGGGCTGCAACACGGCCCGGATCTGCCCTTCTTGCACTACGATCCGGCCGTCTTTGATCACCTCCCCCGGGGAGCGCATGGTCACGAGACGGCCCTGGAGGATATAAGTCGGCCCCCGATCCTCGTCGATCTCGCCGGCGGCAAGCACCGCGCCCGGGACCGAAACGGCCGGGGACGGGGCCGGCGCCGCAGTGGGGGGAATAACTACCGAGGCCCCGCTCATCCCCGCAGCTAGGGCGGCGATTACGTGGGATTGATTGGCGCTGAGGAAGAGACAGTCCTCCAGGGGAACTTCCGCTACCGCCGCGGCCGCGGCGAAAGCCCGGCGGTCGGGGAGCGGCGTGCCCAAGGCCGAGGCGACGATGACTATCTGGGTATCCACGTGCGACTCGATCCCGGCCGCGGCCAGGGCGGCGCGCACCTGTCTCACCCCCTGTCCCTCCGGGAGATTGCACAGAATCCCCACGCGGCCGAGCACGCCCTTCGTCAGGAGTGGCAGCAATACCGGTGAGACCTCCACCCCGCGAGCAGTCCGGAGCAGCAAAGTGCCCCATAGATCCAGGAAAGATACTGGTTTAGCCGGCATGGGCAAGATCCTCCCTACAGGTTGGTATTAACACGGTGTGGAACAGGTCCTTTGGGCGAACCGCAGGCTCTTCCCCCAATCCCATTTTAATAATTGGTTACCGTTTTTGGGGTTTGCAAGAGGACGCATATTTCCCCGACTCCGGGCTAAGGCGAAAAGCGATCTGCGTCGTCCAACATCCAGACCTCCCCGGCCCCGCCCTTAACGGGTTGCGATACGTAAAGCTCCCCTTGGACCGCCTTCTCCGTCATCAGCAGGCTGATGGGCGATTCCGCGGTCAGCTGGGGGGCGGCGGATAGGGGCTGCAGCTCGTCCGCATAATCGCAAGGGCCGATGGCCAGCATGGGGCAAAAGACGCAGCCGCCCCGGGCTCGCCGCAGATGTCTCGTCTGGGGGTTGTAGGCCAAGGCTCCCGCGTCCGCTTCCTCGAGGAGTTGGCGGAGGACTTCCTGCCGGGCCGTGGCGAATTGCTCAGGCGCGCCGGTGATATGGGGAGAGAAAATTATCCGGGCTTGCAAGGCCGTGCCATCCCCCAGGACCCCATACTCCAAACGGACGGTCCGCCGCCGCAATTCTTCCAGGGGCTCTTGGGGCGACGGCGAGCCGGCCACAAAGCGGTCCTGCAACTCGTCAATGAACGCCGCGGCGGTCGCCTGGCTGAAAATGAGAATTATGCTAGGCAGGGTTTGGAACAATTGCCGCAAAAAGTGCTTCCGCAAATGAAAGCACTCCTGCACAATGCCGAGGCGCTCCTCCGGCGTCATCCCGGGCAAGTCCGGATCGCCGCTCGAGGCCAGCACCCACTTGGCGCTGGGGCAGGCCACCATGTTGCCATAGGCCAGGTCTTCGCCCAGCGCCAGGCGATGGTTGGACCAACCCTTTTGCGCCCCCAGTTCGTCAAGGAACCACTGGTAGGTCTGGTACATCTTCTGGGGCTGCATCCGGGCGGGGATTAACCGCCTCCCTTGGCTGTCCGGCGGCACGTTAAGCTCGAAGCGGGAGAAGGGGGTGTCAGCCGGGCTGCCGCCAAAGGCCGCGTAGTCTTGGGGGGGAACCTCCAGTTTGGCCACCGCCCGGTAGCGGAAATAGTGGGCGTATTGCTTGTAGTCATCGAACAGGGGGTTCAACGAACCCCGGGAGCGGGGCCACCAGCCGGGCAGATTGGGGTTGATGCCGAGGGCCAACAGAGGCGCCTTGCGGCAGCCGCTGAGCACTTCCGGCACCAGGGGGGCGCGCCCCACATAGATTGAATCATGCACGATGCCCGGCTGGGGCGGGGGACCATCCTCCAGGTAGTCGTAGCTATGATAAGTCCCCCACTTGCGGAAATAGGAGCACGGATGGGGCGCCTGGATGGGCTCTTGGGCGGTGCGCATGGCGTTGCATGGCATCACTTCGTAAACCAACTCCACTTCGGTGGGCAGGCGGGGGTCGGGCATGGCGCGGTCTCCCTGGCTCAGGACAGTCCGGCGATCACCGCCCAGCAAGCCAGGGCGCCGGTGACGCTGGTCCAGTAGCCGTACTTTTCGTAATACCAAACGGCCCAAAGGGCCTGCATGTCCAGGCGTTTCGGCTGATTGGGCAAGTCGCCGTTGATCTGGGGATCCGAGATGTTTCGAACCACCAACCAGCGGGGCGGATTTGCCAATTCACTACAGGCCAGCCCCAATACCGCGTCCCCCATTTCTACGGCGCACCCTTCCCGGTCCAGATGGTTATTGGAAGTCCCGAACTCGAAGAAGTCGGTGGTGAGAATGGGATGAAACCTGGGCATCCAGCCGGTGCCGTCCAGATGGATATCCGGAACGTTGGGCCGGGCCCGGAGCAGCGGACCCGGGAAATCGTAACGCTTGGTGGGAGGCCCGAAGTCCGGCTCCACCAAATTGGGGGCGAATTGGTTCATCAGGTCCCTGGCCGCGCCAAAGTAAGTCTGGGGCACCTGCCAGTCACTGGTGTACTGAGGACCGGGCCGATTCATGGCGTTGAACGGCTCTTGGGCAAATTCGTCGGCCAGGCGAAATTTGGCGCCCCGGGTAATCACCACATCCCCCAGGTCCTGATCCAGGGCCACGCCGCCGCTGGTCCCCGTGGTGATCACCAGCTTCGGCCTGACTTCGTCGATGAGCTGCAGCAAGAGGTCCTTGACCGGCAAGGTAGCGTAGCCGGTCTTCTGGTCGGCGGGAGTGCCATCCGCGTTCAGGAATTTGCCGTCCTGGTTCAAATGCAACTCGGACTTAAAGCAGATCACCGAAGATTGGCCCACCGAGGTGGGAAACCAACTCCCCAGGCGCCCAGCGGCCAACGACGGCGCCCCCTCCCGGATGATGGGCCGGTAATGCTGGTCAAAGCGCCGCCGGTAAAAGTACCAGGCCTGGCGGCCATAACCAGGGGTGAGGACATCGGCCAGACCGTTGTTTTCCGCCACCGTCCAGGTGACCACCAGCACATCCGCCCTAGGCAGGGGATTTTCAGGATTGGGGCGGGGATCGAGAGGCTTGGGCACCGGGGCCATCCCTGCCGGAAACCGGATTCCCAAATCCGCGGTTAGCCGGGCTGCGGCCGGCAGGGTTTCCGGCACTACGTCCGCCAGTAAATCGAACTCGTCCCTTCCCTCTGACAACAGCATCCGGGCCAATTCTTTCCGATAGTCCAAGTCGGGCATGAGGCCCTCCTTACCTTAAAGGGTATAGACAGCCGCGCTAGCGGAGATAGCGGGTGATCAGGAGATTACGGAAAATAAACTCATTCGCCAGAATGGGGTAGTAGCCGGGCCCGTCTTCCCTCTCCTGACGCCAACGTTTGCCCACACAGCGGAGATAGACCACCGGATTGAGGGAATGGTTGCGCGTGACGCCCACGCACACCCAGTCCGGCGCATCGACGTCGTTGCGGTAATAGGCGGAGAAGTACGGGCCCCGCCGCTCCAGGCGCAGCCGCCCGCCTCGGGGGGTATCCCCGTCTCCCACCGGCCTGCCATACTGGTTGTTGTCGTATTCCGTGCCCAGATTCCAGTTGATGCGGTAGCCGTCCTGTTCGTCGTGTTCCGCCCCCACGTAAGGCGGCGCGCCGTGGGGGTCAAAGAAAGAATCCTTTTGCCGAAAAGTGGTGGGCGGCTTCGCCTGATGGGCGCCCGGGTCCACGTTCATAACCGCCATCTCCAGAGTAGTGGCCTGGCCTACACTTTGGACCTGGTAATCCACCTCGGCGACAAAGTCCCCCCGGATGCCCCGCTTCAGCCCCAAGCCGCCGCCGGAGTAGAAGGGCCAGTCCTTGGCGGTATACATCAACTTGGTTTCCAAGTTTACCAGGCGGTTCTCCAAGGGGTCGTCCCCGGTTTCCGGCAAGGGTCCGTCATAGTCCCTGATCCTTACATGGATACCGTCGTCCTGAAATATTCCGCAGTAAGGGTTCGCTTTGGCGTAGCCCAAACTGAACAGCTCCACATCTACTTTTTTTCCGGCAAAGGATTCCTGGACCATCACCACCGCCTTGCGTAGGAAGGGGGCCACTTCCAGCATCGATGTCGTTGCCCCCGACCAGATAAAGGCGTGTCCGCCAAGCTGTTCATATACCTCTCGGGTCAAGGGGTATGAGTTGACGCCCGGACGTAGGGCCACCCCCACCCGCCAGGGCCTTTCCTGGTGCCTGGCCTCCAGGCGGCGCCCGAATTCGGTCAACCGGCCCTTGAGATCGGCCACGCTCTCCCAGGTGGTGATCAGACCATCCGCGGCCAGGCGGTCGAGGCGCGTCAGGCTCTCATCCGGGGCCAATCCCTCCCCCACCACCAGGAAGCGCAACCCCGGCGCCTGTCTCCGGACCAAGGCAAGAATCTCCTGGTCTTGGGAGCAGAGGACCACGCGCTCGCTCAGTTCCCGGGATAAGAGGGCCTGCACCACCTGGGTGGCCAAAGCCTCTCTTTGAGCCGGCTCCCGGCAGCTCTCCTGCCCTAATTCCAGCAACAGCTCCACGTCTTCAGGCAGGAAGTCGAGGAGCGCCGGCAGCGTCTCCAGGCCCAGGCGGTGCCCCTCGTGGTGATAGTAACGGAATTGCGGCGCGTTCCGGGGCCGGAAGGTGGCGCTGAAATCCAATTTTCGAAGTTCCGCCAAAGTCATGGCCGGAATGGTCCCCGGCTGGCCCGTCAAGCGCTCCAGCGCGGCCTCGTGGGAGATCACCACGTGGCCGTCTTTAGTAAGTTGGATCCCAATATCCAACACGTCCGCCCCACCGGTGTAACCACTGATCAAAGCCGGCAGAGTATTCTCCGGAGCGTGGGTGCAACTGCCACGATAAGCCGCTATCCGCATCGCAAGAACCTTTCCCGGAACATGACTTAAAAAATGATAGAACTTAAAAATTTAGAAAAATCAATTTCCCGCAGTATAACAAGACTAATCTTTATAACCCTTCCATACATCTTCTGCGAAGAGATGATAATCTCGCAGTAACCACACCTTCTCCACTATTGGAGAATTCAAGTCCGACAAGTTGGCTAACGCATTCAGATCTTCAGCTTTCTCGACATCCACAATGATGATAATGCGTTGCTGCCCCGCAACCCTGTACAAGCTCAGTACCTTGGTTGCCCCCAGGTCTTTCAAGGTTTTTTTAGCATTATCCCACAACCCCTCCAGCTGTCTCTCTTTAGGATCCCAGGCCATCTGGACGTAATATAGCAACCTGGGATTCTGACTTATTTTTCCCCTTCTTGGTTTCAAATACCCCTGAACATCGATGCTGAAGCCCTCTTCCAGGGAAAAAACTTCTTCAAATATCAGGTGTTCGTGCATCGGCAGGCGCCCCATGGCGGTACGGTCCAATTCCTCGGCCGATGGGAGATTGCCGATGACAATAACATATTGTTCGGCGGCCACCTTATATAGATGCTGGGCCATGCCTGAGTCGATGGTTTTTATTGCCTGCCTGGCCTCTTCACCCTCTAATTTCCACAAATCTTCAAAGGACAATCCTTTGATATCCCAACCCATCTTACAATAAAAAAACATGTCTACCCACCTCCTTCTTTAAAATCATTAATAATCGCTTCAGATACGAACAAATTCAACTTTAAGTTGTATTTTTTTAGAGCTTACGCGGTCTCTATTTAGGAGCGAAGCAATTTGACCATCTCATGATCTTTTCCAAAGGTATCGATGGCGATATCTATCGGGAGTTTACCGTCATGTCCCCGCAAATCCAGCCGGGCGCCGGCCTCCAGCAAAATTTTGGCGCATTCATCGTAGCCATGCCACAGGGCATCATGCAGAGGGGTATAACCGTTTGTAGCCCCCTGAAAATCAAGGTTGATGCCGGGTTGCCTGGCCAACATTCTGGTAATGTCGGCATGCCCGTTGTAAACGGCCTTGTGTAAAGGCACCGCCCCGAATGTCGGCTCCACGGCGTTGACATCGGCCCCAGCCTTGAGAAGTTCGGCAACGGTTTCGGTATGCCCATCTCGACAAGCAACAAGCAAAGGAGTGTGATAATCGTTAAAGCCATTCACGAAGGGATATCGTTCATCAACCTCGACCCCTGCGGCAATAAGTTTCCTAACCGTTTCTACATCGTCGTCGGTCACCGCCTGCATCAATTTTTGGCTTTCAATCTTGGCTTGGTCTGATTGCTGGCGGGTTTTGATCATTTTATCCGCTTCCAGCAATTTATCTTTTCCCAGGACATTGACATTTAATTCATATTCAAAGTGTTGGAGCAATGAGAAGCCATAATGCGTATTGAGTTGCAAACCTGCCCCTTGGTCGAGCAAATATTGCACAATGTCGGGATATTTGAACCACAAAGCCTCCATCAATGGGGTATGTCCCGTCGTCGGAGCCACGGAATCGACAAATGCCCCGGCTTCTACCAGATGTTTCACGACTTCAACACCGCCACCCTGGCAGGCCTTATGCAAAACGGACCCCCCGGCCCGACTGTCGGCGGCAAAGACATCCGCCCCGGCAGCGAGCAAGATTTTCACCATGTCCGGTTGGGCCTGCCCTGCTGCCATCATCAGCACGGTTAATCCACTCTCAGTATCTCTAGCGCAGGGATTTGCTCCCATTTCCAGAAGGTATCTCGTTCGCTCCAAATCATTTTTTTGCACCGCGGTAATCAGCCGCTTATCAATATCTTCCTTGAAAGCCGCCACTTCCAGGTAGGAATCAAAGTAAACCTTCCATCTGGCAATTTTACCCTCATCATTCAGCACAAAGTGATGAGCGTCTTCAATTTCGAACTGGGCCTGGGTTTCGGTGCATTTTGCCTTGGTGTACACAATGACCCAGACTTCATTGCCTTGACCAACAAAGCCGCGGGTTTCATAGCCTAGGACTTCGGTCGTCTCGCCTCTGATTTGGAAGGCCTTGGCTACTTCTTCAGGCCCCTTCATTATTCCCAAATAGGGGATGATTTTGTTGTGCTTGTACAGAGGAAGTTCAAACACGACGTTATCAGCCAGTTGACCAATAACTGCTTGCATGTCACCCCGGCCAATGCTGGCAAACCAATCCTTCATGATTTGTACTGATTTCTCTGTATCCATTGGCTTTCTCACCGTAAATAGTTAATACCGCTCAATAAACTCAATCAGGTTGCCTTCCAGGTCCCGGATAAAAAATG
Organism: Deltaproteobacteria bacterium; assembly: GCA_007280345.1. Taxonomy (GTDB): domain Bacteria; phylum Desulfobacterota; class QYQD01; order QYQD01; family QYQD01; genus QYQD01. Next base: position 13,594 of record QYQD01000013.1, on the reverse strand, counting down.
CTTTAAATTTGAGCGGTGCCGCGTTGACCAGATCCAGGGCAACTCGTATAGAACGACTCTTGACCCGCGCAAAAATTTCTTCAATATTCTTTACCCGAAAAGAGAGTTGGCTTATACCTTGCGTCAACACATGATTTTTCGGTGGGTCTGGACGTGGGGCAGGGGTGAAATCCCGGCTCTCAACCAGTTCGATTTCCACTCCCTTGGACTCCAGGAACGCCACCCGCGCGGCGAACTCGGGAAAATCTTGCCTCTGCAGAACCTCAAACCCCAATACCTCCCGGTACCAATTAATGCTCGCGTCGAGGTGCGCTACCGCGATACAGGCGTTCAGGTTATTTATGGTCACCAGGGGTTGAACTGCCATAGAGCTTCTCCAATTAATTGGGCATGAATGATTTTAGAGTAGTGCTTCAATCCAGCAACAGCCCGATTCAATTGCTGCAAATCTTTAACGCGATTCCGGCCCGATAATCCAATGCTCCTCAGCAACCAAGGTAAAGATATATTTGGGGTCAACAAAGCTATTTAGGCTGGATTTCACTTTCTCCTGGAACTGGGCTGAGTTCCAAGCTTGTTTAAGCGCGGCTACATTCTCAAACCAAAGTTGCTCAACCCCATCAAAGCTGGCTTCACCAAAAACGTAGAACCCATCACGGGTATGGCATTGCAGATACCGTTGCAAGCCGGGCAACGCAGCAACGATAGGAGCATGAACTTTCAAGTTATAGCGGCGGAAGTTTTCCAAAAGCACACCTGGTTGGCGCTTGAGTAACATCAATAACTTAATCCAGGCTGGGTCTTTGGTCAGTGGTGGGCCTTCTACAATTACCTGAGCAGTGGTGTCCAACACCAAGGTAAGCCAAAACGCCGCCCAATTCGGTTCATCAAGGCGGGCCCCTTCTAGAAATTCCTGGGATTGCAGGGAAGCTAACTGGTCTGCTTCGTTTTTTAACCAAATTTCGGCCACACCCTGGTGAGGAAGAACCGGGTCCCCCAGATCACCCTCAAAAGGAATCCTGGTGTCTATCAGATACTTCCTGATTTGGGGAATCTTACTGGCATATTTCACCGCGTGGATATTTACCCAGTAATCTTGAAACTCCTGCGCAGTCATCCCCGGCTTGGGGGCCGCAAATATGAGTTGATGGATCACGGCATCGTCTCTTTTGGATTTCTCATCTTGTTGGCAACGACCCCAAAGAGGGCGGAGCTGGTCAACAATCCAGTCCTGGTGGGCTTTAGTCCTTGCGAAAGACCATAAACCCGCTGGCTGGAATTAGTACCTCCAGAAGGCCATTGTGAACAGAAAGCGCGGCCCCCTGATTGCCCACATTGTTACCCCCATAAACTTGGGCATCGGTATTGAAAATTTCTCGCCAGGGGCCGCTTCCCAAGCGAGAGCTTTCAATAACATATCCGGCGGTGAAGGGGTAGTTATTCAGGCTGGCCACCACCAGCAGCTCTTCCGAGTCGTCCCAGCGCCGGAAGGCCAACACCCGGTTGGCATTATGCACGTGGAGGATATCGACGGCATGGGTCCTGAGGCCGGGATGGCTCCGGCGAAACGCGATTAAATCCTGGTAAAAACGAAATAGCCGCTGCCCGTCTCCCTGGCGCTCGGCCCTCAGGTTTTCCCGGTTTTGCATAAAGGTATTGTATTTATATTCTTTCTGGGCGCCGACCTCTTCTCCCATAAGAAACATGGGAGTGCCCGGCGACAGCATGGTCATGCCTAAGCAAAAACGACAACGGGCTTCGGCGACCTCCCGGGTAGGGCCCACCAGCGGCGCCCCATTGACCGCAGTCACAATGGTTCGTTGGGAGAACGCCGAATTTCCCGCTTCATCGTGAGACTCATGATAGACAATCTTCTTCTGGCCGGACCCTCCCAGGGCGCTGGCAAGATAATCCAGGGCCAGGGGCTGGTCCTGGCCATATCCCGCGGTCAGGAGCAGTTTGGCGAACTCCGGGCCCTGATCCAGTTTGCCGACAAGATGATGGTGAAAATTGGCGTACCAGGCCGCATCAAACCCCAGACCTCCGGCATCGGGGCTTTCGGTCACTTTTTCCCAATCGGAGTGATCTTCCGCCATCAGGATGACTTTGGGGTTGATGAGCTTCAGAGTCCGGGTCAACTCCCGGAGAAATTTGGCGCCAAATAAGTTGGCGTGGGGTACGGGGATACGGTTGTCTGCATGCAGCACATTATAAAGGTGCATGGAGGTGGTTTGGTCCACCCGGAAGCCGTCCACGTGGAACTCTTCCATCAAGGCCGCGGCGCTGCTGATGAACATTTTCCGGACGTTCTCCTCATAAAAGCGAGGCGCATACCCGGTGGACCAGTTATCAAGATAACCACCCAAGGCATCCGGGTAGTCGGAGGATTTCCCTTCGTACCAGTAATAGATGTTTTCTTCCGGGAGATCCGAGTCATAGGCCCATTCGGCCCGCTCGGCCCGGTGATGATAGTGGTTGTACACCACATCCAGAATCACCGCGATGCCGTGGCGATGGCACTCCCGGACAAAGTGCTTGAATTCGTCCCGCCCGCCAGAGCTGTATTCGATGGCAAAATAGTGGGAGGTACCGTAGCCCCATTCGGCCCAACCTTCGAACTCGTTCATGGGCAGTAATTCCACCGCGTTGACCCCGAGTTCTTCCAGGTAGGGCAAGAGATCCATGGCATCCGCCAGGGAGCCGGGGCGGTCTTCCCCGTTCCAGATGGCGCCTATGTGAAGTTCATAGATCACCAGGTCCTCGACCCGAGTGGGCAGACTTAAACCCGGACGGACTTCATCTTGCCAGAATTCTGCTGCGGGGATGAACTCAAGTTCCGGCCAAACCGCTTCCCGGAAGTTTTTGGTCACCGTGTCCGGGTTGACCACTACGGAGCAGCTCACTGTGCCGTCCAAATTATCGATATTCCCGGGGTAGGGAGCGCCCTGGGGATCAAACTTGCCCCGGCCGATCTGGCAGCGGGAATAAAGGTCGGTGCGACAGGCTCTCCGGCCTCCTTTCTTGGTAACCCAGAACATGTAAGGAAGGTGGTCCCATGGCTGGAAATTCCTCAATTCCGGGAATCTCGTCACTTCTGTTTGCCAGACTCCGTCCGGTTGCTTATCCAGGGGGATAGTGGCGCGGCTTTGATCCCTGCCGGAGCCGTCTTTGTCATCGGCGATATAACCGATGTTACGGTCTCCCACCACCACCTCCACCTTTTCGGCGTTGGGGGCCCAGACCGCGAAGCGGACTCCCGGCTTAGACGCTCCTGCAGAATAGTGTTTGTTGGCCCCCAGGTGGCGGCAGTGGGTCAGATAATAATATTCCTGCTGGGGATTTGGGCCCGTGGGTTGCAGCACCATGGTCCGGTAGCGGTCCGGGGAGGCATGGTCGTTGACCTCGGTGGGAATTCCCCAAAGGTCGGCGCCCTCCTCGGTATCCAAAATGATGCCCCAACGAAACTGCTGCCCTATCTGGGACTCATCGAACCCGACGGTGGTCTTGAAGCAGGGGCAACCGTCTGCACCGGTCACCGGGTTCATGGGCAGGGTCGTCCATTGGTCCGAGTAGCGACCCTTGGCGTCCCAACTCCCCGTCAGCCGGACGTTCCTGAAGAGGTTTCTTCCCAAGCCGGTGCAATAAACAAACTCTATGGGGATGGCCATATGAGCCTCCTGGAAGGAATCTTAGAGTTGGGATGCTTACCTCATCCTTCCGGCTTGTAATCCTTGTTGGGGATGAACTCCACCGCGACTTCCACCGGATTATCTTTAGACGATTCCGGTAATTGCACCAGGAAAGTCTCCCGGTTGACGTCGTGATGTTCCACCCCGTCCACATAGACCTTCCCCATGGTCAGGGCCTCCTTGGGGAGATAGTCCGGCTGCACGCTGATGAAGTTGTTGGGACGGTTTCCCGAGGGTTTGAAATAGAGCCGGAACGGGGTCTTGGTCACAAAGGTGCGGATATAGATGTTCGTCAAGAAATTCAGCTCGAACACGTGGTAGCCCGACTTGGAATGGCTGCCTTTCATGGCTTCGACTTCTTTGGTGTAAGGAAGCCCATCGTCGGTAACCATGAAATAGACATCGCCGTAATCGAAGTCCAGGTAGGTCATATTCCAGAAGGCAATGGATTCCCGGGCCAGTTGGAGATATTCCGGGTCTCCCGTGGCGCCGTAGACGATGAGATATGCCAGGATGCACTGCTCCTGCTGCCACCAGGCTTTGCGGTTATGCCAGGTAAAATCGATGGTCATCTGGTTTTTGGGCACCCGCTCCACCACATCGAAACAGCCCCCCCGGATTTGGTCCAGGCCATAGATCTTCATGTCATTCGCCAGCTTCTTGGCCAGTTGGATGTAAGATTTCTTTTTAGGCAGCAAGCTGTACACCCGGGTGAGATTCCAGGCGATCTTCAGGTTATGGCCCACCACCGCCCGGTCTTGCTGCCATTTATAAGTTTTATCCGGAGTCCAATTCCGGAAAAACCGCTCTCGCACGTAAGGGATTTTCGGGTCGGGGTCCGGGAAATGCTCCACGATGAGATCGGCCACCTCCTTCTGCATTTTTTTGCAATCTGCATAAAGATCGGCCATCTCGTCATTGGGAATATTCTCCAGGGCCAGCATCAGGTTCAACAGGTAAGCCGGGGTGTGATCGCCGATGGAGTTCCAGTTTTTCTTGCTGCGATTGTGCTCCAGGACTTCGGTGTCCCACGAGAAGGTGGCATAATCGATATGCGAGAAGTAACCTCCTTGTTCCTCGTCCAGGAATCTCTGTTTAAAGAATTCCATGGTCCGCCGGATGTCGTCCATGATTTCCCAATCATTGGAAATCCGGTAGAATTGGGTGAGACCGGCCAGGGCGTAGATTTGCTCATACAGGGGAATGGCGTTCTTGTCGTCATCAAATTGGGAAGGCATTATTTTTCGGCCAATCTGTTTATCATAGGCGTGGGCCCAGACGATGAAGGTGCCGTCATGGGACTCCGTTCTAAAGGTATCCCGCTGGTACGCCACCCCGTTTTTCGCGGCCTGGTAATAGCGTTCGTTCCCGGTCATGAGATAAGCCGACGCCAACCCATAGATCAGCCGGGACAGGGTGGCGCATTCCTGAATGGTGTTCGTGGTCTTGGTGCCGATATAGCTGAGGTTCGTCTGGTAATTGGTGAAATCGAAGGTGTTGCTGGCCCCAAAAATATTCAAGAGCCACTGGTCGGCCAGGGCGGTGATCTGGGTCAGCCACCAATGGGTCTCTTCAAAGAGATAGACCTTGTCCTGGTTTTGAAAGAGCCAAATCTCCTTGGCGTCAAAGCGCTCCCGGTCTTCATGAATCTGGTGGACTCCGTAGGCGGCCACCAGGATGTCCTTGCGGATATATCTTTTCAGCCGGTCTGCCGGTTTATTGTCATCATAACCCTGAGGGGTGGGTATCCGGTTCCGGTCGAGGCGGTCGAAATTCTTGATGAAAAAATAACCGGTACCTTCCGCCACGGACACTTCAAAAACATCGCCGCTGCGGCACTGCACCTGGAAAGAACGTTTTTCCAAATCCACGTCCTTTACCATGCCCAATATCCGGAGACTATGAGTAAAATACTTCATGTTTTTCTCCTCCCTCGGCCCTTTCCAAGACACTGCGCCCCTAATGGAGGGCAATAGTGCTGCTTTGCCGGTCTGCGTCTATTGCACCTGTCTGATAAACTCCAGGATGAACGGTTCTGAATGGCTGCTCATCCGGCCGCTCACCATATTGCCATCCACGTGGACGTCGGTGTCGATATAGGTAAACCCGGCATTCTTAACGTCATCGATGATGTTGTAGGCACAGGTTACTTCCCGGGCCTTAACCGCCTGCTTCAGACTGCAAAGCAGCCACATGGCGTGGCAGATCACCCCCACTTTATGGTTATCCGAGCGGAGGATGCTCTCCACCAGGGCCCGGGGTTCAGGCCGCTCCAAGACGCCGGGTTGGGACTCCTTCATGAACCACCACCGCAGGCGGTCGGTCCAGTACCCGCCCCCGAAGACGAACCCGGCGAAGTCGGCAATTTTCACCTCCGGGATGCTGAGGTCGGCGACTAGTCGATAGATGGGTTCATCCCCGGAAGGGATGCTCTTTCTTTCTCCCCGGTCCCATTCTTTGTTGGTAGTGATGAGAAGGGGGAGGAAATCAGCTTTTTTAAGTTCACGGATGATGGGGTGATAGCTCATTACTACCCATTCATCCTCGATAAATAGGCCGATTCTTTTACAAGTCATCAGTCTCTCCTCTGGTGGGTGAGAGAAAGTCTTCGGCTATTGGCCGCACTTGCAGCCGACCTTATACCCAGGGACTTCATTGGTAATTACCAAATCGATGAGAAAGGGGCCGTCATCTCCCAGGGCCTGGGTGATGGCGGGTTTGATCTGGTCCGGGGTCTCCACCTGCACTGCCTTCACCCCCATGGCCTGGGCCAATCCGGCGAACCCGATGTCCGGGGGAGTCAGATCGAAGGAGGACGGAAAGGAGTGCTCGGGTATGCCGCGCTCCCGCCAATACTGGAGGATGTTAAGTTTCAGCAACTGATAGGCACGGTTGTTACAGACCACGAATTTGGCCCCTATGCGGTGCCGCGCCGCGGTCCAGAGGGCTTGGATAGTGTACATGCTGCCGCCATCGCCGGTAAAACCGATGACTGTCTTATCCGGATGGGCCAGCTTGAGGCCGATGGCCCCGGGAATGCCCACGCCCAGGGAACCGCCCCGAGTTTGGAAATAAAGCCCCGGCTGCGTCGGGGGCAGGTAGCGGGTTAATTCCGGGGAGACGGTGAGGGCTTCATCAAAAATGACGGCATCCTGGGGGAGTTGGGCGGCCAATTCTTTCATGAACCGGGAGGGGTGCAGAGGCACCGCGTCGTTCACGGCCCGGTCGGCCTCCAATTGGCCAGCCAATTCCTGCTCCTTTTGCGCGGCAATCTTGGCAATACGTGCCCTGGCGGCCTCCTTTTGGGAGGAGGTCAGGATGGCGTCGAGAGCTTCCGCCAGTTTGGCCAAGGTCGCTTTCGGGTCGCTCACCAGGCCAAGGTTAACCGGAAAATTTTTAGCGATCTCAAAGCAATCCAGGTCGATGTGGATCACCCGGACCCCGGGGCTAAAAACGCCGGAGAGAGCGGGGAAGACTTCGGGAAAAACATAGGTCCCACAGATCAGGACGACGTCCCCGGGGGAGACGATGGTCCGGCTGTGCTCGCCGAACATGTGCCCCAGCAATCCCCGGAACAAGGGATGCTTGGCGCTGAGATTCACCTCTGAGGAGTCCGCGCCCCACACCTCGGCGCCCACCAGTTCGGCCACCCGGGCCAGTTCGGGTTGCGCCTCAGAGAAGGCCACCCCATCGCCCATGATGACCAGGGGATGGGCCGCAGCAGCCAGCATGGCCGCGGCGGCGGCAATCTGCTCCGGCTCGGGGCAGACGCGGGTCACCGGAAATGAGGTGGGGACCACTTCTTCTTCATTGGGAGCATCCAGGAGGTCCATGGGCAGGCAAACGAAGACCGGCCCCATGGGCGGGGTGGCCGCCATTTTAATGGCCCGGCGCAGCACCCGCAAAACCGATGAGGCCTCCACCACCCGGGTGGCCCACTTGGTCACCGGCCTGGCCATGGCCACCAAGTCCGCCGCCATCTGGGCGTCCATGGCGTCATACCTGATGCCCGCTTCCCCCGCGATTACCACCAGGGGTGAATGGCCGCGTTTGGCCTGGTAGAGCATGCCCATGCCATTGCCCAGGCCCACGCCGCTGTGCAGTTGCACCACGGTAGGACGCCTGGTGGCCCGGGCATAACCGTCGGCTATGGCCACGGCCACCGATTCCTGCAGGGCAAAAATATAGGTAAATTCGGGATAGTCTTGGAGCGCATCCAGAAACCCCTGCTCCACCGTGCCGGGGTTGCCGAACATATATTTGCACCCGTCGGCCAAAAGTTGCTCGATGATGGCACATCTGCCAGTTTTCCCAGGCATCATCCCACCTGCCTTTTCCGGAGAAGTTTACCAGCCGAACCGTTTCAACCCCTTTTCCATAACTTCCACCAATTTCACCCCCACCAGATGGGAGCAAGCGGTGGATCGGCCGGTAATAAACGGGAAATCAACGATTACGGAAGTCTCCCTGCCCACATTGCCGTGGTACTGGCCATCCGGCCCCACGGCATCCCTGAGGATAAATTCCAGGGGATAAGGGGGTGGCCCCATGTTGAAATCGGTCCCCATGAAACCGGTGCCGTCCTTATAATCGAATTCCAAGGGGTGGCCGGTGACATGTTTGCCCCAGATGATGCTCTGGCGCGCCTGGAAATCCCGGGCAAAGGCAAGGCAGGCCACTCCGTAACATTCCGCGGCAATGGGTTTGTCCACCTTGAGAAAACTGAGAATGAGGTCATGAACCCGCTGATTGTTCACCATATCCACTATGGGCCCGCTGCCGCCCACCAACAACAGGGCTTCGTATTGCTCCAAGTCCTGCTGCACTTTCTCCAGAGTATGGTGGTAAGCTTCCAGGTCCCGCAGATAGCTGGGAGAACTGAGATATGGCCTTTCGGGAAACCAGGTGGAAAGATTGAGGGGATTGTTTAATCTGGTGGAATTTTCCAACTCCCGGGTTTTGCGGGCCATTTCCTCGGAAGTGACGGGTCGGCCCAACGGTGGGTCAATATAGGTGGGGTCCATGCTGGGAGTAAGGGCTACGGGCTTTGTTCCTTTAGGAGTCACAAAAGTTGCTTCATACCCTGCGCCATCCAATACCTCCAGAGGCCCCACCAATTCCTCACCCCAGTAACCCCAATTAGAGAGTACGGTCAAGATCTTCTTCATGGCGATCCCCTTTCCTCCTATTTAATGGTCAGTCTCAAGGCCCGAAAGAACCTTTCCCGCATAATTGAGCCCAACCACCGATGTTTGCGGGCAAAGGGTTAGATCTGGGAATGCGTCAGGCTAGTTAAGATTTTTTTTGATCTTTCTAATGGCCAAAACAAACAGGTTCAGATTACCAGGGTGACCATCTCGCAACCAGGCTTCTACACGCTTTAGCCTCCTTTATTAACGGATGGCGTTTGAGGAACTTCTTTAATTGAAAGGATATTGAAAGGATTTAAATTTATAATAAAGACGTTTGCTCAAAAGTCAAGCCCCCCCGGCATATAAACCGAGATTATGCGGCAGCCTTGGCCACCGCAGTCAAAAAATGGTTTTGGGGACCTCTCTCCCCGAGTTTAACCCCGACAAGTTTCCTCTTTTGTAGCCCCGACATGTTAGCATAAATTTCCATGAATTTGTCAACCAATCAGCCGGACATAGTAATTTTTGCAGAAATTTTGGCATACCTGCCCCTCAGAACCCGGATACCTCAATGCGGTGGACCTTAAGAACCCCAGGCCAGCACCGCCCGATAATGGGGGGCTAGAGGAAAAGCCGAGGCCACATGCACATGCCACCTCCGTGGACGGCAAGAAACTCTGACCCCCAGGTGGGAGGACGAAGGCGTAGTTGTCTTGCTAAAGGGCAGTTATTCACCAGCTCTAAAAATTGCAGATATGATCAGGATAGGTTGAATTTTCTGAGATTTGATAAGTTTCTGGTCATAGCAGTGAGCAACACCCTTTCTTGACAGGCTCCCGGCATTGGGCAGGGCTGGGGGTGGGGGTGGGCCTCGGATGGCCCGGCTCAGTTCCTCAAGCTGCGGGAGTCGGGATAGTCCAATCAAGGAAAATAGCTTGGTCGTGCACTATCGGGTAGGCACTATCCGCTAGCACACTGTGCCCGTAAGACGACGGATGCCAGGCATCAACCGCACAAAGGGAATCTGCACTGTCAACTGTCGCTACTGCCATTGCATCAGAATAGACCAGGCGAACATTAGTTCCGGACAGTTGCTCACCTAGTCTTTGGCACAAGACATTGAGCTTTTGATTGCAGAGGCTGGCCAGTTCTTTAATGCCATCGCGGTATTCAGGCTTCATAGAAACAAAATGCCTGTACCCAGATTCAAGGTGAGGGTACAAGCTTCCATCTACGCGTCTCATAGATTCGGCTTCTTCTCGGGCCTGGAAGAATGCTTCAAAATTTATCAAGCCGAAGACCACAATTGCTGTGGGTTGGTTGCTTGCCAGAGCGCTGTTGAGCAATCGTCGGAGTTGTCTTTCATAACGGTCGATAAATTTGTCAGACAAAGCAAGAAAAGATTCGTGGGTGCGAGAGTTAGCTTTCGATTTCCAGTCAACATTATTGTGTCCAATCCATATAAGAAGTATATCGGGAAACCTCCCAACCAGTACCTCGTCGACTTGATGAGAGAAGTGCCACGTATTCGTTACACGCTCAAGGATGCTGCGGCGATGGCCGTTGTCCACCTTGGCAGACGATGAAGCGTGGTGAACTCCTGTGATTGTGCCAAAACAACTAAGCCTCTCGACGACGCTTGGGTGCACTTTTTGCTCTCGGGGAAGGTTGAGGAACCAGTTTCTCTTCCATTCTCCCCACGTTCGAACGAGCATTGCCGGTGGCGAACTGATATGAAACGCGGTGCTCAAGCTATCTCCAATTAAGGATATCGTCCTTCTCTCAACTTCCCCTTTGGGTTCGGGTCCATGCCAGGGTGTTGGTCGCTCTAGCGACGGGAAATAGGTCAGCAGATGTTGGCGCCTCAGGCAATGCACGCTCTCAGGATAGACGGTTTTGTCCACTGCAGCTGGCAGCCATCGTAATAACAGCAGGAGAGGAATGGTAACTGCCGCGACATACAGGTGAATCCAGTTCCGGTTATGTCCTCCATAGGCAAAGAGGACGTGGGAGGAGAGTAGAAAAAACAGAGGTACGAGAGGCAAGAGGTAATACCAGTAAAGCCATCGGTGTGACCCCGTACGAAGATACCGCCGATAGCCGAAAGACACAATTGCGAGAGTGCTGGCATGGGCCGCGCTAATAAACGTGCCGAGCATAAGGAGCAGAAAGACTCCCGTCATAGGTGAAAAAGCTTGGTTAATGCCGGAATAATGCTTGGAGGGTGTGTCAACGAATGTGAGGAACCACCCGTCGATAAAGCCCGCATCATGGAAGATGGCTTTTTGGTACTCTACGATCGGACGATTAAGGGCGTTGATTAGTTCTACCCCTCGGATACGACCCCATATCAACTCGTGCAGGGTGAGCAGGCTTTCCAAAAAAGAACAAGACCGCAAGGATAAAGAGGAGGATTAGTGCCGCAATGAGGAAAACCGGGCCCAAAAGATGTCGAAGAGCTCTGGTGCCTCTTTCTCGTCTTATCTGATGCAACTTTCCCTGGGTCATTCGACTCTCCGTATCTTACGGATCTTCTGATGCCCCGGCACCCACAGCCCAATCAGCAGCAGCAGGACCAGAAAGGGGGCGGGCGCCGGCCAGGCGGGATCGAGTTCTCAAGAGGCAGGGTTCCTCAAGGTTGGGCTTTAGGGACGGGGGCAGAGGAGGGGGGCAGAGCCAGCAGCTCTTCCTTCCTGATCTCACCGGGGTTCAGCAAGCGCCCCGTGAGATTGCCGAAGAAGGTTGCCCGGGTCCAGGTCAGGATGACCCGCTCCGGGTTGAAAAACATAAAATATTGATCCTCCTCGTCCACGCCGGACTGGCAGAAGTACGCCATCACCTTGAACCCCTGGTCGGTGACGGCGCCGATGCGAAAGACCAATTCCTGGGGTTCGAGGGTCGGCAGGACCATTACCCGCACGGTGGTGCGGCGGGCGCAGGTCCCAGGGCGCCTAAGCGGACGTTATAAAACAGGCTCAAAAGGTCGTAGATCGGGCCTTTCAAGGGAACTTCCCATTTTTTGACCTTTTCGCCACCGTCGTTCTGGCGCCAGAGGGTCAGCAGGCTATGGTCATAGTCGAAACGATACTCTTTCAAGACGTGCTGCCCTTTTTCCTGGAATTCTTCGCGATATACCAGGGGTTACAGCTTTCATTTCCGGTGGACCATCTCGGTCTGGTAACGTTCGGGCAGCCACCGGCTCAACAACTTCCACATCCCCTGGGTCGCCCCGGAAAACTCCGCCAGGTAATGTCCCGGTTCCAACTCCTTCAGGACCACGTGAATCCTGGCCACATTCGACCACGGGCCTAGGCTTACTTGATATTCCAGGTTTTCCCGGATGACCGGCGCCGGGGCGGCCGCAACCGGGAGCGCCCCCGGGGCCAGTTGGAGCAAGAGGACCACAAAAAGGAGCACGCGAGCCCGCATCAGTCGTCACCGCCTTCCGGTTCTTTCGGGGGCGGAGGCCCCCACACCCCGATGCAGAAGCTGTCGGCCCGGCGATAGGCCGCCCTGACCTCCTTCTTGGTGGCCTTGAGACCTAGACTCAAGAGTTCGCAGGCTTCTGCCGACGTTATCATTTAGTTGAAGTAGGGGACCGCCTCGGGGAAGTAATCGGCCCCGGCGCGGCTTTTCATAAATATCCAGACATTTACAGGATGTTAACCTCCCTGTCCTAAGGTGGTTAAGGGGGAATTTTAAATAACTGCTTGATAACCCCCCTAAATCCCCCTTTACCCTATGGGGACTTAAAGCCTTCGGAATTTCAAGGAACCGCAGTTTTCGCCATTAGAGTAATTATGAAACTTCGCCGGGGATTTATCGATTCCGGGTACAGACTCGCGTTATTATCCGAGATTATACGGTAGCTTGGCTGCAGCTGTCCAAAAATAGTTTTTTGGACCTCTTTGCCCGGTGAAAATTCCCCAAAGTTTCTGTTCTTGAAGCCGAATCCTCTCGTCGACGGTATGATAGCACAAATTTCCATGAAAAAGTAATTTCTCCTCAGATCTTTGGCATACCAGTCCTTAAATGATTGGATACCTCATTTCTTGTCGGTCCTCCAGGTGATGGGTCGACGGTGTGGCTATCTTGCCAAAACCAAAACTTAACGAATTTCCTGAAAAAATGTTGATATGCTCTAAATAGCCAAATGGATCTTTGGTGGCAGGACTTTTAGAATCCAGGGGTGAAATTAGCCAGAAGAGAATATTTTCCCAAAGCTTCTTTTGGTCAGGTGATAGTTAACCTGGGTGGAGATGTTGCCTGGTCAAGTCTTGCCCGTTACACCCCAAGAGGACACGGGGCGAGGGCCGTCGGAATCCGGCCTTTAACGGTGGTGCAGCCAGGGGCGCAGGCCGCTGGTGAGGAGGTAGAGAACGGCCAGCACCAGAACGATGGTGGCCCCGGAAGGAAAGTCGATGGCGTAGGACAGCATCAGGCCGCCCACCGCGGACCCCACCGCCACCCCGGTGGAGACCCACACCATGGTTTTAAGCTGCCGGGCCAGGTTCTGGGCGATGGCCCCGGGGATCACCAACAGCGCCGAGACCAGGATAATCCCCACCAGGTAGATGGTAACGATCACCACCAGGGCCATCATTACCAGGAAAAGATAGCGCAGGGCCTTTACCGGCACCCCGCTCACCCAGGCCATTTCCTCATCGAAACTCAAGAAGACGAGTTCCTTGAAAAAGGCCAGGATGACGGCCAAAACCCCCACGGTGATGCCCAAAATCTGCCACAACTGCGGGGCGCCGATGGCCAGGATGT
>QYQD01000148.1 GCA_007280345.1 Deltaproteobacteria bacterium | reverse complement strand
GTTCCAGATCAACTATACCTTCACGAACCCATATGTGCCTCTGAAAAAGGACTGCCTGGTTCAGACTGCGGTCAGTTTTACCAGTCGTGAAGATGCAACCCAAATAAAGAAACTAAAAACGCATCTGTATATGGTACTGGATGTCAGCGGCTCGATGAATCGCGCAGATAAATACCCCCTGCTGCGGCAAGCCATTCCCGAATTGATCCAGCAAATGGATGATGATGATTACCTGACCATCATTCTTTTCTCGAATGCTGATGATCTGGTCATTTCAAAATCCATCAGACAATGTCGTGATCAAATCCCAGACTTGCTTAAGCGGATCGACAGTTCCGGGGTCATGTATGGGAGGTCCACTCTACTAACCTCGGCTCTGCGCACGGCGATCGAGGAGATCAAGCATTTTCGCAAAGAGAATCCGCTTTTTATCAACCGCCTCTACATTCTGACCGATGGACAACTCCATGATGCAGAAGATTGTGTCAGGCTAAATGGGCCATTGCGCTCTCTGGAATCCGATGTAGCTTCTTATGGATTCGGAGAGGATTTTGAATTGGATGCTCTCAACCGGTTGATGGAAGGAGTACCAGGGAATACTGTTAAGCATATCTTTAATACCGAGGACGTAAAGCAAACATTCAGTCACATCGGTAATCTGGCACAAAGGATTGTGGCAGGAGATGCAGAATTCGAATTCGTCTTTGCACCGGAGGTGATTGCTGGCGATGCCTTTTGTTACCAGCCTGGCACAAAATATTACGGCATTGTCGATCCCCGCAGTAAAACCTTTCACACCAAACTCCCCGCGTTGGAACGCGATCGGATGTATACCTTCTGTTTCGAAGGCAGACTGTTGCAAAAAGGAGCGCAGGAAAACCAAAGGGTTGGTACTGCCAGTTTGAAATTCCGAGCAGGAGGCAAGTCACAAGCGGTATCCGCATCGATCTCCATCAATCGGACAGAAGAAAATTGGCACCTATCCAGAGTCTCTAATGAGACCCAGCAGATATTCCAAGTCCTTGATGCCTTGCGTAATAAAGATTCCGATGTTCTGCTGAAGTCTTTGAGAGCCCGACTGGCGATTTACAGCCGGGAAGGCGCCGATCCGGCATTAGTCAAAGTAGTTGTAGGTGCCATCGCAAAATTAGTGGCGGGATATTCTTTGACCGAAGCTGATAACCGAGACCTTTTGGCGAATAAAGCATCCCAGGCTAGCGGTAACATTGAAGACAGCTTGAGAAATTTGGCAGAAAGATGGCTGTTGGCCGGTTATCCATCCGCCTGGATCACCTGGCTGCTGAGAAAATCACAAGAGCTTGCGATTTCAGATCTCCATTCCTTGTTGCAAAATTGTTCGCAGCCGATGGAAAAAGAGATTCTAATAAAAGTATTCAGAGAAGGAGATCCCATGGCGTCTTTCTCAGAGGCAGAGAAGGCCGAGTTTACCAAAGCAATCCAATCATAGTTCCCTGGAGAACCATGGAAGAACCAAAGGATCCAATGCACCTGCGGCTCGTCGCAGACGGCCTGGAAGCCCTCCACGAGCCGTTGAAAAGAATGGAAGGAAAGCCGCTCTCCGAACGATTTCAA
Organism: Deltaproteobacteria bacterium; assembly: GCA_007280345.1. Lineage (GTDB taxonomy): Bacteria > Desulfobacterota > QYQD01 > QYQD01 > QYQD01 > QYQD01. The sequence goes on along the minus strand of QYQD01000148.1, from coordinate 4,519 downwards.
TTATGCGGCTTATGGGCAGTGGGAGGGCAAAGCGTACTTTTCGGCGTGACGGATGCCGAGCAACCCTCGTCACCCCTGCTGGCCCGATTCGGCCTGCTGCCGTACCATCGTCCCGCCCATCTGAGCCAGCAACAAATCATCCGCTCACGGCAGAGGATCGAGCAGGAGGCCGAGATCTTACGGCGCTTTGGAGGCCCGATCATGCCTGCCTTCCATGAATTGATCTATTCAGATAACCCCTTATTGTCCTTGGAATGGGGGGACTTGAAACAAAACGAACCTTTCTTGATCATGGAGCTGATTGGTGGGATCACACTAAAAGAATGGATCAACCGATCGCATATCCGGGACCAATCTTTCCCTGATGTTAATGAAATGCTCGCGCTTAGCCTGGCAAGAACAGCGATCGAACTGTTTCGACAATTAGCTCGTGCTAGATATTTATATGCGGATTTTAACCCAGCCAATGTTCGAGTAATCCCGGAACAAGACTGGAAAGTTCGCATTCTGGATGCTGGATCGATTATCCCCCAAAAGCCGGATCCGGCGATCGACATCCCCTATACATCATCATACATTCCCCCTGACTACTATTACGCTTATCAATCTGGTCGTCAGATTTGGCCGGACGAGAAGTTCGTGGCCTATACTCTGGGCGTCTCTCTCTGGCAGTTGCTGACCAATCGCCAACCGTTCCCGGCGCAAACTCCTGATGGAAAAGAACTGGATGATAAGGGATGTTCTATTATGATGCGCGAATTGGTTATGGCGCTATTGTCGGGTGTATATTCGGATTTCGATGCACTCCAGGCGGTTATAGATCAAATGAGATTGCATCTCCCAAAGGATGGATAGTAAAGGATTTTGAAGATGATTAGGAATTTTAAGACATTATGGTCTGCATCGCTCAGAATAAGGATGGTTTCCATTTTATGGAGGCAAGGTGACTGAAAAAATGAATAAACTCGGGAAATACGAGATCCTGGAACAGATTGGCACGGGCGGTTTTGGTACGGTTTACAAAGCTAGGGATACCATTGGCCGGATCGTCGCCCTCAAGGTATTGAAACCCGGCTGGTCGGAGGATTCGACCGCCATCGAACGGTTCCGCCGCGAGGCACTGGCTGCCGGTTCGCTCTTCCACCCGCGCATCGCCACCATCTTGGACTTCGATGAAACCAGGGGCCGCCTGTTCCTGGTCATCCGCTATGTGGAAGGCACGGCTCTCGACAAAGTTATCAAAGCCAAAGGTCGCCTTACCTGGGAAGAGGCGGTCCGCATTTTATCCCAGGTGGCCGATGGTCTGGAGTACGCCCACGCGCATGGCTTCATTCACCGGGATATCAAGCCGGCCAATATCATCGTCAGCGAACAGGAGGGTGCCGTGCTGACCGATTTCGGCCTGGTCAAGGCCGTCCAGTCCAGCGGGTTGAGCTCCAGCGGGGTCATGCTGGGAACGCCCAACTATATCTCCCCCGAGATCTAGAATGGTGAGGAGGCCACTCCGGCCACGGATGTCTACAGCCTGGCCTGTGTGTTCTACGAAATGGTCACCGGTACCATCCTCTTCGATGGCGAGAGCACCCCGCAGATCATGACCAGGCATGTGCTCAATGGCCCGCAATTCCCCGAGCAGTGGCCCGCGGGCGTACCGGAGGGCTTGAAGGAGGTGCTCGCCCGGGCGCTGCACAAGGACCCCAAGCAGCGCTTTGCCGCGGCCGGCGAATTTTCAGCTGCCATTGCAAGTTTAGGACCCACTGCTCCCGCCCCGAAGCCTGTTGTCCCGCCAGTTAGACCGGAGGTGGGACCCGCTCCCCGACGGAGCACCCTGGCGCTGGTAAGCTTGGTCGCTGGCATATTAGGCCTTCCAAATCTCCTCCTGGTTTGCAACGTGTTATACATATTCTCCATCGGGCCTAAAACCAAAAATGATTTCATTTTCCCATTGGTTGGCTCAATTCTCCCCTTGATTGCCTCCCTTGTAGCCGTCATTACCGGTTACAAGGCCAGGAAAGAGATCAAGACCAGCGGGGGTCGGGTCACTGGTAACAAACAAGTCATCTTTGGTCTTGTCTTGGGTTACCTCGGTTTAATCATTGGGATTATGCTCCTATGCTTGATGGTTTTCACCCAAATCCCTGGGGTTATTGGTCCTGTTTACTAATTTGTCCTCTCTGGGAAGGGAGCCTGTAAGAAAACGATAAGTTTTTACCCCGTTTCATCCCTTAAGAGAAAGAAGAGGTCCGTGTGACTTATGTCCGATATCGATAGCAAGAAACGATCCATGGAAGAAAGCCTGCAGCGGATAAAGGAAAAGCGCTCCGCCTCCAGGCTCACCCGCACTGCTTCGGCCGACCCTGCACCGGATGCGCTCTCTGCCCGCTTCCGCGAATGGGAGTCCCTGCTGGATGAACGCCTTGCGGAACACCAAAATACTGGACGGCGGACCGCGTTGCCACCTCTCCCGGCACAGCCTCTGGCGGGGGTCGGGGGGGAAGTCCCCTTCCGGCAATGGGCGGAACGCGTGGACGCCATGATGCTGGGGGAGCTGGGTCTCGACCGCTATCCCCTCCCGGATGGATTCCGCCTCCCGTTGCAGTTCGCGGAGAACGAGCAGGCCATGCACGGCTGGGCCGCCCGGGCGTGCGGGCTGGGAGCGCAGGCGGACATCACACACCCGCCTCGAATGCTGCACCTGCCTAGCCTGGGGACGGTCGTCAATCGCCTCGCTTATTTAGAGAGCGGTATCGCTTTCGGGTCTGGTGAAGCCCAGGCCTATGCCCGGTTTGCTGCCGACTTCGCTCAAGAGCGCTGGGGTTGGGGCTTTTTACTGGAGTATACCGCCCTCGGGCAAGCCGCTGGCCGGGAGGGGTTGTGGCCTGCGTTGGCCTGCGGGCGGCTGGGTCTGCCCTTGCAGGAGTCCGGAGAGCAGGGCAAGGCCCAGGCTCTGCAGCGCATCTGGTGCCTGACCGCAGCCGGTTGGGAAGACTGGGTCTGGCAGTATGTCATGTTCAAGTCCCGCCATACCGCGGGCGGGAAACTGCTGGAAAAGCCCCGCCCGGGTCGCACCTACGAATTGATTGCCAAGATCGTGAATCTCTTTCCTCTCTTCATCAACCCCTTTGGCATGACCGTCTATCTGCGCACCCTGCTTGACCTATTCTCTTTTCTCTTCCTCGAACAGGGCGAGGTCATACCGCGTACCTTGAACTCGGTGCTGGTCGCCGTCCAGGATTTTTGTAGCAAGAAGGATGAAGCGGTCGCCGGGCAGGCCGGGATGACACTGAGCCGGATGCTGGGACGTTTCTACTTTTCTCGACTCGAAACGCATATCGGCATCCTGTCCACGCCGCATGCCACCCTCATTGCCTGCCACAACGATTGCCTCGACCTGCGCAAGGCCAAGGATGGCGCCGCGCTTCTGGCGCAGGCGGCGAAAGACCCGCGTGCCAACCCGGATACCCGCCTGGCGCTGCTATCGGACCTCGACCCGCGCATCAAGTACGACCCACAGGCCATGTCCACCGCCGCCTGGGAACGCCTGCGGCTGGATGGGCCGGGCGATCCTTCTGTTCAGGCTTTATCCTAGATTGCTCTCACCGCCGTCCCTCGTCCACTAGCCCAGAAGATAAGGGAAATGTTTTTTTATAAGCATTTTGCATGAGTGAGTTGATAACAGCATGTATAATTTACGAATGCTAAGATAAATATTAGGAAAGCTTGGGAGCGATGGATGATGGAAATTAACAAGCAATTTGGACGGTACCTTATCATCAAGTCTCTAGGTTCTGGTGCCACAAGTGATGTCTTTTTAGCGCACGACACTACCCTGGAGCGGGATGTGGCCCTTAAAATTCTCAAGCCCGCCCTGGTCTCCGACCAGGCCAGCTTCGGTCGGTTCACTATAGAAGCGCAGGCAGCCAGCAAATTATTCCATGACAATATTGCGACAGTTCTGGATATGGGCGATATTGATGGCCGCTATTATATTGCCATGCGGTACGTCGATGGGGTGTCATTGGACGAATACTTGCGCAAAAATGACCGCCTGCCCTGGGAAAGTGTCAAAAAACTGGCCCAGCAGATCGGCTCTGCCCTGGCGCATGCGCATACCCAAGGCTATCTCCACCGCGATATCAAACCCAATAATATCATGGTCTCTTCAAAGGGTGATTTTATCCTCACCGATTTTGGATTGACGCGCGCCATGCTTGAATCGGGCATGACTTCTACAACCGGTGCTGTCCTGGGAACGCCACCTTACATTCCGCCGGAGATCTGGAATGGCAAAGAGGCCAGCCCTGCTTCCGACCAGTATAGTCTCGCCTGTGTGATTGATGAGGCTATAACAGGCCGTTCCCTCTTTTCCGGCAACACCCCTCAGGAGATCATTACCAAGCACCTGGTCAACAAACCGGAGATCTCCGGGTATCCGGCAGAGATCCCGGTAAATGTACGCTTTATCATTCAAAAAGCCTTGAGCAAGGCCAGCGCGGACCGATTTCCGGGTATCCAAGCC
>QYQD01000084.1 GCA_007280345.1 Deltaproteobacteria bacterium | reverse complement strand
GTTGGAATCGAAGCGCAGGATGGTGTTGATGACTTCGGCCCGCACCTCGCCCTGGGGCCGGTCCCCGAAAACATGCATGCCGATCCTGGTCTGGCTGTTGCGGACGCTGGACAACAGTTCGTGGCAGCGGGTCACCACGGCCTGGAAATCTGTGGCCTCCAGATCGTCAATTTCCTGGCGGAAATGGTTGCGGTCGATGGCCTCGTTGATGAGATGCTCCAGTTGATGCGCCCTGGCCCGGTCTTCCTCGCCGGCGCGCTGATAATCGCCCAGGAGTTCCTCCAGTTCCTGCAAGTCCCCATAGGTGTCGGCGGTGCTCATCACCGTTTGCTGATGGTCCACCAGGGTGGCATAGCTGCGGCGCTTGGCCACTACGCCTTCCGCGGGATTGTCGGCGTTATAGATATACAAATGGGGCAGGCGGCCGATGGCGATGTCCGGCCAGCACGCCGCGGAGAGCCCGGCGCCCTTGCCCGGCATCCATTCCAGGTTGCCGTGAGTGCCCACATGGATCAGGACATCGGCCCCGAAGATATGATCCATGTACATATAGGTGGCAATATACTGGTGGGGCGGCGGGATATCCGGATCATGGAGGATCTTGCAGACCTGGCCGTCGCAGCGGGAACCGGCGCAGCCGCGTTTGGGCTGCATGATCACATTGACGTTGCCGAAATTGAGCCCAGTGATGACCAGTTTGCCGTCCAACACCATGCTCGGGGGCACCCCGTTCATCTCCCGTCCCGGTGGCTCCCCCCAGCCCGCAATCAGGTCGGCCCGGGCTTTTTCCGGCAGTTTGGCAAACCATTGCTCATAGATCTCATTGTCCAGGAGGGCCAGGTGGCCACCCTTGCTAACGATCTCATCCACCGTGGTCCAGCGGAATTCGGCGATGGCCTTGCGGGCCAGGATGGTTTGCATCAGCTCTTCGCCGGAGGCGGGAATGTTTTCCAGCTGATATCCGGCGGTTTGCATCTGCTGCATGATGCGCACCACGCTCTCGCCGGAATCCAACCCCGCGGCTCCTCCCACCCCGGCCTCGAGACCGGCGCACTCGTTTTTGTGGAAGACAAAGACCGCCTTGCGTTCCGCCGGCGGCTTGGCGGCCAGGCGCACCCATCGGGCGATGCGGTCGGCAATGTGCGCCGCCCGCTCGGGAATGACCTCCCGGATTTCATACACCGTGTCGGTGCGCTCGTCGGTCAGCTTGAGGCTGCAGGCCATGATGATGGGTTCGATGGTGCCCTCGAACTCGGGCATGGCGATGCCGAAGGTGACCTCGGCGGTCAGCCCCTGGGGGTCTTCCTCCCACTCCGGGATGGATTTGCTGTACGCGGTAATCGGCTTGAACACCGGCACATTGAGCTCTTTGAACAGGGCCACCGATTGCGCTGCCACTCCGGTTTCGGCAATATCGTCTTTGGGCTCGCGGGCCAGGAAGAAGGCATGCAGATTGATCAAGGCGTTGATGCTGGCCTGGCCGTCCGAGTTGAAAAAAAAGCGCCGGGCCACCTCAAGGGGCCCCCAGGCCCCGGCTTCCGGGTCGGCGTTGCCGTAGGAAAAGACCGGGAGCACGTTGATCCCCTGGGCTTCCAGGCCCTCGATCAGGGCGCTTTCCAGGGCCATATTGGTGTTGGTGAAACTATGGCGCGAGAAAAACAACCCGACGGTAAGGGGATTGACGGCGGGGTGGGCGGCGCGGTAGCTTTCCACCGAATCGTAAACCTTTTGGTCCGGCGGGTGCAGGATGCCCTGCCAGGGCATGGGTACCGGATCGCGGACGGGAATCTCCGGATTGACCTGGTTGGCGAGGTATTCCAGCAGCCGCCGGTAGTTCTCCGGACCGCCCTCGGCCATGTAGGCATAGGCCCTGGCGCACACTGACAGGTTGACGGTGGCGTGGCGCCCCCAATTGGCCGGGTCGTAAGAGGTGGTAATGATGGTTTTACCGGAGGGAAGTTCATGGAGGCGGGCGCTCACCTCATCCCAGAAGCCTTCGACGGTCCAGTATAAAAAAATGGCGTCGGCTTGGGCCGCTTTGGACCAGAATTGTTCCAGGTAGTCGCGGTTGTTCTCAATCTCTTTCTGCGAAAACATGCTCAGTTCCACTTCGGGGCTGGCCGCGGCGGCCGCCACAAAGGTGGGCATATGAGAGCTCCACATGATGGAAGCGATTCTTACCGGTCGGGCGTTCATAAGCATCCTCCTTCTGAAAACAGATTATGGTTGCCTTCGGTCTTCACAACATGGCGGCCCGCCGGCGCACCAAATCATTCCTGAAATCGACCACCGCCTGGAGATTCTCGCTGAACCTTCCGGCTAAGAACCCCAGCCCCACGACAGGTTTCCGCAGATTTGCCGTGAGCGCATTCCTCCCCCTTGGGGTTTGGGACCCGGCTGCTGATTCTGTCAATTCAACCCAAGGGCGGAGCCTCATCTGAGATGTTACGGTCCGCGGCAGGGACGGCCTATCCTTGGCCGGAGTTCCATCCCTCCGCCTCTGTTATGATGCGAGCTTACCTCCTCAATCCGCAGTCGCTCTATCCACTGGGCAAAAAAAAACCACGAGGCGGGAACCCTGACAGTTCCCAGACCTTCGTGGTCTAATTTGGCCGTTGGTGTTAAAACCGACTGCGGAGTTTCATACCCCGCTTATCCAATCGATGATTATCTGTAAGTGGAGTCAGTTGTCAAGCAAAAAGTCCTCAAAAATCCTTGAGTCCCTCCGGACCCAAGGATTGCAGCCGGCTTCTTTTTTTCCTCGGGGCAGCCGGTGAGCTTTGCCGCCCCTCTCGCAGCCTGGCCGAGGGCCGTCTCCGGCGCCGGTCCATCAACCTGCCTGTTCCTTGCTGCTGATAAGCGGTCCGCATCCGCCTGAAGGTCTGCGGCGTCATCCCTAAAATATCCACTGCCTGAATTCACTTGATCTCCCTGGCCAAAGCATTCAAGGTGACTTCCCATACCTTCATCGCTCGCCTCACCACAGATTCCGGATACCCCTTCATCGCGCCACCTCTCGGCTATATTATCCGAAATCCACCAAAGCTGACAAATCATCTGCTATGACTTGCGGGCATATCATTTGCTAACGACAGCGCCCCGCAAATTGCTTGACTTTTATCAGGGATTGGTTTAGAAAAAAAAAAATGCCGGGGTTGAAACTCCGGAAGGTTCCGTAACAACTTATTTTGACGTGAAAAGCCACGAAGGCCAGGGAGCTGGTAAGCTCCGGGGTGACGTGGTTTTTTTTATTGCCGGTGAGCTTCCAGCGCGGTTTTTTGGCGCGCCTGCAACCCGAGGAGGTAACCCTGAGGTGACTGTGGGCGGGAAAAAACTGCGTATCTGTATTATCGACGGCCAGGGAGGCGGCATCGGGGCAGCCTTGATCAGACGGCTGAAAGAGGTCTACCAAGAAGAGCACGATGTCATCGCTCTGGGGACCAACGAGGTGGCCACCGCCCAGATGATGAAAGCTCGGGCCAACCGAGGGGCCAGCGGCGAAAACGCCATTGTTCAGACCGTGCCCACCGCAGACGTTATCTTAGGAAGCCTATCCATCATTGTAGCCAACGCCATGATGGGGGAAGTGACTCCCCGGATTGCCGAGGCTATCACCTCGGCCCCGGCTCTTAAAATTCTCCTTCCCCTGCCCCGAAAAGGGGTGGAAATTGTCGGTCTTATCCCAGAACCACTCCCCCACCAGGTGGAAAAGGCAATTACCGGACGACTAAAGGAGTTTCTTAAACATGTGTGAAGCTGCTGCCTATGTTTTGAAAAACGGCCAAGAGGAACTGTTGCTGTCGGATGTGGACATCATCGAGCCCGAAGGAGATAGCCTGCGTTTAGTCAACATTTTTGGCGAGCAAAAAGTTATCAGGGCTGACATCCACCGGCTTAACCTGGTGGACCATAGAATCATTCTTGTAGAGAAATAAGCCATAGGAAGCGGGTTAGGTCGCCTGCGGAAGCTGAATGAACAGAGATGTCGTGGTAAATATTCGCTGAAGTGGGCCTTCATCACGGCTGGGGAACGCCGGCGCACCCGACCCATGAACACCTGTTTCACCAATGAGGCCAGCTCCGACCGTATCCTGTATGGCATCATCCAGATGCTCAACAAGAACTGTAGGGGTAAAAACCTGAGACAAATTTCCCCAATTTAATGGACATCACCCCGCTCAAAGAATCCTGAAAGGCGGAAATCTGCAGGTGCGGTTGACGGCCCCGGAATATTGCTTGACAGCATCTCCGGGAGGGGCTATATAAAAAATTCGTGGGGCAAGAAGCCTCATCGAAATAGAGAAGATTCCTCAATAGCTTTTGAATGACCACGAAGGTCTGGCGGCAGAATGCCGCTTGATACTCGTGGTTTTTTTTCGGCTGGTGAAGGTCGAGGTCCTCAGGGACCCGACGGGGGAGGTTTTAGCGGCAAAAATGCGGTAACAGGAAGGAGGGGCGGCACCCCGCCAAGAGTCCCGGCCCCTCCTTCAGACCAATCCTCAACGGGGAAGATCGGTCCTTGCTATTTCTATCAGAACCAGGGCCGAGGCGCAAATCCAAAGCGAAAGGAGAGAGCAAATGCGACGCGGTTTCTGGTTTAGTGTAATCATGGCGTGCTTCTGCATGGTGAGCCTGGCGGTGCAGTCCCCGGCGTGGGCTCAGGAAGCCGAGGAAAAGGTGATCGTGGTGGCTCCGGAAGAAGGCCAAAAGGTGGAAACTCCGACTCCCGCCCCGGCTCCCAAGGAAAAAGCGGAGGCCCTGGAGAAGATCGTGGTGACGGCCACCAAGACGGAACGCAATCCCGACGACGTCCCGGCCAGCATTACGGTCATCACCAAAGAAGACATCAGAAAACAAAACATCCAGACGGTGGACGAGGCCCTTTCCCAGGTGCCCGGGACCTTTAACCGCCGGGGTAAGGGCTGGCAGGATACCACGATGAGTGTGAACCTCCGGGGTTTTCCGGCTGATAACCAGAAACGCACCCTGGTCCTCTTGGACGGCCAGGATATCTCCAACTCCTACACCAACCAGGTGGGCTGGACCAACCTGCCGGTGGAAAATATCGAGCGCATCGAAGTGATCCGGGGGCCGTTCTCCGCCCTGTACGGCGGC
>QYQD01000070.1 GCA_007280345.1 Deltaproteobacteria bacterium | reverse complement strand
ATAGAAAGCGGGGTGCGTATGGGGGCCGGACACATAACCGTGCAGCCCTTGGGCTATCAGAAGAATCCCTCAAATGACAAGATAATTACCGATGACGCCCTTATAATGGAGGCACTTAAAGATATTCCGCATGTCAGGGAGGTTTCATCAAGGATTGTGGGTAAGGGCCTGATTAGTTCCGCCGCAAACTCCTCCGGGATTGCCTTCCGGGCGGTTGATCCCGGCAAAGCAGGGGATAAGTCGCTCCTGGCCCCTCATCTTATTTCCGGAGATTATCTCGCGGCGGGGGAGGTCGGGGGCATCCTCATCGGTGAAAAACTGGCCCAGAAACTGAAGGTTTCCGTAGGCAAGAAGGTAGTCCTCATGGGGCAGGATGCCTCCCGGGAGGTGAGCAGCGCCCTTTTTCGCGTAAAAGGTATTTACAAAACGGGTGTATCGGACCTGGACGGCTACTTTTGTCTTATTTCCCTAAAGGGGGCCCGACACTTTTTGGGATTGGAACAGGGGGTTACTCAGGTCGCGGTCTACCTGGATAGTCAGTTTGAGGTAGAAAAGGCGCTTCCTCTCCTGCGCTCAAGGTTGGGGGCCCTGCCGGTTGAGGCGCTTCCCTGGCAAGAGGTAATGCCTGATCTCTTAAAATTTGTTCAATTGGACGACGCCGGGAATTATTTTTTTCTGGGGATTATATTGGTGATTGTGGCCCTGGGTATTCTCAATACTATTTTGATGTCGGTCCTGGAGCGTACCCGTGAGTTCGGAATGATGCTTGCCCTGGGGCTGAGCCCCCGCTTTCTTTTTCTTATGATTATTTTCGAGACCACTCTTTTGGCCCTGCTGAGTATGGTACTGGGCGGTGGTTTAGGTTTTGGTGGTCACCACTATTTTGCCACGGTTGGCCTTGATCTTACCGGGCTTACGCCGGAGAGGCTTACTCTTGCCGGCACTATAATAAGTCCCATCCTCTATTCTCACTTAAGACTTATGCGGATAGTTGGGCTTCTTATTATAATCTTTTTAGTTACTCTCATTACCGGGCTGTATCCGGCCGTTAAAGCCAGCCGGTTGGCGCCAATCAAGGCAATTTATCAATACTGAGCGAGGTCCATGTGGAGATAGTTAAGGTCGAGAACCTGCGTAAAAACTACCGCCAGGATGACCTGGAAATTCAGGCACTTTCCGGGATCGATCTCTCGCTCGAATCAGGCGAATTTACGGTGGTGGCCGGGCCGTCCGGTTCCGGGAAGAGTACGCTTCTGCATCTTATTGGTGGTCTCGACCGGCCCACGGAAGGCAGAATCCTGTTAGGGGGGGAAGATATTACCCGTCTGGGCAAGGGCAGGCTGAGCCAACTGAGGCTCAGCAAAATAGGCTTTATTTTCCAAAGCTATAATCTAATACCGGTGCTTACCGCGTATGAGAATGCCGAATTCATTTTATTACTCCAGGGTATGCCTTACCAGAAACGCAGGCAGCATGTAATGGAGCTACTGGAAGAGGTCGGCCTCAAGGGCCTTGAGAGCCGGAGACCATATGAGATGAGTGGCGGCCAGCAGCAGCGAGTGGCCGTGGCCCGGGCCTTGGCCAGTAATCCTGACCTTGTGCTTGCCGATGAGCCTACCGCAAACCTTGATTCAAAAACCGGCCTGGCCTTGATCGACATGATGCTGGACATGAATAAAACAAGAGGAGTAACCTTTCTTATTTCTACCCATGATACCCGGGTTATGGACAAAGCGCGGAGAGTTATTCTGCTGAAAGATGGCCAGATTAGTTCAGATGTACGGGTTGGTGAGAGCCTTGCTCAAAATAGCGCCTCACCTTGATAGACTGATTATTACCGGCTGGTTGGTTTTCCTGCTTTTGGTTATCATCCCGCCTGTCCAGGCGGAAGACGCTTTCCAGACAGACTTTACCGGCTACTTTGACAACCTTTTCACCCTTAAAAGTTATTATTCCCACCCTACCATTGAGGATCGGGTGCAATCTACAGATATACAGCGCCTGCGGCTGATGTGGGAAGGAAGCTGGAAGAGGCTTTCCTACGAGGCACATTATGAACATCTCATGGCCGTTAGGCGTACATCAGCAGAAGCCATCGGGACTTCCGGTCGGGTGGAGAGGGTTTCGGCCGCCTTTCGGTATCTAGACCTGGATTGGAATATTGAGACGCAAGAGCATTTCACCTGGGATCACCAGCTTGATCGGCTTAATGCAAAAATTGACCTTGGTTTTGCAGATCTCACCCTTGGACGTCAGGCTATAAGCTGGGGGGTAGGGTATCTCTGGTCTCCGGTCGATCTGCTTACCACCTTCTCGCCCTTACAGATTAATCGCGACTATAAAGCCGGTGTTGATGCCGTGCTTCTCGATCTTCCCCTTGGTCCATTTCAGGAGTCGTATTTGGCCTATGCGCCTGAAGAGAATTGGGATAATTCAGCCCTCCTGGCCAGGCATCGACTGCGCCTCGGTGCCGTCGATGTAGCCGTTATGGGGGGCTGGACAATTTCTGATTACGTGCTGGGGGGCGAGATAAATGCTGATATAAAGGGTATAGGTATGAGGATGGAAGCCATCCATACCTGGCCGGAGGACACCAGCCGCTTTGTAAGGGCCCTTTTCGGCCTTGATTATCAATGCACCTCGGATTTCTTTTTGCAGCTTGAGTATTACTATAATGGTTTCGGGACTAGTGATCCTGACCGCTACTCTGACGTTAGTGCCGCGCCCCGCTTTTTACGCGGCGAAATATTTAATACCGCCCACCATTACCTGGGACTCAACGGCCGATATCAACTCACTCCGCTCGTTATCCTCCACGGAAGCGCTATTATAAACCTGAACGATGGAAGCGCCTTACTGGAGCCGGCCTTAATTTACTCCCTCAGCAATAACGCTGAAATCCGCCTCGGGGCCATCTTGGCCCTCGGGAAGAGACCCGATGACAGCCTTCGGAGCGAGTTTGGCGCTTACCCACACCTGGGCTTCGGAGAACTGATATTTTACTTCGGCCGGTGAGTGAAGAAGGCCTTGCATTTGCAGTAAAAAAGCTTAATCATAGACCAAGAAAGTGCCTCAACTACCGGTCTCCACATGAAGTGTTCTGGCAGACATCAAATGGTGCAGTTACAACTTGAATTCACCAGTACCCAAGGAGTACCGCGTCCCCGGAAGTAGATTTTGAGGGGGAAGAATGTGAACGGTTACCCGCAGGGAGCTTCAGTTTTGTGCACGTTCTGCACGAACGTTATATGGCCTTACTGGCACACCTGGCTCGCCGAAGGCGGGCTGTGGCCGGAAGGCACTCCTACAGATGAGTCATTAGCCTCCTCCAGAAATAGCCTATCTTCTGAGCCTCTTGCAAAACTATTTGTCATCCCCGAATGTTTCTATCGGGGATATGGTTTTTCAAGCAGTTAGAACCAGATTCCCGCTCAGAATCGCTGCGGGAATGACAAAATTGGGACTTTTGCAAGAGCCTCGTTTAATTACAATTTTATCTTGTTGTGTTATTTAGCAAATTTTTATATGATTTTACTTGCATGCAGTTCCAGATGAAAAAAGTAGAGTCGACATAATATATAAGTTCGCCCCAATAAATGGAACTCCGATTGAATAATGCCATACCTATGGAGGGTTAAAAGCAATGAGAGAGTTCAGTGTTATTATAGAAAGAGACGAAGATGGTTATTTCGTGGCTTCTGTACCAGCTCTTCGAGGGTGTCATACTCAAGCAAAATCGCTTGATACCTTGATGAAGAGAATTAGAGAAGCTATTGAGCTCTGCCTTGAAGTAGAGGAACCTACGTCGAATGAGTTTGTCGGTGTCCAGAAAGTAGCGGTCAACGCATGAGCACGTTTCCATCTATAACAGGTAACCGGCTCATACGGGCATTACGCAAAATCGGGTTTGAAGTTGTCCGAACCAAAGGCAGTCATCATTTCCTTCAACATCCCGATGGTCGGTGCACAGTTGTCCCAGTACATCGAGGAGAAACCATAGGGAGGGGACTTTTTGCCCGAATACTTCGGGATTGCGATCTTACGCGGGAAGAATTTCAAAAGTTGCTATGAGCGAACCAGTCACTGGAGCGAGGGACTAGCGGGACGTTCGTGTTGAACGTGCGTAGCTTTTAGCCCATCCATTTTCCTCTTGAATCGCAGACACCAATTCCTGTAGTATCCCGAAAGGCAAGTTATTGATTTGGGAACGTACAGGGAATTTACACCCCCTTAAGCTTACGCCCATGCCGGGCGTACACCAGGCAGTCCACCTGACCGGTGTTTCGCTGTGCTTCACCCCGGCCAGTGGCTCCCATGTTCGCTGTAAGATAAATATTGACAAGCGTAACCCCTTGGGTTACTTATATAGTTATGATTAAATCATTCAAGCATAAAGGATTGGAGGACTTTTTCTATACAGGAAGCAAGAAAGGAATTAGGCCTGAACATGCAAGCAGACTTGAAAGAATCCTAGACCGCCTTAATGCTGCAAGTGATATTAAAGATATGAACTATCCAGGTTCTTTTCTTCACCAGTTGAGTGGAAATAAAAAAGACACCCATGCCGTAAAAGTTTCAGGCAATTGGCGGGTCTTTTTCAAATTTATTAACGGCGACGCCTTCATTGTCGATTATGATGATTATCATTAGGAGATAAAGCAATGAGAAAAATGATAAGACAACCAACACATCCTGGGAAGATCGTAAAAGAAGATTATCTGGCGCCATTATCTATCACAATAAAGGATATGGCTGAACTTCTTGGTGTTTCCAGAAAAACATTATCCAAAATTATTAATGAAAGAGGGGCTATTACACCAGATATGGCTTTGCGCCTATCCCGTGCATTCGATACTACCCCTGATTTTTGGCTTAATTTGCAGAAAAATTATGATTTATGGCAAGCTGAAACGGCTTCAAAGGAATGGCAAAAGGTAAAACCGATCTCCCCACATATGCTTCACGCCAACTCAACACTTAACAGCGAACCAATCGTTTGAGTGGAAATCGGGCGGGACATTCGTGTTGAACGTGCGTAGCTTTTGGCCCATCCATTTTCCTCTTCAATCGCAGACACCAATTCTTGTAGTATCCCGAAAGGCAAGTTATTGATTTGGGTGTCTTAGAAAGGCTTTTTGCCTAACTAAAATCTACAGTGAACCATTT
>QYQD01000104.1 GCA_007280345.1 Deltaproteobacteria bacterium | reverse complement strand
CGGTAAATCACGCTGCCGAAGCCTTGCTAGGCTATGACGAAAAAGAGATCACCGGCGAATCGGTAGGCATAATACTTCGTGATGGAGAAGTAGCTTTCAGAAAAGATGTTATGGATAGGGTCATGCAGGAAGGCATAATCCGCCGTTATCCCCTTACCTGTCTCAGAAAGGATGGCCAGGAGGTTCCGGTGGGCTTTTCAGCCGCGGCCATGCGGGATAAGGACGGGCATATAACGGGCATAGTCGGTGTTGCCCGTGACCGCTCTGAAGTGGAAAAGGTTATCTATGAGCTGGACCAGATTTATAATGGTAGCCTGAGCGGCATGCGGGTCGTGGATACTAAGTTTAATGTAGTGAGCGCCAATCACGCCATGTGTAACATAGTCGGTGCCAACAGAAATGAGGTGGTGGGCCGAAAGTGCTATGCGCTATTGCGTGGAGAACATTGTCAGACCGAAAACTGCATACTCTTTCAGATAATGCAGGGCAAGGCCAAGGTGGATATTGAGGAGGAAAGGGAAACGGCCGATGGGCGGAAGTATCACTTCAGGATACTGGCTACCCCTTACCGGGACCGGAATGGGAAGTTACTGGGTATTATCGAGGTTTATTCGGATATAACTGAACAAAAGAGGCTGATTGCCCAGTTGGAAGAGGCGACAGGGCAATTGAAAAAGTCATATCGATCGCAACAGGCCTATGGCCTCATTCTTACCGCCTTAAACGCCCCGGCTAAACCGGATGTCTTGTTTTCAGACGCGTTAAGCCGCATTGCCAGGCATGCCAATGCCCAGATCGGGGCGATTTATCTCTACAATAAATCTGACAACCGTCTTATCCCTGTAGCCACTTATGGCCTGGATGAGAAGGACATTTCGGCCGGATTTACCGTGGGAGAAGGGCTCCCCGGCCAGGCGGCCCGGGAAAGAAAAATGCTGCTTGTCTCAGATGTTCCCGAAAAATACTTCCGCATTACCTCCGGCAGTATAAATGGCGAGCCAGGCCATATCGTCTGTCTCCCCATAATCTTTGGCCGAGACCTGATCGGCGTCCTGGAATTGGCCGCTTTCCACCAATTCGACCAGGATACCCTGTCCCTTCTCAAGACAGTCGGCACCCAGCTTGCCATAAGTATCCATCAGGCCCAGACACATCTTAAAACAGAGCAGTTGGCGGACGAACTACGGGAGAAAAACGAACTGTTGGCTGCACAAATGGAGGAACTGCAGTCTCAGAGTGAGGAACTCCTGGCCATGAATGAGGAATTGCAGTCCCAGACCGAAGAACTGGCCAATCAACAGAGGTCTTTGGCCAAAAAGACCAGGCAAGCGGAAGAGGCCGATCGCTTAAAATCCGAGTTTCTTTCTAATATGAGCCATGAACTCAGAACCCCGCTTAACGCCATCCTGGGGATGAGCCGGCTTCTGGCCAACGGTGGCGGCTTAAGCGAACGACAGGAAAAGTACCTGGAAGTTATCGGAAGAAACGGCCAAAACCTGCTTCAGTTGATAAACGATATCCTCGACCTTTCCAAGATTGAGTCCGGCCGCCTGGAATTTCATTATACCGATATACCCGTGAAAGCATTTTTAGAAGAGATGGCCATGGCCATTGGGTCGCTGGCGGAAGAAAAGAAATTAGATTTCCAGGTGACCGTAGCTGAAGATGTAGATTACATGGTCTGTGATGCCCACAAGCTAAGGCAGATACTGATTAATCTTCTTTCTAATGCCATCAAGTTTACAGATGAGGGGGGATCGGTTGGTCTTAGCGCCCGGGCTAACGGGGTTGATTTTGTCGATATCTCGGTAGCGGATACGGGTATTGGTATCCCGAAAGGGAAATTGGCCAGTGTCTTTGATGCCTTTCGCCAACTGGATGGTTCTACTACCCGGAAGTACGGAGGAACCGGTCTGGGGCTCAATATTGTAAAAAAGCTGGTGACCCTGTTGGGCGGAAAGATTACAGTGGAAAGCGAGGTGGGGAAAGGCTCTACCTTTACTGTCACCTTACCCCGCAGGCAAGAAGGGATGGAATCAACGCTCCAGGGTCCAGGTCCCGCATCCCCGGCAGTGCAAACCAGGGTAGAAGATGTCCGTAAGGCCTTGCTTTCTCAGATAGCCACACGACCGGAAGATAAGAAAACCGGGAACATCTTAGTCATAGACGATGATCCGACAGTAATTCGAGAGGTGGGCCTCATTCTGCGCGGAGAAAGCTATGACCTTGAAATTGCTGCTAATGGGCGGGACGGCCTTAAGAAAATGCAAGAAAGACCTCCCGACCTGCTATTACTAGATCTGAAGATGCCGGAGATGGATGGTTTTGCCTTCATCGAGGAAATAAGAAAGGAGGATCGCTTCCGGGACATTCCTCTTCTTGTCCTTACGGCCATGGATCTCTCTCCGGATCAACAGGCTCGCCTGAAACAGGCCAACGTCAGGGATGTAATTCTTAAGGGGCAAATAGATAGGGATGTCTTTTTAAACAAAATAAAGGCCGCCCTCGAATCTCCCCGCCCTTCTGTCCCCCATTTGGGAAAGGAGGGCGAGGGGGGATTTTTAGATGAGACCCCTGGCGGAGAAAAAGCGGAAAGAAGACTTGCTAAGGTCTTGATCGTGGAGGATCAGCCTGACAACCTCTTTTTGTTTAAGGAGGCCCTGCGGCCAGGAGGTTATGTTATCTATACCGCCACAAACGGGCAAGAGGCCGTAGAGGTGGCCCAGCGTGAGAGACCGGAAATTATCTTAATGGATATACAGATGCCGGTCATGGACGGCTATGAGGCCGCACGCCGCATCCGGGCCATTCCGGAGCTGGCTGCCGTGCCTATCATCGCCCTGACGGCTAGAGCCATGAAGGGGGAGAAGGAAAAAGCCATCGAAGAAGGATGTAGTGATTATTTAGCTAAACCTGTTTCACCAGTTGAGGTTCTTAAAAAGGTGGAGGAGTGGCTGGGAAAGAGAATCGGTTGATTGGTTGAGTGATCGAGTGATTTTTCACTACTCAACTACTCAACTACTAAAAAACGGAGAATCCAATGCACAGCATACTGCTCGCCGAAGATAATCCTGATATTTGCTTTATGGTAAGCGAGATATTACGCACTCATATCGATGATTGTGTAGTGCTTACCGCTAAGGACGGCCTGGAAACCGTGCGCCTGGCCCGAAAGCAACATCCGGATGTGATTCTACTTGATATCCAGATGCCGACCATGGATGGGTTCGAGGTCTGCCGGATACTCAAGGACGATCCTGAGATGAGGCATATCCCCATCGTGTTCCTCACTGCCACCTATGACGACTTAAAGTCCAAGATAAAGGGCATGGACCTGGGAGCCGACGATTACATAACACAACCGGTGGATAATCTTGAACTGGTGACCCGGGTCAAGGTTATGTTACGTATAAAGTCGCTTTATGACGAACTACGTCAGGCCAGCCAGAAGCTGCAAAGGGCAGAGCAACAAAAATTTGCCTTTCTCTCGGATATTTCCCACGAACTGCGCAGCCCCCTTAACGGCATCCTCGGTTTTGCCGAATTGCTGGCCAATGAATATTACGGGCCCCTGAGCAACACCCGGCACGAATTTCTCTCCATGATCAACAAGGGTGGGGAAAAACTCCTGGCGCTGGTTGATGATATCTCACTACTAGCCAGGCTGGAGACCGGGGAGGTAACTCTCCAACCAGAGACCTTCTCTCTAACCAGCTTGATCGATACTGTCTGGATAGATCTGCAAAATATGGCCTACAATAAACGCATTTCCTTCCGGCGGGAGGTGCCGCCGGAAGCAGACCGTATCACTGCAGACAAAAAAAGGCTACAAACTATTCTACAAAACCTCCTGGATAACGCCATAGAGTTTAGCCAGGCAGGCGGACAAATCAACGTGAGTTGCCGGCTGCAACAAGACCAAAGTGTGGCCATAGCTGTAACCGACACCGGTCAGGGCATAAAGCCGGAAGACAAGGATAAGATATTTACCCCGTTTCCCAAAATAGCCGGGAAAGAAGGCGGAGAACAGGGATCAGGTCTCGGCCTTGCCATATGTAAAAAATTTGTTGAATTGATGGGTGGGTCTATAGAGTTTGAAAGTGAAGCAGAAATAGGTTCGACCTTTACCGTTTACATACCTTTTGCAGAAGCCAGGGCCCCGTCAAAGTCAGGGTCAGCTTGTATATAAAATCCCCCTATATCCCCCTTTTCCAAAGGGGGATCAGCCGTTCCTCCCTTTGGAAAAGGGAGGTTAGGAGGGATTTTTGGATTGCGGAAGTTACCTCATTATATCAGTAAAATGAGCGCCACTTTGACGTCACCGTGGCAGAAGCTATCCGGCTTGACATCGTTCGGTTAAAAAACTATATTAGCTTTCAGCCGGAAACTACCGTTTCCGAATGAAAGCTCTCAGCGATCAGCTTTCAGCCGTCAGCAAAAAAATAAGACAAACAACATATTAAACTGAAAGCTAATCGCTGACCGCTGACAGCTTCCTTTATTCAATAGACGACATATGACCAAAGACTATTATAAAATCCTGGGAGTTCCTAAAAGCGCCTCTGCTGAGGAGATCAAGAAGGCCTACCGGAAATTGGCATTAAAATATCACCCTGACCGTAATAAAGGGGATAAGGCCGCCGAGGAAAAGTTTAAGCAGATTAGCGAGGCCTACGCCGTCTTGAGTGATCCGGGGAAAAGAAGACAATACGACACCGTTGGATCGACAGAGTTCCATCAGCGGTTTTCGCAGGAAGACATCTTTCGTGGTTCTGATTTTTCCGGCATCTTTAAGGAGTTTGGATTCAGCTTTGGTGACATCCTGGGCCAGGCCTTCTCGCAAGGCAAAAAGGGAAGCTCCCGTCAATTTCACTATAACTTTGGTGGACCGCAATCCGGCAGCGACTTCCGGTTTCATCATGCCGTAAAGCAAAAAGGTGAAGATATTGTCTTAGAACTACCGGTCAGCCTGGTAGAAGCGTTTAATGGGACGGAGAAGGTCGTCTCTTTCCAGCGCGGTGGGCATACAGAAAGGGTCTCCGTCAAGATACCGGCAGGGATAGAAGACGGGAAAAAGTTGCGCATATCGGGTAAGGGCGGGCCCGGATTACACGGAGGGACGCCGGGCAATCTTTACTTAAAGATTAAGGCGCTGGAACATCCGCAATTCAAGCGTGAAGGGTTCAATCTGGTGCTGGACAGGGAAATACCTTTCAGCAGCGTTGTCCTTGGTTCACAGGTGGATGTTCCGACACTGGATGGTAAAAACCTAAGCGTACGTGTCCCGGACGGCACCCAGAGCAACACAAGGCTGCGGCTTAAGGGGTTCGGACTTCCGCTCCCTGATGGTTCGGGCCGGGGGGATTTGTACGTACGTATTATAGTGAAGGTCCCGGGCAAGCTGAACAATAAGCAAAAACATCTGCTCGAAGAGCTTGCCGCCGCAGGACTATAGGGAACTATGGAGTTTTGCAAGAGGCTCTGATGTAAAGAATCGTAAAAAAGAATAAGGAGGCAAGAGTGAAAAAACGGATAATGTATATTGTATTTACATGTATGCTTTTAACTGTCTCAGGTTGCGGGTATAACACGATGCAAAAAAATGAAGAGGCTGTGAAGGCAGCATGGGGCGATATAGAGGCAACATATCAGAGAAGAAATGACCTTATCCCGAATCTCGTAGAAGTTGTAAAGACATATGCAAAACATGAGAGGGAGACCCTTACTGCAGTGACAGAGGCAAGGGCAAAGGTCGGCGCTATACAGATGTCAAAGAATATGCTTGATGATCCAAAAACGTTTACTCAGTTTCAGCAGGCACAGTCTGCAATGAGTAGCGCGCTTTCAAGGCTTATGGTTGTAGTAGAAAGATACCCTGACCTTAAGGCTAATCAAAACTTCCAGGACCTTCAGAATCAGCTTGAAGGCACAGAGAATAGGATAAATGTTGCACGAACACGGTATAATAAGGCAGTGGAGACATTCAATACCTCGATAAGGGTATTTCCAAACAGCCTAACAAATAGCCTGCTGCTGCATCTGAAACTTAAAGAACCATTCAAGGCTGAGGCAGGGGCAGAGAAGGCGCCTAAGGTAAAATTCTAATAAATTAAAAATTCGCTTTTTCCCGAATTGGTGTGTGTAAAATATTCCCTCTCCCCTTGTGGAAAATGGTGAGGGTGAGGGGTAAATAAGGGGGGAAGGGGAACAAAATAGCGATCTCGTCAACGGAGATAAGTTACCTACTTGAAATGAGAAATAAGCCGGCATTTTTAATATTCATTATTTTACCTTTTGTATTTTTCTCTCTTCTTGCTCATGCACTTGATATCCCTAAACTTCAGGGATATGTCAATGATTATGCCAATATGATTTCTCCCTCAGTAAAAGCTGAACTTGAGAATGAACTGAGGGCTTTCGAACAAACAGACTCAACCCAGATAGTTATCTTAACGGTCCCATCACTTGAAGGAGAGGTGATCGAGGACTTCAGCATTAAGGTTGCAGAGGCATGGAAAATCGGGCAAAAGGGCAAGGACAACGGCGTAATACTTACAGTCGCAAAACAGGAAAGGAAGCTGAGGATCGAGGTAGGACGAGGTCTCGAAGGCAAGTTAACCGATCTGATGGCAGGAAGGATCACAGACCTTGTCATAAAACCGAGATTTAAAAGAGGGGACCTGAACGAAGGTTTTATTGCGGGTGTCCACGCCTTGATCGATGCGACACGGGGAGAGTTTAAGATTGATGAAAAGCGCCGCCCTCCGGAGGGAGATATTTTTTCAATTCTTTTCCCTGTTATTCCTTTTTTAATCTTTGCTGCCATTATTGCCTTAAGAAGTCGTATTAGAAGAGGTGGGCCTTGGTCAAGTGGAGGCTATGGCGGAATCGGCAGTGGATTTGGAGGAGGAGGCTTTAGCAGCGGGGGAGATTTTGGTGGAGGCAGTGGAGGAGGTTTTGGAGGTGGCGGGGCCTCGGGAGATTGGTGATGAAACATCTTAGAAAGTCAGATAGGTTTTTTAATGAGGATGAGAAAAAACGGATAGCGGATACTACCCATGAAATAGAATCCCGGACTATCGGGGAGATCGCTGTTATGGTGGTTGATAGCAGTGACCAGTATCTTGAGACCGAGGTAATCGGAGGGATATTCCTCGGAAGTTTTTTAGCCCTGATCTTAGTTACTTTGTTTTTTCAATCATCTCTTCCGTGGTACATATTATTCAGTTTTTCATTCTTCTTTCCTGCGAAATATATCGTTAAAAAAATTCCTGTCATGAAAACTGCGCTCATAGAGGTGCGGCGAAAAGAACATGCGGTGATGCAACGGGCAGTCAGGGCATTCTATGAAAAAGGGCTTTATAAAACTAAAAAGAATACAGGGGTTTTATTTTTCCTTTCCCTGCTCGAAAGGAAAGTCTGGGTTCTTGCTGACAAAGGGATATATGAAAAGATTGAACAGGAGACCCTGAATAAATTTGCAAAGATTGTTTCTCAGGGGATAAAGGATGGCTGCGCCTGTGATGCCCTCTGCGAGGCTATCCAAGGGGCGGGAGAGTTACTTTCCAGACATTTTCCGATAACATCTGGAGATCTAGATGAACTGCCTGATGAAGTAATGACTGAATGAAGGCATTTCTATTATGGAAAAAAGGCTACATGCCTTAATAGACATTGCTGCGCTGAAACTGGCGGCCCATGATTTTCGCTATCTTTTGAACCGCAATTACCCTCGCCGGACCGCCCTCACCCTGGTAGGTAACCGCTATCAACTCACCGTGGCTGAACGAGACCTTCTCCATCGGGGTGTCTTTGCCCGGAAAGACTCTGAGCGGAAAAACAAAAAAATCCCCATCTCTGCCTTATATCAAGCCCCCCTGGCGATCGATGGTCATAACGTTCTCATAACCCTGGAAAGCGCTTTAAAGGGGCTACCCCTGATCCTGGCGGATGACGGGTTTATCAGAGATATTGCACGGGCCGGCAGGGGATATGCCCCCGGCGCCTTTACTATGGAGGCCCTGAATCTGATCTGCGATACGCTCAGACGGCATCGGCCATTAGGTATTATCTTTCTCCTGGATTCTCCCGTCTCCAGGAGCGGGGAACTGGCGGCAAAAGCCCGGCGTTTTTTGTCGGAATACGTTTTAAAGGGGAGCGTTCAGGCTGTACCGGTGCCTGAAAAGATATTGTCCGGTTTTCCCGGAGCGGTGGCCACCAGCGACTCGGCAATTATTGAAGACGCGGCCAAGGTCTTTGACCTGGCCGGCCACATAATACGGTATCGCCTGGGTTCTAAAAACATAATACGACTTCGCTAAGTGAATGTCATTAGTCAATAGTCATTTGTCACTGGTAAAAAGTGATCCATCCTCCGACTTAACCAATGACTAATGACCAGTGACGAGTGACGTTTTGGACTTTGGCATTGATTTGAACTTTGAACCTTGAACTTTGTTTCTTTTTATCTTACCTGACAGCCGGCCCTATTTAGTCTTTACAACCTGGCGGTGCGGGATATTTGACAGGTCGTCCCTTGTGGTATAAAGGACGATAAAGCGCTTTTCCAGCTCTTTTGCCAACGCCGTTAATTTCTCCTTTTCCATATCCATAATCCGGATAAAGACGTGGCGGCACTCCTTCTCACATGAGTCCCAGGAGGTGAGTATGCTTACCATCCGTCCCCCATGAGCCCGGATTGTATCAGATACTTCTTTTATGGAACCCGCTCGGTCTTCAATGCTGAACGCAAACTGGATTCCGCCTTGATATATACCCGTGATACTCACCAGTACCTTGAGGACATCGGTCAGCGTAATCACACCGATAAGGTCGCCTTTATTGTTCACTACCGGAAGACCGGAAATACGGTTTTCGAGCATGATAACGGCAGCTTTTTCTACCGTATCATCCCCGTTAATAGTGATAAGACCTTTGGCCATGATGTCTTTAACTTTTATTTCGGACAAGAGATAGTACAACTCGTGGACATCCAGAGAAGTAGCTTTGGAAGGAGCAGCGTCCTTCAAATCCCGATCAGTTATAATCCCGACCAGTTTCCCCTTGCGTAAGACCGGCAACCTGCGGATGTTCTGTTCTTTCATCATCTGTGTAGCCTTCATCATAGATGTGTTTTCATCTATGACTACAACCTCGCTGGCCATCCACCCTTTTACTAACATTGCGAATCTCCTCTCGCGGCTGGTAAGTATCTAAAAGCGTTCAAAATCATGACAACATCACCATATTTTGTCAAGCCCTTTTTCGCTATCATCTTCGCCATCTCAGGCGAACAACTTTTTAAGCTCTTCTCCTTCTACAACCTCTTTCTCCAATAAGAGTTTGGAAAGCATATCCAAATTTTCCTTTTTCTCCGTCAGTAGCTCTTTTGCCCTTTCATAACACGAATTGATCAGTTTTCTGACCTCATCGTCAATCTGACGGGCTGTTTCCTCACTATACTCTCTCGACTGGGGAAGCATAACATCGAGAAACAGGGGTCTCCTCTCGCGGCCGAAAGTTAACGGCCCAAGCGCCTCGCTCATGCCGTACTCGGTAACCATACTCCGGGCTATGTCCGCGGCTTTCAGGAGATCATTCTGTGCGCCGGTAGAAACCTCTTTAAAGTTTATTTCTTCAGAGCCCCGGCCTCCCAGGAGAACAGTAATCTTGTCCATCAGTTCCGACTTAGTCATCAGGTACCGGTCTTCTGTGGGGAGTTGCAGCATGTAACCAAGGGCGGCGATACCACGGGGAATAATAGAAACACGGTGGACCGGATCGGCCTGCGGCAGAGACATGGCCACGAGGGCATGTCCGGCCTCATGGTAGGCCACAATCTCCTTTTCCTTCTTGGTAATCAATCTGCTCTTCTTCTCCAGGCCGGCCATGACACGGTCAATCGCCTCTTCAAAATCTGACATTTCAACCTGAGATTTGTTGTTCCGGGCCGCCAGCAGTGCGGCTTCGTTAACTACATTGGCCAGGTCGGCCCCCGCCATCCCCACGGTACGCGCCGCAATGACCTTCACATCCAGATCAGTGGCTATCTTTACCTTCCGGACATGGACCTTTAATATAGCCTCCCGTCCTTTGAGATCAGGCCGGTCCACCAGAACATGGCGATCAAAACGACCGGCTCGCAGTAGGGCCGGATCTAAAATCTCCGGCCGGTTTGTAGCAGCCATAATTATTACGCCCTTTTTCGTATCGAACCCGTCCATTTCAGAGAGGAGCTGGGTCAATGTCTGTTCGCGTTCATCAGCCCCGGAGACCGGGCTGATACCTCGTGCCTTCCCCAGGGCGTCGATCTCATCAATAAAGATTATGCACGGGGCCTTTTCCTCGGCCTGGGCAAACAGGTCCCGGACGCGCGCCGCTCCTACACCCACAAACATCTCTACAAAAGAAGAACCGCTCAGGCTCAGAAAAGGGACTTTTGCCTCTCCGGCCACGGCCTTGGCCAGGAGAGTCTTCCCGGTGCCGGGCGGACCAACCAGCAGAACCCCTTTGGGTATCTTCCCTCCTAAACTCTGAAAGCGGGCGGGATTCCTCAGAAATTCAATGACTTCTCTCAGTTCCTCCACCGCCTCATCAACGCCGGCCACGTCTTCAAAAGTGATCTTGGTCTCATCCTCAACATAGACCTTGGCCTTGCTCTTGCCGATAGCCATAAAACCGCCTTCTGCGCCCGTCCGCATCCGCCTGAGAAAATATCCCCAGATGGCAACAAATATGAATATCGGCACAACCCACGAAAGTAACGTAGTCAACCAGGTCATTTCCGGCTGGGCAGTGAATTTAATACGATTGGCCTCCAACTCCTTTATGAGGTCAGGGTCCTCCATACGCACAGAATAAAAAGCCTTTTCCTTCGCTAACTGGGCAACCGCTGTCTTGTCCTTTTCACCAGCCCGCATCTTCGCAAGGGTTTCTGCCGCCCCTGGACCCAACTTGCCGCGAATGGAATCTTTAGCAATGAGCAGGTCTTCAACCCGGCCTTCCCGAACTAAGGCCTTAAATTCACTATAAGATATGGTTGCCTGTTGCTGTGCCAGGAAGAAATACTGGAACAGCATCAATACCCCCATGGCCACGATAAAGTACCAGATCGAAAAATGAATTTTCTTTTGTTTCATTCGCACACCGTAATTTTAATAGCTTAACGTAACTATATCAAAAAATACCCCCAATACGCAAGAAATACCACACCATTAAGAATATACGGCCGGGCTAATAAAGGAAGTAAAGAGGTAAGATTAGTGCGCGGGCTTACTTTCAGAGGAATTAGGCTGAGGCTGGGACGACCGAAAATAGCGTGACTTTATATCTTTTAGAAGGGCTTCTTTCTCGGCATCAGATAGCCGATCATAGATTGGGCTTAACTGTAAGAAGTCTTTGATTTCTTCTTCACTCATCGTGCGTACACCCGCACCGTTGCTTGACTGGCCTATTCCATACATCAAGCAAAAAACCTTGTCAAGAGTTTTTTGACCTTTGACCTTTGCTTTATAACGTTCTATAATAAAGCCTGTTTAAAAGTCCTCTTTTCCTTCAATTCTACACCCTTCCCGCACCCGTTACAACGGGATATTTACAGTTCCTTATGCTCTATCGGTATCTTTCATGATCAGGGATGATGGTTTTTGGCCTTTCTTGGGGTAT
>QYQD01000018.1 GCA_007280345.1 Deltaproteobacteria bacterium | reverse complement strand
GTTTATATCCTGTCTCACGACAGTATAGGGTTCACACACAGGGGACTTTCACCCCATGAGATCACGCCCGTGCCGGGCGTACCACTCATGGACACCGGTTTTCACCGGTGTGACGACTTTTGCAAGAGGCTCATAATAAAAGAAAAAATATCAGTGATGATCAGCGTAGATCGGCGGCTGAGTAGTTACTATTAACTTAGCGCTTATTTTATTGATTTGCAAATCCTGCTTCTTATTTTACAGAAAAAAATGGCCCATCCAAAGATGGGCCATTTTTTGTGCTCATACTTTAGCAAACAGGCCGCTACGCCTTCAATGAATCTGGAATCTCCATGGTCTTCATCAGTACATCGATGAAAAACATAGTATGCATATTCAACTTGTACGTATTGATAATATCATCAAGACCTCCGTGACAGTTGTGGCAGGGAGCGATGCAAATGTGCACCCCCGTAGCCGCCAACTGCTCCGCTTTAATACTGTTGGACTCGACACGCTTGGTCTTCCAGGGCGGCCCACAGTTAATGACACCTCCGCCGGCGCAACAACAATGGTTCTGTTCCCGGTTGGGATACATCTCTACAAAATTCTCACAAGTAGCATTAACTAAATAGCGCATCATCTCATGGAGACCGCGCCCCCGGACAATATTACAAGGGTCATGCAGGGTAACCGGTTCCTTGAGCTTTCTGGCTATCTTAATTTTACCCTCCTTGAGTAGTTCATAATAGAACTGTGTGGCATGGATGACCGGAATGGGCGGCATCTTCCAGCCCAGCCAGCGGTTGCCCACGTCATAGACGGAACGGAAGGCGTGACCGCATTCACCCATAACGATCTTTTTCACCCTGAGATTCGCAGCGGCCTCAAAATGGGTCCTCTTCACGCGCCCCATAATCTCGAAATCACCAGTAAACATAGCCATATCACTGTTATCCCAGCCTGGTCCGGCCGGCATAGTCCAGTCTACTCCTGCCGCGGTCATGAGGATCGCCGCCTGATATATGAGCTGGGCACGGAATTTGGGCTCAGGGCCGATGACCGAATACATAATGTCCGCTCCCTCTTTGTCGAGAGCGATACGGAGACTGGGTAATTCGGCCTGGGCCTCTCCTTCCTGCCACTGGAGGGTGTCTATCCATTCATCCTCTTTCACCCACATCTGGTTCATGGTCGCGGAGTGGCTGTGGGCCGTATCCTGGATGTACTGAGGCGTTACCCCCAACAGATGGCAGATGCGCCGCACCGTGGCCATGATATAGGCTATATCAATACCATAGGGGCAATACATACTGCAACGCCGGCATACATTACACTCCGTAGAGGCAATTATCGAGGCCCTCTTTATAAACTCCGGGCTGACCTTGCCTTTCTTCTCCAGTATTTCCCACATGGTCTGTTTGACCTTACCCACCGGCGCCCATTCGGGAGTCCCGTGGGAAAGGTAATAATGACAGGCCGTGGAGCACATACCACAGTGGATGCAGGTATCCACATAGACTTTCATACGCGCCGCCATCTCACCCGTAATCACGCGATTTATGACCTGCTCTATCTTCTCATAGGTAAGCCTCGCAGCCCCCTCCTCCAGGCCTACATCTATAATCTCTTTCTTTTCCTTTAACTTGGTTGCAGGTACTGCCATTAGTATATCCTCCTTTAAAAAACCTCCCAAAATTAGAAGGGCAAATTACCAATCTCTGGCGTGCCGTACGCCGCCGAATTCAGAACCCATATAGGCCCGGGTAAACCAGAAGTAAAACATATGGACCAAGCGAGTAAAGGGAATAGCCATCAACATAGTTTCCCCGGACAAAATATGCAAAATAAGCATAGTCCTGTACTCAATCCACTGATGGTATGCCAGGAAACCGGTGATAAACGGAGCGGCGGTAATAGCCAGTATCACATAGTCCGCGGTAGAAGTTACGTATTTCACCTCGGGAAGTATCTGTCTCCGGAAAAAAAAGAAAATACAGGCGCCAATGACCACGAGGGCCATGATGTCGGCGATCCAATCCGGCAGTGCCCACCAGCTTAGGTTCCACGATTCATCCCAGAGAATAATATGAGAAAGGAGAAAAATAGGCGTCACGAGGAGACAGATGTGGAAGAGAAACGACATAACGGTCATTATCGGTCGCTGCCTCATATTTGCACTGGCAAAAGGTATAATCCAGTGCAGAATTGAGCGCAGGCTATACTTAAGGCTCAGATAACTAAAGATAAAGGCCTCTTTCTTTCTGGCCAGATAATACATAGAAATCAGCCTATACAGACTGCCCCCTATAAAAACAACAAATGTTACCCACAGTAGCGGACCCCGTACAAACTCATAAATACCCTGCATTATATTTCCCCCCTTACCTAAAATTCTGATACCGGCACGATACGACGATAGTATTTGCCATCCTCGATGGATCGAACCAGGACCTTCTTTCCGTCCGGGCTGAAGACCGGATTCCAGATGGCCTCGCATTCACGCCAGGGCTTTCCATTCAACGCAATCGTATATTTGCCGCCTTTCTCTACCTTGGACGCCACCTTACTACCATCGGGACTGAATACCGGCGGCCATACCATATCGTACATCGCCGGCCAGGGCGTACCATCCACCACCATCTTCCAGTGCCCGTCGTCCTTGGCAATGGCTGCCAAACGCTTGCCGTCCGGGCTGAAGGTGAGATCCTGAACCAATTCATTAAATGTCGTTGCCCACAGTTTGCCGTCAATAGCTACCGTCCATTGTCCAAAAGACGGGGCCACAATGGCCGCCAGTTTTCTGCCGTCCGGGCTGTACGTCTGATGCCAGCACTGCACGAATTTACTGTCCCAGACGGGTTTGCCGTTAACGGCCAACGTCCATTTGCCGGCCGCTCTTACCGGTGCGGTGGCCAGCGCTTCACTCGTCTTGGGCCGGAATACCGGCTCCCAGACACAATTGAATTTCTCCGGCCACATCTCTCCGTCCATGGCGATGGTGTAATCGTAAAGGCCCATCCTGACCTCGGCTGCCACGTGCTTTCCATCCGGGCTGCAATCAAGGCCCCAGACATTGGTAAAAATCTTCTCCCAGGCATTGCCGTCCACGGCTACCGTCCAGGTCCCTTCATCCTTGAACTTAAAAACCTCGGCCTCGCGCAGCGGCACTGCCTGTACTGCTGCCGCAACATGCTGCCCATCCGGCGTCATGACGTACTTGCCGATATGTTCAAACGAATTTTCCCACGGCTGGTCATTCACCGCCACTCCATACCGCGTATCCTGCTGGATTTTAACCGCTATGGTCTGCCCATCTTCGTTGAACTTGGTGTCCCAGACATAGGCGAACTTATTCTCCCAAGGCACACCATCTACAGCTAACGTCCACTCACCAGCCTCTGAAACTATAGCCGTCAGCCGACCATCAGGACCAAATTTCAGGTTCCACATGTTGTCATAGGTGTTCTCCCAGGCCTCCCCATTTACGCAAGCCGTATAAGTTCCATCCTCATTTCTTACTATGGCCGCGACCTTTTTACCGTCAGGGCCGACATACGGCTCTTGCACCCGGGCAAATTTAGTCTTCCATTCACTGGGAGTTGCGATTAATTCTTCGCTCGTATCCCAATCCCATTTTTTTGATTCGGACATCTTACCGCCTCCTTTTCAAACATCTAGAGCTAACCTTATTGCATGAAACGGCTGGTCTCATGTTATTCACTCAGGCTGCCGGTCATGAAGCTAAAGGCTAATTACTCACTGTTTCATGACCAAGATTGACCCTTCATTGAAACATAAAACGCTGAATAAAGATTCACATCTATCTAGCATGTCTTAATTGCTGTGGTCAAGTTCTTTTTTTATGGCAGGCCAACAAAACGGTATCCTGGCTTTAAGTTCAAGCAACAACGGCCCATTATCTCTAATGGGCCGTTGCCTTATCCATATTTAGTCGAGCCAAAAACGCCTTAGGCTCGCAATGAATCCGGAATTTCCATGGTCTTCATCAGTATCTCGCTGATAAAAACGATATGCATTCCTAATTTATAGTAACTAACGATGTCTTCCAGTCCGGAATGGCAGTTATGACAGGGAGCGATTAAAACATGCACGCCGGTGGCAGCAAGCTGTTCGGCCTTTATTTTATTGGACACTACCCGTTTCGTTTTCCAGGGGGGACCGCAGTTGATAACCCCACCCCCGGCATTGCAACAATAGTTGTGTTCCCGGTTGGGATACATCTCTATGAAATTTTTACAGGTGGCCTTAATAACATACCTCGCCATCTCGTGTAATCCCCGTCCACGGACGACGTTGCACGGGTCGTGCAGGGTAACAGGCTCTTCGAATTTTCTGGCTATCTTTATCCGGCCGTCTTTAATCAGGTTATAATACCACTCAATGCCATGGACTATAGGTATAGGCGGCATCTTCCAGCCTGCCCAGCGATTTCCCACATCATATACCGAACGGAAGGCATGACCGCATTCGCCCATGACTATCTTTTTCACCCTCAGTTCAGCAGCCTTCTCAAAATGGGTCCTTTTAACCCTCCCCATCACCTCAAAGTCACCGGTGTACATGGCCATATCGCTATTGTCCCAGCCGGGAAGCGAAGGCATGGTCCAGTTCTCGCCGGCTACGGTCATAATAATGGCTGCGTTGTAGATAAGTTGGGCCTGAAACTTCGGTTCCGGACCGATGACCGAATACATAATATCCGCCCCCTCTTTGTCAAGGGGGATGCGAAGTCCGGGTATCTCAGCCTGGGCCTCACCCTCCTGCCACTGGAGGGTATCCGCCCACTCATCCTCTTTCACCCACATCTGATTCATGGTCGCGGCATGGCTGTGGGCTGTATCCTGAATATAGAGGGGGGTAACCCCGAGCAGGTGACAAATCCTCCGCACTACAGACATAATATAAGCTATATCAATACCATACGGGCAAAACATACTGCAGCGGCGGCACATGTTACATTCTGTAGAGGCAATCTCAGAGGCCTTTTTTATAAACGCCGGGCTGACTTTCCCTTTTTTATCGAGCATCTCCCATATGGTCCGTTTGACTTTTGCTACCGGAGAAAATTCGGGGTCGCCATTATTAGAAAGATACTGATGACAGGCGGTGGAGCATAATCCGCAGTGAATGCAGGTATCCACATAAACCTTCATCCGCGCACCGGTCTCACCCTTTAGTACCTGGTTGATGACCTGCTCTATCCTCTCGTACGTAAGTCTGGCTGCGCCTTGTTCCAATCCCTCATCAATAATCTCTTTCTTTTCCTTTAACTTGGCTGCAGGTACTGCCATAAGCGTATCCTCCTCACAAAGACCGTCTAAGAAATGACTAATTAGCAATTTAAACATACCTGTGAGCATAAAACGTGCCAATGTAATTTCGCACGAAAAATTATCTAATATCCCTTAGTTACTGAATTTATAGGAAAAGACGGTATCCCGAGAAGGTTGCAATAGTGTAATTCAAGGGCAACCCTGGGTTGCTTTTTGCACCTTACCGGACTAACGGCTTATGACAGGCGAGGCGCCTGGCCTGCGGGGTACAAAACCACCGCCCATAGTAGTCCGCTAAGGCGGACTCACCCCATTGTAGGAGCGCCTTCCAGGTGCGAACAGATGCCCGTCGCAGCAGGATGCTGCTCCTACGGCGGCGGGCAGGCCTAAGACAGCAAGGGGAAATTTTTGGGTTTTCGGATGGATACTAATGAGGCTCTTGCAAAAGTCCCAATTCTGTCATTCCCGCAGCGATTCTGAGCGGGAATCTGGTTCTAACTGCTTGAAAAACCATATCCGTCCCCGAATGCCTGTATCGGGGATAGAAACATTCGGGGATGACAAATAGTTTTGCAAGAGGCTCTAATTAAAGGATGGTTTCGTAATTTCCGCTTTTGATATAGAGGCCGACCTCGGCAAAGACCTTCTCGATCGTTGCGGATTCTTTCTCTCGGACAGCCGAAACCAAGCGGTGCAGATTGTCCATATAGGACTCAAGGGTCGGTAGGGCGTAGGAATTATAAAAAAGCATCTGGGCATAGAGGGTAGGATCCTGACTAAACAGACGTCGTACTTGTTGCAATTTCTTTTTGAAGTTGGGTGTAGCTACACTACCAAGGGTAGAAAGAGGGAATTTGCTCCCGGCAACGGTCATACCCATAGCCATGTGCGCCGCATGAACAAGTCCTTGCACAATGCCCATAGCCCGGTCGTGCTCATCCGGGGACATTATTTCTAAATGGCCGCCGTAAGACTGAAAGAGGTCTTTTAACCAGGGTAGCCATCTTTTGCCCCGGGCCGGACAGAGTACAATGTTTTTGCCTTTCAGCGACCTTTCCCGCGGCCCGAATAAAGGGTGGGCGCCTATGACCTCGGCCTCGGAATACCTGAGCATGGCCTCCACCGGTTCCTTCTTGAGAGAGGTCAGGTCCATGATCAGGGCGTCTTTCGCCAGATATGGCCCCAATTCTTTGATGGTAGCGCAGGTCACAGCAATAGGCACAGTGACAATGAGGACCCGGCTCTTCCTGGCCAGTTCAACCGGGGTCAAGGCGGTTCTTCGACCGGCTATCTCCACGCTATAGCCGGCTGCAGTAAAAAAACGCTTAAACCATTGCCCCATCCTTCCGCTGCCGCCGACCAGGCCGATGGTAATGGACTTCTTATCCATGAAATTTGATAGCCCTCTGCCGCAAAAGATGATCCGCCAGTGTGAGCCGCATCATGGCCGCACAAACCGGAACGATCCTTGGGATAGCCGAGACGTCATGCCTGCCGCCGACCGTTATCTCCCGTGGCTCCATGTTAATATTTACGGTCTGCTGGGGCCTGGCAATGGATGGGATGGGTTTTACCGCCACCCGTACGACTATGTCATCCCCATTTGAGATACCGGCCAATATGCCCCCGGCATTATTGGTAGCAAAACCATGCGGCAGGATAGGATCGTTATTCTGTGAGCCGGGGCGGCGTGCGGCCTCAAAACCAGAGCCGATCTCAACGCCCTTGACGGCCCCGATACTCATCATAGCCCTGGCCAGATCACCGTCCAGTTTGTCAAAGACCGGCTCGCCGAGACCAACCGGACAACCTTTGGCCACTATTTCCACGATGCCGCCCAGACTATCTCCCTGGGCACGCACCTCTTTTATACGTTCCTCCATCCGCAGCGCCGCCTCCGGATCCGGACAAAAGAGAAAGTTCTCATCGGCCGCAGCCAAATCGATCTTTCCCGCACGCACGCCGCCCAGTTCCAGGGTATAGGCTATGACCCGCATCCCCTCCCGCTCCAGAAGCTTGCGCGCTACAGCGCCGGCCGCCACTCTGCCCACAGTCTCCCGTCCGGAGGCCCGGCCGCCCCCCCGGTTATCGCGGATACCATATTTCTTAAGGTACGTATAATCTCCATGCCCCGGACGAAAAAGGTCTTTGATAGGCTCATAGGCTGAGGTGTCCACATCACGGTTAAAGATAATAAGTGAAATCGGCGTTCCTGTGGTCTTCCCTGCAAAGACACCGGATAGAATCTCTACCACATCCGGCTCCTTACGCCTGGTAGCCGCAACCACTCCGGCCTTTCCCGGCCGACGCTGCTCCATATCGGCCTGTATATCCGCCTCGCTCAGAGGGATGAGTGGAGGACAGCCGTCTATGACCACCCCCAGAGCCCGGCCATGGGATTCCCCCCACGTGGTAACCCGAAACACCTTACCGAATGTATTCCCAGCCATATCTCTCTCTTTTATGTCTTAGTCTCTATTCTCTATAATGCCGGTTACTTCCGCTACAATATCATCCACCGTCCGGCCTTCTGTATTTATCACATAATCGGCCGCCTTACGATAACCAGGCTCCCGCTCTTCTAAAACCGCCCTGATTTCCGCGGTTACCGTCTCCCCGGTAAGAGACGGCCGTTGGTTATCTGTCCGGGCATCTTTGGCGATACGCCCGGCCAGCGTGGCCTCATCCGCCGCCAGATAAAAAACCAGGCTGTCTTCTCTCAGGCGCGCCTGGTTTTCCGGGTCAAGAACGGCGCCTCCGCCGGCCGCTACTACCATGGCTTTATCCCCGGCCAGACCGCGTATGACGTCTTTCTCCACTGCCCGGAAATAAGCCCATCCCTTTTTCTCCACCATTTCTTTGATGGTTATCCCGGCCTTCTCTTCGATCAGGGTATCGGTGTCAATAAATGGCACCGACAATATCTCCGCTAACCTCCGGCCTACCGTGCTCTTCCCGGAACCACGATAACCAATAAGAACGATCTTTGCCAAAGGTTTTTTAGGCATAGAGCTGATCAAATATCTCCCAAAAATTCGGGAACGATTTAGCCACGCATTCTTCTCCGGCAATGGAAATATCCGGCGTTACCAGGCCGGCCACGGCAAAGCTCATGGCTATACGGTGATCGTTATAAGTCTCGATAACTCCGCCGCGCGGCCCACCCTTGCGGATGACCAGGCCATCCGGCAATTCCTCCACCTGAGCGCCGATCTTTCTTAATTCGGTAGCCACGGCACGGAGACGGTCTGTCTCCTTTATGCGCAGATGGGCTACGTTCCTGATAACGGTCTCGGTTTCGGCCTGAGCCGCTACGACTGCCAGGGTGGGCACGATATCCGGCCACCTATTCATATCTACCGTTATACCTTGCAGTCTCTCCGGGCCAAAGACCGTAATGCCGTCGTCGCCTTTTTCCACCCGGCAGCCCATTTTCTCCAAAATATTTAAAAAGGCGGCGTCGCCCTGTATCGTATCGGCAAATACATTCTCCACACATACCCGGCCGCCGGTCACCGCGGCCGCCGCCCAGAAATAGGAGGCATTGGAGGCGTCTCCTTCTACCGTATAAACCCGCGAGATGTATCTCCCCTGGGGAACATCGAAAACACGATAGTCTTTGCAGAGCACAGAGATGCCAAAATCATTCATTACCTTTAAGGTCATAAAGACATACGGAGTGGAAACCATCTCTCCCTCAATCTCCAGGATGACCTTTCTCCGGGCATACGGGGCCACCAGGAGAATGGCGGATATAAACTGGCTGCTGGAACTGCCCGCTATACCAACCGGACCGCCCGGGAGTGTGCCGGATGGAGACATCACCTTTACCGGCGGACAACCCGTGCCGTTTATACTTATGGTCTCGGCGCCAAGTTTGTTCAGGACATCCAGAAGGTCCTGAATAGGGCGCTGCTCCATGCGCTGACTGCCGGTGAGCACCACGCGGCCCCCTCCCAGTGCGCTGACCGCAGTCAAAAAACGTATGCCGGTCCCGTTATTTCCCATGTAAAGCGGTTTTTTGGGTATCTTTATAAGGCCGCCGGTCCCGTTTATTACCACATCTTCCGCTTCCACCGTAATCTCAGCGCCGAGACTCCTTAACGCCTCTATCAGGAGGTTCGTATCTTCACTGATCAAGGCCCCGCGTATAATGCTCTCGCCGTCCGCCAGGACGGAAGTCACCAGTGCCCGTTGTGTCAGACTCTTTGAACCGGGAACAGTAATAGTCGCTTTTATAGAACGTTGCGGCCTTATAGTAATCAACGAAAAGCTCCTTTCCCTGAGAGGCAGGCATCGGCCTCACGCCGCATCACGGAAAGCGGGGCCTCTTTCTCCGTCCACAACCTAAATTGAGCCGCGGCCTGATAAATAAGCATATTGAGTCCATCAATGGCAAGACACCCCTCTTGCCTGGCCTCTCTCAGCAATCTGGTCTCAAGGGGTTTATAGACAATGTCCATAACTACCGGGAAAGACGCGAGAGACTGGCGGGGCACAAGACTTTCTTCCGCATCCGGGTACATGCCCACGCTTGTGGCTTGGATAAGTATATCTGCTTTATCCCGTATAAATTCTCCGAAGGGAACCCAATCCACACCGATCTCTTCGGCCAACCTTCTCCCCTTCTCCCCGGTTCGATTGGTAAGAACTACATGACATCCCTCTGTCTTAAGGGCAAAGGCAATAGACCGCGCCGCGCCGCCTGCTCCAAGGATCAGACATCTCCGGCCATAGAGTTCCGTCTTCTCCTTGAGGGCCAGAACAGCCCCCAGGCCGTCGGTATTTGCCCCGATAAGCCTTTCTTCCTGCCAATAAAGGGTATTTACAGCCCCCATCGCCCGCGCCGGAGGCTCCAGGTCATCCACATACGGCAAGATGGCTGTTTTATGAGGGATGGTGACGCTCACCCCGTGTATGGGTAAAGACCTTATACCCTGCACCGCTGCCGCCGGATCGCTCACGCAAAAGGCGAGATATACCGCATTAATACCCAAGGCCCGGAATGCCGCATTGTGCAGGATCGGGCTGAGACTCTTGTCTACGGGATTACCTATCAGACAGTAAAGGCGTGTTTCGCTATCAATTAGATACATCAGGAAAGGTCCATCTGCTCCATAATCTGCCTAAGCGTAGAGGCGCTGATCTGCCCCGGCGCTGTCTCCCGGCCGCGCCCGGGAGAGGCATAGGTCATATAGCCTCCCAGGGCCAGGGTGGCCAGACGACTGATCTTCCCCATCTCGCCCATACAGAAGGCAATCAAAGGAAAATTATGCTGACGCGCCCAGCCAAGTAGAGAGAGAAGCGTAATATTGTCATCCGGCGAGGTAGCCATGGTCACAACCTTACCGACATCGGCCCCGGCCGCACGCATGGATTTCAGTACATTAAGCAGAGCCCTTTTGGAGGGCGTATGGGTGAAGTCATGATAAGAAAAGATGACCTTTGTCTTCCTTTTATTTGCCAGCAGCCTTTCCCTTATCGGCGCCGCCGTCCGCCACTCAAGGTCAATGTAGTCAGCCCCAAGGGCCGTGGCTTCAGCAAGAGAACTGATTCTATCCGCCTCTTTTCCGGCAAACAGCCCGCCTTCCCTGGACGAACGGTTGGTTACCACGACCTTCCTGGGCCGGGCTGCCTTAATAAGAGACGCCAGTTCCGGATTCTTAAGTCCGTCCAGCCGCAGCTCTATGGCATCAGCCGCCTTCTGTCCCTTTTTGATTGCGGCCAGCATACCAGGCATGGTGGGTGCAGAAACAGCAACGCAGATCACTTCTCGGTAATCGTCTCCTCTATATGATAGCCGAAATGGCGGCCGCCGGCCTCAATAGACATCAAGACCTGGTCTCCCTCCTTAAGGGAAACGATGGATACCGGCTCCCCATCCGGTCTGGTGAGCCGTATAGTCTCAGCATTTTGCAAGATAGCCGAAAATACCTTGCCTTCGGCCCGGGCCTCAATGAGAACCAGGGGACGTTTCTCGATCTTAACCCGGCCGACCACTACCGGTCCGCTCTTGCCCTGGCTGTTGACCATGAGCACCTCGTCGCCGCTCTTGAGTTCGGAAAGGTAGCGCGTCTTGCCGCCGGGCACGCGCACGTAGGCGTGAACCGGCCCGGCGTTGACGCGAAAGGGTCGGGTGGCTACATACGGATTTTCCACGCTCTCCGCGTGTACCAGAAAGAGGGCCTGGCTGGTATTGCCGATAAGCATGCCCTCACCCTTCCCCATCTGCGTGCACGTATCGATGCACACCCGGTCTCCCATACCCAGGGTCTTTATGGAAACCACCTCGCCTATAGTAAGCGGGGTCTCTCCGCCTGTTTCTCTCAAAGAGGTCAGTATCTTCTTAAGCTCCGCCGGTTCTGTAACGTTGATTACCACCCCATCTACCCCTTTTTCCAGGACCCCCAGGGCCGTCCTGGCCTCCTCTAAATTTGCAACCTCCACCAGGACATTATTGGTCTGGGCCACCAGGTTTTCAAGCGGAATAACCGTCCAGTCCGTGGTCTTGGCCACGACCTTCTTAGTCTGGGCCAATCGGACGATCTCCTTTTCATCCTCCGATCCCCGGATGGTCACCTCCACCACATCTTCCCCCCACTTGAGATCCCCATCCGGCGCCACCGTAGGAATACGGCCAAGCTTTTTGGCCTTCTCTGAATCACCCTCTGCCAGTACCAGGGCATCCGCCCCATTTTCCAGGGCGGTGGTTACCAGCTTCTTCTTCCAGGGGATAACCTTCACCCAGATCTGTTTCATATATGATTTCCTTCCCACGAAGACTTAATCAGTTTTCTTCTATGGACTTTGCGTTTTTTAAAACCCCATTCTTGACGGTCTCGTAAAAAGTCCTATTCCTTGCTCAAATATTCCAGGGCCTCTTCTACTGAATACCGGCGATGCACCATACGGCTCAACGTAGCCGTCATGTGTTGCGGATTCTTATGCTGGAAGATGTTGCGGCCG
>QYQD01000117.1 GCA_007280345.1 Deltaproteobacteria bacterium | reverse complement strand
TCATTGGGCTTGTCTTTCTCGGTGGGGTGCGGCCAATCGCTCCCCCAGACCATCCGCTCCGGCGCCGCCTTCAGGTAGGCGCGGGCGACCTCGGTCTGATCTGCGTACGTCGGCGGGCCGACCTTGGTGTCCTGGTAGACCCCCGAGAGCTTGACCCAGGTTTTACCCTTGTCAATCAGCCGCAGGATGATCCCGAAAGCGGGATGTTTGATACCCTGCGGTTGCGGGATCCGTCCCATATGGTCGAAGATGATCGGCGTGACAATGCGCTTGAGCATCTCCTCATGCTCCACAATCTGATCCCCTCGCAAATGGAGCTGCACGTGCCAGCCGAGGTCGTTCACCTGTTTGGCCAGGGGCTCGATCATATCGAAGCTTGTGACTGACGTCGTGGGATCAAAAAGGGTAAAGCGAATACCGCGGATCCCCCCGTCCGCCATTTTTTTAAGTTCCGCCTTGGAGAGGCCGGGGTTGATGACGGCGACCCCCCGAGCATTCGACGGCCCGAGCTGGGCGATGCCGTCGAGTGTAACGTCATTGGCGAGTCCGTAAGCGCTGGGGGTTACGATCACACCGCGCGTCGTCCCGATCCGCTTCTGGTGCAGGCGATACTCCTTCACACTGGCGTTCGCAACTAGCCTTTTGGCAGACCCGGCGGGTGTAAAGCGGGGATCATAAATGTGGAAATGACAGTCGCAGGAGTTTGCTGGCGCCTTGAACCTCGGCGCCTCAGTACCTGAAGAATTCGGCACATGAAATTCCTCGGAAGAAGCCGCCAGAAGGCTCTGCGGTAAATGAATTCCACCGACTGCCGCTACGGTCAGTACCCCGGCCCCTTTGATGAAAGTACGACGGGTAAATCTGTTTCTATTCATGTTCTCCCTCCTCATTAATCTGATGTGACCCACTTTTTTGTAAGAGAAGAATAGGACGGGATACTTTATAAATCAAGAGAATTTTGCGCTCGTGAATTTTGCGCTCGTTTCAGCCCACTATCCCTCCGAAGAGGGCCACGGTCAGTAAGAACATCTTCTGGCCCGGATGGTACTTGCCCACCTCGGGGGCCTTGTCCACGTGCCAGAGGCAGCTTCCGGCTCGGGCCCCCCTCTATTGCTTCATCAGAAACTCATAATTCGATCTTACCGAACATTGACATCTAAAAGCCTTTGGGGATAGCCTCGGTTTTCAGTCCAAACTAAAGATTTTCACTCAAAGCCTGCATTTTCATCGATGTTGACGTTTTACTGACTACGGGAAGTTGTCATTACCGCCAACATCCCGTAATTTCTAATCTTTCACCTGTACGGAATCGGCCGGGATAGGCGAAAAGAATTCCATATATCTCACATCTTGGGTCGTACTATTGTTCATAAGGGTATGTTTTATGTACGGAGGAATAAAGATGAGATCTCCGGGTTTGAGTGGAACCGGCTTGCCTTCGATCCATTCCGTTGCGTCACCGCTCAGGATCTGGATAATCCCTTCCCGGTGTGTATGGTAATGGTATGCTGGTTTCGCTCCCGGAGTAGCCGGAGGAAGAGTGCTAAGAATTCCGTTGATATTTTTGGCCTCGTTCGGGGTCAATATTTCCACCCGTAATCGTTCGGTGGGGCTGGGATTAATAGCTTTTATAAAATCCTGGGTTTTGATCACTTTGTACCGCATAGGC
This sequence comes from Deltaproteobacteria bacterium, assembly GCA_007280345.1. Lineage (GTDB taxonomy): Bacteria > Desulfobacterota > QYQD01 > QYQD01 > QYQD01 > QYQD01. The sequence goes on along the minus strand of QYQD01000117.1, from coordinate 3,958 downwards.
CCTTTCTCTTGGGCAACAGCCCAGGAGGAGATAAGAAGAGTCAAAAAGAAAAAGCCCATTATCCATACCACACATACCTTACCAACCCTTTTTCCCATTTTAGCCTCCTTTTTTTATAAGAGTTTGTCATTGAGAGGAAGAAACCTGTCCTCGGCCAATGCATTGGCACCTCCATTTGTTACGGCTTTTTCAGCTTTTCGTTTCTTATAGCCCTTTCCTTGTCCATTGAGGAGTTCAAGCAGTTTCGGAGCTGCCCATGATGATATCGAGTAGCTAAAACATTACTCTTGTATAGTTCTCACTTTCCCGCTGAAATCTATATTGGCAAGAGATAAGCGCTCAACAACTATTATAAAAATAAGTCTATACCTTTCTGAAAACGCTGTCAAATCTTGATTTCAAGGAAGCATACCGGCGTTCATAGGAAAAAAATATGCTGTCAAGCATTCACTTATTTTAACCCGTAAGGTTTGAGGAATATGATATAAATATGAAATGTACCGGCACTTGTTGCCACCTACGACTGTTCAGGAGTCGTTATTGATCAAGGCTGAGGATTATGGATCGAAAGAGAGTAACGTCCAAGCTGACTATCTGCAGTGGAGCACAACTGCAGATAGTCAGCAGTAGATGCTGTTCAACCGACTACAAAGCGCGAAAAAAAGCCGACGAGAGTCTCCGTCGGCTTTCCTTTCAGGACGTATCAAATGCGACGCCTTGGCTTATCTCCAGAGGCTACTCAGGATAGAAGCCCGAAGCGACTAAGCTCGGTACTCCATCCACATTAACCGCCTTCACGTAGGCCCATTTACGCGACGGTTCGGTCTGTCCTGGTTTTGGGAACATGTAGTCGACCCATCCCACCCCTTTGGATTCAGCCATCTGAATAAAGTCGTGATGAAATAACTTGCCATTGGCATCTTTCTGGCCGGTAGTGTTGGTCCCCTCGCGTGCTGGAAAAGCGGCATTGAGCAATACGTTCGACTTCAAATCGTATACGAACAAGTATGTGTCGCCTCTGAACCATTGGGTGTCCTTCTTTCTGAACTCTTCAAAGGATGCCTTCCCTTTACTCTCGATCAGTGCCGCAGCCTTTGTGACCAGCACTTCGATCTGTTTTGCTTTCTCGGACGTCGGTGCAGATTGCTGCGCAATGACAGGATTGATCATCGCCATCCAGACCAAGCTCACCAAGACCATTAGTGCTACTGATAATAACCGTTTCATGTTCTCCTCCTTTTTGAAAGGTATTATATTTAGTGTGTTTATGTTCTATGCTCTCTAAAACATCTCTTGTTAACAAAGACTTCATCAACCACCTTTATTCTTCCCACCCCTCCTTTCTCGGATCATCGGAATCTCTGATTGAATTGGTAAAAAACGCCCTTCCTTGCAGACCCTACGGGCAGCTATGCCTGCCGAACGTACTATGCGCTCAAAGCTCTATGGAACTGAGCGGGGTTCTCATTTTCCGGGATAGCACCACAATGTGGTATGCTTCTATTTAACCCGAATATTTGTATATGTCAATAGGAAAATGAGGCTGTGAAAAGTGTTTTTTGTAGGGTGCTGGATAATGTTTTTTATAGAGAAAGACAATCCTTTACATGTGCCTACATTGTGGTATCATGGAAAATAAGAGAAAGGAGCGTTTCGAGTGGAGAAAAAGGAGTTTTCAAAAGCTCGTCAGTATCTTGGAAAAACGCAAAGCCAGATGGCACAGTTATTGGGTGTTTCTCTTAAAGCTATACAAAGCTTTGAACAGGGGTGGAGGAATATCCCCGTCCATATTGAACGGCAGGTCCTTTTTCTTTTAGCCTCTAAAAAGTCGCCCCCTCAGAAAGCAAGACCCTGTTGGGTGATACGAAAGTGTCAGATGGAGATCAGGCAAAACTGTCCAGCATGGGAATTTCAGGTGGGAAATCTTTGTTGGTTCATTAACGGGACGATTTGCCAGGGCCAGATTCAAGATAGCTGGCTAAAGAAGATGCAAATATGCCGACAATGTAAGGTATTCCAAACCATGGTGCCCCCGTTAAAGACGGGACTTAGACTCTAATTTATCTTAGAAAATTATTGATTAACAATCGAAAGTGTGCATATCAAAGGGAATATCATTTTTATTGAATACAGGAAGTTACAAATACTCCCAATCATTGAAAAAGCAATCTCCAATAATTCCGCCTTTCAGACCGTGTTCAATGATCTGAATCTATCAGCCAAAGCGAACAGTAGTATTTGGCATCAATAAGATAAAAACTGTTCAAAAAAATTTTCTGCGAATTCTGAAAACTATTGACAATATGCACATAAAATTCAAAAATAGAAAAAGGAGGGGCATATGAAAAAGTTACATTATGCGTGGGTTATTGCATTTACAGGGGCACTGGTTACAATCCTCGCCCATGGCTTCGGGAGAATGTCATATTCTGTAATATTGCCATCTATGAAGGATGGTCTAGCGCTGAATTATACGCAGTTAGGCTCTATCGCAACGGGTAACTTCATAGGGTATCTCTGCCTCGCCATCATTGGAGGTTTTTTTGCAGCCCGTTTCGGGGTAAGAAGAGTTGTCTTCATATCTCTTATTCTAATAGGTGTAAGCCTTTTTCTCACGGGGTTTTCAAATTCTTTCATTTACGCATTTTTTATGAGGCTTATCACAGGAACAGGAAATGGAGCGAGTTATGTCCCCATTATGGCTCTCCCCGCTGCCTGGTTTGTTATGAAAAAAAGAGGTCTTGCAACGGGCATCGTTTCTGGTGGTATTGGAACCGGGCTCTTTTTTTCCGGGATCGTGCTCCCGCCTATTATATCGGCCTTCGGCAAGGAAGGATGGAGATATGCGTGGTTCTTGCTGGGCATTACTGTCTTTATTCTTGCATTCGTCTGTTATGCGCTTTTAAGAAATAACCCGGAAGAAAAAGGCTTATCTATTTATGGTGGTGAAGAGGGACAAAAAGGCGGACCAAAGGTTACCTTGTTTTCGGCATTCAAAGATGTGGTTGTGGAACCTGAGATATGGAAGCTTGGCTGTGTTTATTTCATGTACGGGTTTTCCTATGTCATTTACCTCACATTTTTTGTTGCATACCTTACGAAAGAAATGGGCGTATCTCCTGTTGCCGCAGGAAGGATATTTGCCGTGCTCGGCGTCCTCAGTATTTTTTGTGGTGTTATTTATGGCTGGATATCAGATGTCCTCGGCAGGAGATACGGCGCCATGATCGCATATCTCACCCTCGCGCTCTCATACATTATCTTGGCCTACTGGAAGGATTACACCGGTTTTTATGTGTCTGCAGTAGTGTTCGGTATTGCTGCTTTCTCAATACCCACAATTATGGCAGCAGCCTCTGGTGATGCGGTAGGCGGCAGACTTGCGCCGGCAGGCCTTGGCTTTATCACCCTCTTTTTCGGCATAGGCCAGGCGTTGGGACCTGCAATAGGTGGATATATTAAGGATGCGACGGGTACTTTCACAAATGCCTTTATCCTGTCTGCGATAGTCTCCTTAGCAGGCGCACTGGGCTCTCTGGTTCTAAGGAAAAACACATAACCTTTCTCATTTCTGGGCAGACACAAGCTTGCCCGTCATTTCTTATCTTTTTGTCTTTTACGGGGGATCCATTTTTAACAGGGGGGCATTTACGGACCTATTGGGCAATATGACATGGGGGCTTTTTTCTTTTTCTAAGCTCATTTTGCCGTATAATGGCCATAGGTTATATATCCCCCCGAAAGATTTGACAGTTGCTCAAAACCTGACTGTTTGAGGATCCGGACAGCCGCATAGGAGCGTATTCCGGTCTGGCAGGTCACGATCAAATGACGATCCTTCGGGAGTTCGTGGATTCTTTGGCGCAGCTCGTCGAGGGGGATATGGATCGATTGCGGGATGCTGCCCTTCTTGAATTCTTCATTTGTTCGCACATCTAGACAGAGGAAATTTTCCATC
>QYQD01000212.1 GCA_007280345.1 Deltaproteobacteria bacterium | reverse complement strand
TTTATGGTCCGGCCGGGAGGAAATAACCCCCAGGTCATGCTGTCTGCATAGGTCGGAAGTTCTGTTTCCCGACAGCCCAAGGCCGTCCTCATCTTGCCCGCTGTCTCCGGGAGAAACGGTGAAATCTGGATAGCAATTACACGGAGCGCTTCCATAAGGTTATAGAGCACGGTGTGCAGTCGCCCTCTATCTTTTTCATTTTTAGCTAATTCCCAGGGGGCGGTCTGGACAATATATTTGTTGGCGTGATTAATTACTTCCCATATCTCCGCCAGGGCCTTATGAAAGGCGAACTCTTTTATGTGCCGGCCATAGTGGCCGGAGGCCTCGAGAGTCCGCTGTTTCAGTGTGTCATCTATCTTTTCCATATTTCCCGGTTGCGGAATAACGCCGTTACAGTATTTCTCAAGCATAGTCAGTGCCCGGCTGAAGAGGTTGCCCAGGTCATTGGCCAGATCGGAGTTCCGGCGGGAAATAAGGGCCTCTTCACTGAAGGTGGCGTCGAGTCCGAAGACCATTTCCCGCAGGAGAAAGTAGCGCACCGTATCCACGCCGTAACTCTCTGATAAATCAAGGGGCCGTATCACGTTTCCCAGGCTCTTGGACATCTTGCTCTCATTTATGTTCCAGTACCCGTGGACATGAAGGCGCTGATAAGGCTGAATCCCGGCGGATTTAAGCATGGTCGGCCAGTAGATGGCATGGGGTTTGAGTATGTCTTTGGCTATGATGTGTTCTGCCGCCGGCCAGAACTTCTGAAAATTAGCGCTGTCCGGGTAGCCGAGGCCGGAGATATAGTTTATAAGGGCATCAAACCAGACATAAGTAACAAATTGGTCATCAAAGGGCAGGGGGATCCCCCATTCCAGGCGTGAGCGCGGCCTGGAGATACAGAGGTCTTCCAGGGGCTCACTTAAAAATGACAACGCTTCATTCCGATAGCGCTCCGGCGTGATAAACTCAGGGTGGTTTTTGATATGATCGATCAGCCAGTCCTGATACCGGCTCATACGGAAGAAGTAGTTCTTTTCCTTGACAAATACCGGCGTTATCTGGTGATCCGGACATTTCCCGTCTATCAGCTCCCGTTCCAGATAGAAGCGCTCACACCCCGTACAATAAAGACCGCCGTACTCGCCAAAATAGATATCGCCTTTCTCATATACCTTATTCAGGATATGCTGAACCGCCCGTATATGGCCCGGGTCTGTGGTACGAATGAAATGGTCAGGGGCGACATTTAATCTGGGCCAGGTAGAACGGAAGATGCCGCTTATGTGGTCGGCATATTCCTTTGGAGACATCTTAAGCCTGGCAGCGGCCTCGGCCACCTTATCTCCATGTTCATCCGTGCCCGTAAGGAAAAAGGCCTCGTCTCCGGCCAGGCGGTGAAAACGTGTGGCCGCATCAGCAACCAGAGTAGTATAGGTGTGCCCTATGTGCGGCTCGGCATTTACGTAATAGATGGGCGTGGTTATATAAAACGTCATGATGTAGTCACCTCATCCTGGGCTTTGCGTCCTTTTTCCGCTACGGTTTCTATATCCGCAGGCGAGACCTCCATCTCGCTGCCGTCGGCCAGGGAGATAACTATAGTACTGCGGAGTGTATTGTGTCTTATTACCCTTCCCTCACCTTGTTGTGTTTGAATTTTTCTGCCTATTTTAGGCAAGCCTTTCTTAAGTTCAGCATAGGTCTTACATTCATAAGCCAGGCAGCAGAGGAGGCGACCACAGGCCCCGGATATCTTGGCGGGATTCAGGGGCAGGTCCTGTTCCTTGGCCATACGGATGGAGATGGGCTCAAATTCGGACAGAAAAGATGCGCAGCATAACGGAAGACCACAGTGGCCCATACCGCCCAGGAATTTGGCCTCATTTCGTACGCCAATCTGTCTCATTTCTATGCGTGTATGATATCTTTGTACCATGGTTTTCACTAATTCCCGGAAATCAACCCGTCCTTCGGAAGTAAAATAAAAAATTATCTTGCTGCCGTCAAAGAATTTCTCTGTGACTATCAGCTTCATAGGGAGATTCATCTTCCGGATTTGTTCCAGACAGAAGTCACGGGCTTCTTTTTCTTTTAAACGATTGTCTTTATGCCGGATGATCTCTTCCTCTGTGGCCATTCGTTCTACCTTGGGGATTCCCTTTGGCGGGGTTTCCCTTTCTATGCTTAATGGCTGGTCTATAACCATTCCTGGTTCATGACCATGGTCGGTCATAACCATAACCGTATCACCTTTTTTCAGATCAAAAGGGCCGGCGTCAGCATGTATTCCCCGAGTATTATCTCGAAAACGAACCGGGATCAGCTTCACTGTTTTCTCCATCAATGGGCTAGCTGCAAAAATAGATTTTCTAATATCAATTGCCGATTATAATTCCTGGTAACGGCCTGCTCAGCGCTGTGCAGGAGTTCCAGGCCATGTATAATCTCTTTCTCTGTCCACCTCCGGGCGCCTTCAAAAAGTATCTCTCTCAGGTCTTTATTTATGAGGTGTCTCTCATCCAGCCCCTGCCGTAAGAACAACGAGTCCCGGAGGCAGGTCCTGAGCATGGCGATAATTTCCGGGAGCTCCTCTTTCCGTCCGGCCAGGTTTTCTGCCAGGAGCAGCAGGCCTTGCATGTCCTGCCTGGAAAGAGAGATTAATTGTATGCAGACATCCCGCCGCATCTCCATAAGCGAAGAATCGGCCAGCCTGACAGCCCTGCCCAGGCTGCCCCCGGAGAGGGAGGCCAGAAGGGCGGCCTGTTCCGGGGAAAACTTGTTATCTCCATAAGAGCAGAGATATTCGCTAATCACCGCCGGCGAGAGAGGACGGAAGGGGACGGCCTGGCAACGGGAAACGATGGTGGGCAGGAGTTCATTTATATCCGTAGCCATCAGGATAATAATGGAGGCATCCGGCGGTTCCTCCAGGGTCTTGAGAAGGCAGTTTGCCGATTCTTTATTTAACAGATCGGCATTGGTTATTATAACGATGCGGTAACGTCCTTCCAGGGGTTTGTAGATTAACTGCCTTTGTAAAGACCTTATCTGTTCGATCCTTATAAAGGCCCCGCTTGGTTTGATGACGACAAGGTCCGGATGAGCGCCGCTTTCCATCTTTAGACATGAGCGGCATTCACCACCACAGGCCTCGACGCCCTGCGGTGATAGACAATTGAGGGCCCGGGCCAGGGCGCGGGCGGTCTTTTCCTTGCCGATGCCTTCGATTCCGTAAAAGAGATAGGCGTGAGCCACCTTGCCTCTCTCAAGGGAGTTTTTCAGCAATTTAATGGCCGGCTCCTGTCCCAATATCTCCGCAAACGACATACTATTTTTTCCCGGCATTCAATCTGTCTATCAGGCTGTAGGTCTCTCCGGCCGACGGTTCCCGGACGGTGGTCTGTTCTTTTTCAGACTCCGGCGCTTCCTCAAGGACTCCTTCCCCAAAATAGATATAACGATCCAGGGGGCGGAAAAAACTACTCCAGTGGGCCGGGGTCTCCGGATGCGCCTTCTTAAGGCTTTTTATGGCGTTGACCTTGGCGTCCAGGTCGTCTAAAAGGTGCAAAACAAAGGCCTCGGCCGTCTTGGGACGCTTCGGCGATCCGGATTCATATTCCCCATGATGGCTGAGGATGAGGTGTTTCAAAAGCATGGCCTTATCTTCGGGAAAGTGGGGTATGGCCTCGATCTTTTCCTGTACCATCTGGGCCCCGATCACCAGATGGCCGACCAGGCGGCCCTCATCCGTATAATCAAAAAAACTGGATTCCGGGGGGTAAGTGAATTCTTTTATCTTACCGATGTCGTGGAGAATGCTTCCGGTGACGAGGAGGTCTTTGTCAAGTTCCGGGTAATTTTTTACTGCACCGGTTACTAAAGTAGTCACGGATAAGGTGTGTTCCAGGAGGCCGCCTAGATAGGCATGATGCATACGTTTGGCCGCGGGAGCCACCTTGAAACGCTGTCGAAATTCTTTGTCATGAAAAAAGCTGGTCAATAGCAGCGCCAGATGAGGGTCCCGGACCTTTCTGGCTAATTCTTTTAATTCCCGCCACATCTCTTCAGCATCTCTGGATGAAGAGGGCAGAAAATCCGCGGCCTCTACGGTCTCCGGATTGCATGGGGTAAGGTTCAGTATGTTCAGCTGGGTCTGGTCACGATAGGATTCGGCCTGGGCCTCTATAGATATATAATCCCCTTTTCTAAAAAGGCCATCCCTTTCTTCCCCTTTTTCCCAAACCCGAGCCTCTATCTCTCCGGTTCTGTCTGCCAAGGTCAAGGCCAGATAAAATGCGCCATTTTTGGTTAAGGCGGAGGTCTTTCCCTTGACCAGAAATATCCCGCGTACCGGGTTATTAGGCCGGATATCTTTTGTATAAATACCTTTTTTCTGCATATATTTTACCAGCGCAGGGGTCTTTGCCAGGCCTCTTTGAGCCGGGCTATGGATGCCGATAGCACTACATCACCTTTCAGGCCGATACAAATCAGGATCGGCTCTTCAGTTACCTGGCCTATGCGGGCTAGAGTTGTACCCTGCAGGGCGGCGCTAAACGCCTCTTCTTTGTCCGGGTGAACAGTCACCACAAAACGGCTCTGGGATTCGGAAAAGAGGAGGAAGTCATCGCGTTCGATATCCTCTCTGGGTACAGCGGTCAGGCCGATCTTCATACCGAGTCCGCCGGCGAAGGCCGTTTCCGCCAGGGCTACTCCTAAGCCCCCGTCCGAGCAGTCATGGCAGGAGGCCACCAGTCCTTTACAGATGGCCCCGGTCAGCCTCTCATAGCCGGCCTTTGCAGCTGCGGCATCCACTACAGGGACATTGTTTCCTATGTAACCGTGCCGGGCGAAGTATTCCGAGGCGCCCAGTTCCGGTTTAGTGAGACCTATAACATATACCAGGTCGCCCGGCGCCTTGGCGTCTATGGTTTGCACCCGCCGGACATCGTCAATCTTTCCTAAAACGGAAAAGAGCACCGTGGGCGGGATAGATATCTTTATATTCTCCACAATATAGTCGTTTTTCATGCTGTCTTTGCCGGAGATGCACGGCACGCCGTAGGCCGTGGTGTAATCGTACAGGGCTTGATTGGCGCGGACCAGTTGGGCCAGTTTGTAGCGGCCGTCCGGCGTTTTTTCGGATTGAATGGGATCACACCAGCAGAAGTTATCCAATCCGGCCAGATGCCTGAGATTTCCGCCGGATGCGATGGCGTTGCGTATGGCCTCATCAATGGCACAGGCCATCATGTGATAGGTGTCTATGTCGCTGTAGCGGGGACAGATGCCGTTGGCTACCACCATGCCTTCAAAAGACGAAAGCACCGGTCTGATGACCGCGGCATCGCTGGGGCCGTCGCCATTTCGCCCGGAAAGGGGCTTGATAACGCCTCCGCCCTGTACCTCATGATCGTACTGCCGGACCACGTATTCTTTACTGCATATATTCAGCCGGCCGAGCATGGTCTCCAGAATAGAAGTGAGGTCTTCTACCTCCGGAATGTCCGGTTCAGGGTATTTTGGAGGCGTCCAGACGGCCACCAGTTCCATTTGGGGCAGCCCGTTGTGGACAAATTCCATATTCAGGCAGGCTACTGTCTTTCCCTCATAGGTGACCAGAAACTTCCCGTTGTCATTAAAGCGGCCCAGAACCGTGGCCTCCACGCCCATTTTTTCGGCTAGGGCCAGGAAGGCGTCTTTATTATCCGGGGGGACGGCCAGGGTCATGCGCTCCTGGGCCTCGGAGAGAAATATCTCCCAGGGGTTAAGGCCGGCATACTTAAGCGGGGCTTTTTCCAGTTGAAGCTCAAAGCCCCCACAGTCCTGGGCCATCTCGCCTACGGAGGAAGAAAGGCCGCCGGCCCCGTTATCGGTTATGCTCCGGTAAAGACACCGGTCGCGGGCTACCAGGAGAAAATCCGTCATCTTTTTCTGGGTGATGGGGTCTCCGATCTGCACCGCCGTGGCCGGTGATCCTTCATGCAATTCTTCGGAAGAAAACGTGGCCCCATGTATGCCGTCTTTACCGATGCGGCCGCCGGTCATGACGATAAGATCTTCCGGTTCGGCTTTTTTGATATGCGAAGGCCCGCCGCAGACGACGGCCGGCATAATGCCGCCGGTCCCGCAGAAGACAAGCGGTTTACCCAGATAGCGTTCATCAAATACGAGGCAGCCGTTTACGGTAGGGATGCCGCTTTTGTTCCCGCCGTGTTCCACGCCCTCCCGCACGCCCTCAAAGATGCGTTTGGGATGGAGAAGCCGCGGGGGCAGGGGCTTATCGTAATCCGGGGGCGCAAAGCAGAAGACATCGGTATTGAAGATAAGCTTGGCCCCTTTACCGGTGCCGAAAGGATCGCGATTAACTCCTACTATGCCGGTAAGGGCCCCGCCGTAAGGATCAAGGGCCGAGGGACTGTTGTGGGTCTCAACTTTAAAGGCCAGGCTCCATTCATCGTTAAACTTGATCACGCCGGCGTTATCACGGAAGACGGAAAGGCAGAAGTCGTTTTCCCCTTTGGCCTCACGGATGAGACGGGTAGAGTCTTTTATATAAGTATCAAAAAGGCTGTTAATAATCCTCGTATCACCGGTTTCGTCCGTATAGTGGATACGGCCGCTAAATATCTTATGCTTACAGTGCTCGGACCAGGTCTGGGCCAGGCATTCCAGCTCCACATCCGTGATCTTTTCGCCCAGGCCGAGACTCCGGCGATGGGCCAGCGCCTCATGAGAGGTGATGTAATCCCGAATGACCTTCATTTCAGCAAGGTTAAGGGCCAGTACCCGCTCGCGGCTTATGGCCAGAAGTCTTTCATCACTCACCGCAAGATCAATCTCCTCAACGGTGGGACGTGTATCGGTGATTACCCTGGGAACAAGAGGCGGCATCCCCTGGGCCTTATCCCATTCAGACCGATCCCTGATGCGAAAACTCTGGATAAGGGTGTTGGCCAGGAGGTCGGTGGCTATGCGTTCTACGTCTTTTAGGGACAGACTGCCAGTGAGGGCATACTGTGTAGAGGTATAAACCCCTTCGCCCCTGTTCAATTTCCGTCCGATGGCCAGTTCAAGGGATTCCCGGGCCGTTTTCCCCTCATTATCCGTCACACCCGGCCTGAACCCCACCTCGATAAGCCAATCAAATGCAGCGGCCAGAGGACGGTTAATGGAATATTTCTGGCTGATAGAGTCACAAAAGAGCTGGCCGGCAAATTCTTCTACCAGAGTGGAGGCAACTTCGGCGTCAATCGTAAATACCTTGATGGTCCGCACGGAACGGACGGGGAGGTGGATATCCTCATTGATCCTCTTTCGGATCTTCTCCCCAAAGGCATCACGCAGTGATTTTTTGAGCATTACTTCGATGCGGTGAACCATAAGTGGTAACTATAACAGACTCTATTTTTCTTTTCAACACACTTTCCCCGATCTCAAATCTATCACCTAACAGCCCACTGCTGTGTCGCACCTGGGAGCTGTCAGCGCTTAGTGGTCAGCTTTAAGCACTTTTTACCTCTATCGGCTCGAGACTGATATTCGCAGGGGCGGTGCTGATGTGCCGGTGAGAAGGATTTATAAAACAATTCGGTAGGCAAAAAATGTTAAGTTTCTGGTGGATTTACCGAAAAGAGAGGCATAGCAGGGGTTAACCCATCTTTTGTATAGGGACTCGAAAAACTTCTAATGTCCTGGCTTTTAAGAATATTTAAACTGTTACTTTTGGGGACGAAAGTAATGTCAAATACTATTGATTCTACATATGCCAAAAATGTTCAACTTAATTATGGACGGCTGCTAAGTCCAAGACATTTAAATCCCTTGGGGTTTGCCGATCCACGTATTATGTATGGCTGAAGGAAAGTACAACCTCTGGGGGGAGTTAGGTCTTCGGTGCTTTGTCTGACTGATTCGGAAGAGCGAGTTGTTATTGAGAAGAAGAAAGGAGGTGAATCTAATGAAATGTCCATCATGTAATGGAACGGGCCTGATCGATTGTCCAAAGTGCAAGGGAAAAGGGTGCCATACATGCAAAAATTCTGGCAAACAGCAATGCCCTAATTGCAAAGGAAAGGGCCAGAAGTAGATAGATTTTTAAGCAAAATAATAATCCAACAACGCCACCTCAGTCGACCGCTCCCGCGGCGGCTAAACTTGATGTGTGCCGGGCACAGAACTATCGGGATGAAAGTTCCCGAGCCAGGTTTTAGCGGAGCCGAAGCCAAGACAAGAGCAAAGGGTTTACCTGTTGGCAGCAGTCAGCTGAAATTACAACGCCGAAGGGGGTATTCGTTATGGATAGAGAACAACGTCCGTTTTGGCGGAAAATCCCTGGCTTTAGGTCGGGCAAGCGTTGGAAAATGGTCGTAGCAGCGATCCTTTATTCGCTTGTGGTGGTTTTATGCCTGATTCCTTCAGAAAAGCCCAAACTTGGGATCACAAGAAAGGAAGCAATAGATTTTTTCTCCCAATCAGGCATTGGTTTTACGCTCGAGGAGCAGAAAGGAGTTAATCCGCGGGTGATCGGGAGGTCTCGTGACAAGCTCGCTTTCTTCGTCATTGGCGGCTCCGAAGAAAACATCGAGTGGATTTCGATGGCAGTTGGGGTACCTAAACGTCTTCCGAGTGCCGCCCTAAAAAACGTTCAATGCGTACTTGATATGCTCGATAAATTTGCGCCCGGTTCATACGACTGGAGCGTGCAGGAGATAAAGAAGGTTCGCGATGACGTTGACGTTGTAAGCAGCTCAAAAACCTTTAGTAGCCGGAAAGTGAGGATTGAGACGTCGGGGACACTCGGCTTAATCGACGTCACAATTATGCCGGCAGACTGAGAATCGCTATGCGAAGCCAATGGGGACATGCAAAAAAATATAACGATGATCGGAAATTTAAAAAATCAAAATCATTTTAAAAGAAGGAGGTTAACATGCCTAAAATAAAAATAGGTTTGCCTCTATTCTTGTTCATTTCGCTTTTATTGAATTCATGCGGTATATCCCCTGAATATCAAGCACAAGATTTGGTAAAGAAATATTTAAAAGCCCCTGCAACAGCCAAATTTGTAGATACAAGATTAATTGCTGAAAAGAAATCAGGTGAGGAAACTTTTTATATACTCAAAGTGAC
>QYQD01000004.1 GCA_007280345.1 Deltaproteobacteria bacterium | reverse complement strand
GAGTGTTTCTTGACTTCTTCTTCAAAGGCGCTGATCACCCTGTCGTTACCGAGGCCGAGACAGCCGGTTCCCGCACATACCGCGATACGGGGCCTAAGGGGATCTTTTTTCGATAAGAGGCCCTTCCTGAGTTCTTCCAATTCAACAGCCGAATTTATCCTTGGCATCATCTTCCCTTAATCGTAGTCTTTCAACACATCTTCTACATTGTCCGGTGCTATCTTGCTGTGATGTTCCCCATCGACGACTATCTCCGGTCCTAAAGAACAGCAGCCGAGGCAGTTGCCGGTCTCCAGGCTGAACCTTAGATCCGAGCTCGTTTCCCCAGGTCTAATTCCAATCAGGTCCTGAACCGCATCGAGGAGCCGTTTCGACCCACGAACATGACAGGAAGAGCCCGTACACACATGAATCTCATGACGTCCTTTAGGAATCAAGCTGAAGGTTTTATAAAAGGTAACGATATGCAGCACCTCATTTAACGGCACTTCTAATCTCTTGCTGACCTTCTCCAATATTCCCCTGGGAAGCCAATGATTTTCGCTCTGGATCTCCATTAATACCTGGATGACCGAACTGGCCTTGCCCTGATATTTATCGATAATCTGGTCGATTCTCTCGTTATCCATAGCCCCTGTCCTAACCTCCCTCTTTACCCTGATCCTGTTCCTGCTCATTCATATTAGGCGGGAGCAAAGCAATTCCGTCTTTCATCATACCTGATCAATCCGTTCCTCGATGAACTATTCAAGTGTCTTGATACTTCAGACGGGGTTAGGCCTAAAATTTCAGCGATCTTACCGGTCGAAAGGGGTCTTTCCCGCAGGAGCAACATCATTTGGCTTATTGCCAGTTTATCGCCAATTAACTCATTAAATAAACTGTTTACCTCGTCACTGGCGAAAAATGTATGATACTCCTCTTCCGATTTAAAAGATGCTCTCAGCCTTTCCCTTTCCACCAGCCTGATGTAGGGGACTATCCGTGTAACGGCTTCAAGTTTGGCTTTTAATTGATTATCGTCTATCCCCTCGCTTTGGCCAAGAGGTCCCAGCTCATTCACCTCATTGCCAAACCCATTCATAACTTCGGCGAAGCGGATTCCTTCACCGCTGGACATGAATTCGATCTTTAACCTATCGGGGTTCAACCCTATGTGCTCCATTAATTTCTTACACAGCAGAACAATGCTCAATGCATGGAAATTTCCCTGAGTAATATAATTGCATTCATTAAGACGACAACCGCCGATGAACACCCCGTCCGCCCCTTTTGAGAAAGCCCGGAGGATATACGACAGGTCGACTCTGCCGGTGCACATGACGCGTATAAGCCTTATTTCAGTGGTATATTGCAGTCTGGAAACTCCAGCCAGGTCAGCTGCGCCGTATCCTCACCACTGGCATACAAAACCTACTATTCTGGGTTTAAATGTAAGTCCTGAACCCATTCGCTCTCACCTCCTTTCATAGACTTCTACTCAGCTCCAACCGCCAGTGGTTGTACGACCTCTTCCTCGGGGATAGCCGCATCGATTTGGCTCAAGATCTCTTCATCGGTAAAGTGTTTTAGTTGTATAGCCGCTGTGGGACACACGGCGTTACAGACACCATCTCCTTTGCAGAGAATAGGATTAACCACAGCCTTTCTGCCCTGTGGCGTTTCACGAAACTCTATGGCGCCATAGGCGCAAACGGTGATACATGCCCCGCACGAAATACACATGTTCTCATCCACCGCGCATACAGAGCCGGAGGCTTTGACCGTATCATGGGAGAGAAGTGTTAAAACCCGACCCGCAGCTCCATAAGCCTGGTTGATCGTTTCCGATATCAGCTTGGGATAGTGAGCCATTCCACAGAGGTAAACGCCGTCTGTGGCAAACTCAACCGGTCTTAATTTGGCATGGGCCTCTTTGAAAAAAACATCCGGCCCCAGAGAGACCTTGAATAATCCGGCCACTTCCTTGGTTCCGGCGGAGGGAATAACGGCGGCGGCCAAAACCAGTAAATCGGCATCTATAGCAAGCTTCTTGCCCAAAACAGAATCGGTCGCGGTAACCCTTAAAACAGGCCGACCATCCTCCTCAGCCGCCTCCACCCGAGGTTTATCCTGCGGCTCATAGCGGATGAACTTCACATCTTTTTCTGACGCATCCCGGTAATAGTCCTCTTTGAACCCATAGGTTCTCATATCCCTAAAGAGGATGGTTATCTCCATCGTGGGGTTTATCTCTTTTAGTTTCAAAGCGTTCTTTACAGACTCACTGCAGCATATCCTGCTGCAGTAATTTCTGTCTTCATTTCTGCAGCCCACGCATTGGATCATCACCAGACTCTGAGCGTTCATCACCCGTTCTTCTCTTTTGGCGATCTGCTCCTCCAGCTCCAGGTGGGTCATTACCCTGTCATCTTCCCCATAAAGGTATTCGGTGGGTTTATATACATCGGCGCCGATAGCGATGACGGCCGCTCCATGTTTTATCTCTGTGACGCCTCGCTCTGACTTTATCATGGTTACGAAATTCCCCACATACCCGGTAGCCTCGATGATTGTAGCTTCGGCATATACATGGATCAAGGGGTGATGATACACCTTGCGTATAACATCACGCAAATAGGCCTGAACATCCAGCCCTTCAAGGGTATGATGGATTTTTCTTGCAGTCCCTCCCAAGTCTGTATCCTTTTCCACCAGGTGAACCTCATGTCCCTGGTTGGCTATGGAGAGCGCGCAAGTCATGCCGGCTATACCGCCGCCAACCACCAACGCCGTCTTGTTGACGGGCAGATCAAATTCCTCCAATGCCTCCAGATGGCACGTACGGGCTACAGACATCCGTATGATATCCTTTGCCTTTTTGGTGGCCTCTTCCTTTTCTTTCGCGTGCACCCAGGAACAATGTTCTCTAATATTGGCCATGTCTAAATAATATTGATTAATTCCCGCCTCCCGAAGGGTGTCCCGGAACAACGGCTCAAGGGTCCTTGGGGAGCAGGCAGCGACAACCACGCGATTGAGCCCTTTTTCCTTTGCGATGTCCGATATCTGCTGGGCGGAGTTGGTCGCACAGGAAAATAGCTGTTCCTGAGCGTAGACGACATTGGATAAGGTCAGGGCATATTCAACGGTGGAAGGAACACCGACTATCCTTCCGATATTTGCCCCGCAATGACACACAAAGACGCCTATCCTTGGCTCCTCTTTGGAGGCATCCCTTTCCAGCGGGAATATCCGTTCCTTGGCCAAATCCCCTCGCCGGTAGTCAAGGAATTCGCCGCATTGGGAGCCGGCTGCGCTTGCGCTAAAAACCGACTCGGGAATATCCGTAGGGCCCTGGAAGGTTCCGCTTACAAAGATCCCAGGCCTGGTGGTCTCCATAGGATTGAAAGGGATGGCTTTACTGAATCCATGTGAATCGAGTTCGATGCCGAATGTCTTTGCCAGGCCGTTCACATCGGCGGGCGGGTTCAACCCAACGGACAATACCACCATATCGAATTCTTCCTCTGCGACTCGATTGTCGGGTGTGGAATACCGTACGGTGACATTCTTGGTTTCCGGGTTCTCTTTGACTATCGATACGTAGCTTCTGAAAAATCGAACACTGGGGAGGTTCTCCGCCCTTTCGTAGAATCGCTCAAAATCCTTCCCATAGGAACGAATATCGTTATGGAATATCGTACACTCGGCCTCGGCGTCATGCTCTTTTGTCAGTATCACCTGTTTCTGGGTATAGGTGCAGCATACGGCCGAACAGTAGCTGTTTTCGCCCGGTGTAACCCGCCGGGAGCCGACGCATTGAATCCAGGCTATTTTTTTGGGATGCTGCTTGTCGGAACCGCGTCTTATCTCGCCTTCGTATGGCCCGGTGGCGCATAACAGCCGTTCATAGTCCATACTGGTTACCACGTTTACAAATTGACCGTATCGATATTCCTCCTTCACTTTTGGATCAAATGGCTCAAAACCCGGAGACAGAACGATCGCTCCTACATTGACTTCCACCTTCTCCGGCGTTTGATTGAAATCGATGGCGTTATTCTTACAGACTGCTTCGCAAATACGACATTTCTTCTCTTTAAGGTAAATACAGCTTTCATCGATATACGTGACAAGTGGAATGGCTTGGGCAAAGTAGACATGTACCGCTTTATTCTTAGATATTTCCTGATTAAATGGATCGGGGACCTTGACCGGGCAGTACTCTACACAGGTAGTACAACCTGTGCATTTGTCCTCGATAATATATCGAGGCTTTTTAATCAGGGTTACCTTAAAATCCCCTTCTTTTCCTGCTACACTGTCAACCTCGGTATAGGTCAGGATCTCTATGTTGGGATGCCGGCCGACCTCGACCAGTTTGGGTGAGAGGATTCACATGGAGCAGTCGTTCGTGGGAAAGGTCTTGTCGAGCTGGGCCATATGGCCGCCAATGGACGGCGCTTTATCAACCAGGTAGACCTTAAAACCCGCGGTGCCAAGATCAAGCGCGGCTTGAATACCGCTGATCCCTCCACCGACAACCATAACGTCCCCAAAATGACTGTCCGCGAAACTTTTACAAAGTCGCTCTATTTGCTCTTTTTCCACTTTCCATCACCTCATCGGGTTTCTTCGGTTTCTAAATGACTTCGCCGACAATCTCCGTGATGTCTTTGATCTCTATGACTTCACCATGTCCCAGGGTTAACCTGCTGTCCTCAAAATTGGTGATGCAATACGGGCAGGCAGTAACCAACACCTCGGCCCCGCAATCGATGGCCTGTCCTATCCTGAGATCGCAAAATCTTTCACCTTTTGGAGTTTCCATCCAGATCCTGCCCCCTCCTCCTCCACAGCAAAGACTGTCTACCCGCGACTCAGCCATCTCATTCAACACCAACCCGGGGATCCTTTTTAAGACCTCCCGGGGCTCGTCATATATGCCGTTATGTCGCCCCAGGTAACATGGGTCATGCCACGTCACTTTCTTCCCATACTCCTTGGTGAGTTCAAGCCTTCCCTCGTTAATAAGCTGGATTAAATATTGGGAGATATGAACCACCTCAAAGTTCACCATGAATTCGGGATACTCGTTTTTGAAGGTATGGTAGCAATGAGGGGAAGAAACAAGGATTTTCTTCACCCCGTGATCGATAAACGTTTTGATGTTTTCCTTGGCCAGGCGTTTGAATACTTCCTCGTCGCCCGCCTTGCGGATGGACTCTCCACAGCAATTCTCCAGGGCGCCCAGGATCCCGAAATCTACCCCGGCCCTGTTGAGGATATCGGCTGTGGCTCGAGCCACCTTTCTTAATCGTGAGTCATAGCTGCAATAGCAGTCGGGAAAATATAAAATCTCCATCCCCTCGGTGAATGTCTTTACGGAAAGACCTGCTGCCCAGTCTGCCCTCTTTTTCCGCTCTTCATTCAAGGGGTTGCCTTCGCCGACGAGGCTGCCGCTGATGGTGCGGATAGGCTTGACGGAAGGAGGAAAAACCCCGTATTCCGTGGCAATCCGGCGTAAGGCCACCCCGGATTCTATCTGTTTGACGTCCCTGGGGCACTGCTGGGGACATCTGCCACAGGTAGTACAACGCCACATTTCTTCGCTTTCAATATCGGTCAAACCGAAGGTGGCCTCTCGGACTAACTTGCGCATACTAAAAGTTGTCACCCTATTCCATGGGCAAACCACATCGCATAGACCGCATTGGAAGCATCTTTTGAAGGCGTCTCCACCGCTTGCTTTTATGACGTCGATGATCTCTTTGTAGGGGGCTACAGTTTCCACTATTTCCTAATCCTCTTCTTTCGCCTTAATACTTTAGCCCTTCTTCGACATTCGGGCGACGGTCTCCATTATCTTCTGCAATCCATATTTATCGGCCAATGATTCCAATCCAATCTCCATCTCCCCCGGCTTTGCTTCTTCTTCGACTTCCTCTTCCTTTTCTTCGTAAATCAGGGCATTATTGATGCACCACTGAACACACAGGGGCTTTTCTTGCGCCGGATCGTCTTCACACATATCGCATTTAAGAGGGAGACCGGAATCGGGTTCTTTGAAAAGGGTCCTGGATGGGCAGGAAGACCTGCAGAAACCGCACTCATCGTATTCCTTTCCGTCGATCACATATTTGTCCCTGCCCGCACATTCGGCTCCAGTGTACTCACCCGCGTAAACCGGAACATATACGTCTCTTAGTGGATCACGAATCACCCGGATACGGGACCTCTCCGGATTGTTGCTGCTGTACTTCGGTTTGGCGTGAAAGGCGGAACAGATCATCTCACATGCGCGGCAACCATTGCATTTATCAACATCGATCTTGATTGTCTTGATTTTCTTCTTAACCTTGCCCATTTTTTGTAATCCCTCTCTGTTCAAAGTCTTCCGCAACATAAGCCAAATCCAATTCCTGTAAAGACTCTTTTGTAGGAATACCTTGATTATCCCATCCCTTGAATTTGTAGTACGCATCCATGAGCTTTTCTTCAAGCTCGGGAAATCTTTTCTTCCAATGGTCTTCGGGCGGTTTCTCATCCGCTCTCCTCAGGCCTCTTCTTATATTAACGGCTCTGACTAAAGTTCGGTTCCTCTTGGCTGTTTGCGTCAGTTTGGCTTCATCCATATTGATCCCGGCCCCCGATGAGATAAATTTCGGGAAATTGTGCATATGGTAGGGAGGCTTCAGATGAAATGACGACAAACCGGCGCATGTCCCGAGGGCGTCATCGATGTAGTGCATCCTCTCTTGCCAGTCAACGATGTCTACGGACATGTCAACAGTCGGGTAATTGGGGTTGGAGCGTTCCCCGCGTATTTCCCAGTCCAGAAAATATTGCTTGAACTTATCATCGGGGACCTGGAACCAATCCTTGACAAACGCTTCCCTCTCCTCTTTCGTAGGAAAAGGCGCCTGGGGAAACTGCCCTTCAATCTGGGTAATGTTTATCTTCTCGCCGGTACAATACATCAGAAAGTAAATGGGATTCAGCATGGACAGCTTGAGAGGCAGCTGCTCATGTTTTTTAATGTTATTATGAGCATATGCTTCTGCACCCTTGCCGATCTGCTGGGCCGCCCAATGAGTGCCATTGGCCAGAACATCCCCTATCCCTTCCCG
>QYQD01000127.1 GCA_007280345.1 Deltaproteobacteria bacterium | reverse complement strand
GTGAACTGGCTAAACTCCAGAGCCGCAGACTTCTTGACCATCTGGGCCTTCAACTCGGTGATGGTCTTGGGGTCAAAACATTTCTGCCGGACCAGGGCCAGCGCCATGGCGTTCTCCGCTTCCTCCCAGGTCAACCCCTGGGCAGCGTCAAGTACCATGTCCTCATTTTCAGCTTTGACACCGGTGCTCTCTTCCAGGCCGGCCAGGATGGCCCGGAGCTCGTCTCTGGTGGGAAGAGGAAAATCCAGGACCACCACCTCCCGTTCGAGTTCCGGTGGAAGGTCGGTGTCCGGCGCCAGGATGACCAAGGTGATGCCCTTGGTCTTGTAGGCCGGGAAATTGTTCTGCAGGGCCTGGATAACAACCGGGTCCTTCAGGTGGAAGTGATAGTTCCGGAGAAACCAGACCGCCTTCTCTTTCCCCCGTGCTGCCAGGGTGGGGAGGTCGAAGGGGTCGGCTTCCTGCCAATCGGACCCGTTACCCAATTCCCGATAACCCCGCACCAGGTCCCAGGTGTAGGCGGTGCGTCCGTTGAGCTGGGGGAGCGTGGAACTGATGAACCGCTCCTGCTCATGGGTCCGAACCAAAAGTGCCGGGTAGCCGGCCTTGACATAATCGGTGATCATCGCTCTGTCTCCATAATCTCCATAAATAGTTGGTTTTACTTACTTAAAGGGTTATTCCAGCCCTCTCAGATACATATCCACGTCGCAAGGGCCGCAGATCAGCCGCCCGTGCTCCATGACGTTCCGGCCGGTGAAACTATCCTTGTTAATGGAGCCATGCTGGCCGCACCGGGGACACCGATACCGAATGACTTCGATTTTGAAGGAAATCTTTTCGAGTGCCCCGGCCATGACCGCCGGATTTTCTCTTGCAAATTGCTCGGTGGCTTTGATATCATGTTCGTACATCGTTGTTGTCTCCATAGGGCCTCCCGGGGTTGCCGCCTCGGGAGGCCCGGTTTTTTAATAAATGTGCTGGTCCGGGATCCGGTTGATGAGCTGATCGGATGCCGCCAGGTCTGCAAAGTCCACCTGATTTCCACCATGCAGATACCCCTCTGCATAGGCCGCAGCGAAGTCCTGATCTTGCCGGGGGTCACGACCACTTTTGCCGTCTTTCAGCCCCAGGCTATACGCCTTAGCAATTTCCTGTGACCATGTCATCGTCGTTGCCTCCATTTGGGATATTGAGCGTAGGGCGCTCAAGAAGGGCCACAAATCCGCCAGAACTTGTGACCCCGATCAGAGCCCTACTTCAATTTGGTTAAAGGTTTTTTCTACGCCTCGCCCTTCCCGGTTGCTATTTGCGTTCACCTGGCCCGCCTCTCACCTTCCTACCAGTGGTTTCCTTCCGCCACCACCCACCGGCCGGCTTTCGCCTCGGTTCGTTACTGGCCGCTTCCCGCTTTCGCCTCGTCTCCGGTTCTTAGCTTCGCCACGGTTGCAGGGGCCGTGCTCCCCTAAATTGTCTCAAGTATTCAGGTTCATCGCCTTGGCGCTTGCCGCCAGGTCACTTATCGGTTGTGCCGCCTACCCGCAATTACCAGATTCGATCTGGTTTCCGGGGAGAGCCTCGGTGCCGCTGGTGCATCCTGCGCTCTATTTGCAATTTTTATGAGGTGCTATCCTCCAGGGTTGCTATCCCCTCTCTGATTGTAACCAGCGCTGCCTTCTGTTTTATGGGGAGGTTTTTTATGGACCGGCGGCTCCCATGGTCCGTTGCTGGTTACGGCTGTTTCGCCTTTGCTTTATCCGATAGTTGCGGCCTCCTTTATTACTTGATTTGTTATCGTGTTTTTAATTTAATCTTATAAAATTACGGCACATTTGTAAAGAAGTTTATTCTCACAATCGCATTTTTTTAACAACAAATCAAGCAACATAAATCGCTGCTATAATCGTTGCTTCGCCATCAACCAAAACCTCACCGCTCGCCCCGAGTTATTGGGCTATTATTGGTCGCTATTTGGGGATTTATTTTGCGCTACTTAATTTTAAAGGAAGGCGTTAACCATTTCCTTGCCTCTGCTGTTATAAGAACAATCGCACGTTAGCAACAAGTATGCCAAAGCTCCCCAAAAGCCCCGTCAGGCCCCCAAAAGCATGTGGGCTATACGCACCACCTATGGATAAAATACGGGCGTTTCGGAAGGCAAGGTAATTGGGAAGGTTGGTTCGTGTTCGTCCAGTGACGGGGCTTAGATGAGGTCGGGAAATCATGATGAATAGTGGGTTTACGCTATTTACGGAATAGTGGGGCGAAGGAGTGGGGAAAGTGGGTTCTATGCCCCTAAAAGTGGGGGATGACCATCCTATACGGGGGTCAAGTGGGGAATCTACGTTTTTGTTAATTTTGTCCGACATAATTGTAATTTATTAATTTTTTCAGAAAAGTTATTTTTTAATGTCTCCCGGTTTGATTCCGAAGTCGGCCATGAGCTTCCCGGCCGCCTCCTTCTTGAGCAGACTTTCGGCCAAGTGGTTTAGGGTGCCGTCCGGCAAAATAATCCCGTTGCCCCGGAGAACCTGATACCCCTCCATGACCTGGACCGGGGAGACTTGGGCAAGCACCGCCCACCCCTGGAAATCTATCCGGGTTTGGCCCCAGAGAACCTCCAGGGCGTCCTCCTGGTCTGTCGGAGGTGGGCCGCAGGACTTTCTCTTTACCATGGGCCAGGCTGCCGCCAGGCGCTTCAGGACAGCGTTTTGGGAGAAAAGGGCGACCCCTTCAAATATCTCGGCGGCCTTGGCCTCGGTGTCGGAGATGAAGGACTCCAGCCAGGCGTAATTTTCTTCCGCAATCTCCAGGGGGAAGGCCTGGTCCGTCAGGTAGGCCCCAAGCACCCCGGAATAAAGCGAAACGTCATTCCCCCAAAGTTTGGCCTTGGGAGCGTACCGGGTAAGGAGCTGCTCCACCGTGAAGGCGCCGGAGCAACCCACATACACCTGCCGGCCATCGAAAGCAGCGCCGTTGTTCCCAAGCCACTTCCGGGTTTCAGCGTTTATCGAACCGATGAAGCTCATCGTCAATCCTTATGGAGCGGGTCGAGGAAATCGAATCCCCAGCGTCAAGTGGACCCTAACACCCCTCCGAGGTTCCCGCTTTGGTTAAACCAACTCCGGGTACTCAGCCTTCTTGCCGCCCACGGCACGCAACGGAAGGGGTTCGGGGTCGCCCCCCAGGGTGGCTCCTAACATACTGGACTCGACTTTCCCGCCAGCTGGAGCCTTTGCCGCCTGAAACTCCAACTCTTGCTGCCGCTCCTCAACCGTCATGGCGCGTTCTTCCACCAGGCCGTAGGTGTCCAGGCGAAAAGTCTCCACGATGTTCCGGGTGAAGTCCTTTCTGACCTCACAGTCGATCAACCGCTGTTCCTGGCCGGTGTTGATCTTGTGGGCCGCGTCCTTGATCTTGGTGCCCAGGCTCTCCATGCGGTCCTTGAACCCGGCCATGGCGTCCTTCTTCTCCTGCTCCAGGGTCTCCAATTCGCCCACAGTGAAGGCCATTTCCTGGCCGATTTTCTTGAGCTCGGATTCGGTGAACTGATAGAGCAGGTTTTTCTTGACGGTGTTCATGGGGCCTCCCTTTTGATGTGATTGACACTTATTGACGTGCGCCGCAAATTTCGCCTTGGCCGGGCCGGGACCCCGATCTTTAAAGGTAGCCGGGAAGTCCTGATTGCATTTTGGACAGATCAGTTTTTCACCTAGAATCCGGTCAACCACCTCATCGAACTGCACGGGGGACATTTTTACTTCTCTGCCATCACCGCCGATAAAGGTGATGCTCTCGATGCCGCTTTTGTTGTCAGTCGCTTTGGTCATGGGGCCTCTCTCCTCGTTTTTCCATCTGTCGCCGACGCCTGGCCATTTCCTGGGTCTTCTTAATCAAACCTGACGGGTCCGGGGGGCCGAAGACGCGGCCGCAACTCTTACAGATCACGTTAAAGGCGCCGGGGCGCACCTTGCCGACCAGTCCGCAGGCGCAACGGAAGAGACGGGACCTGGGGGTTGTGCTGGGGATGGTCATGCCGTCCACCTCAGGGTCCTGGTCCTCTCCATAGCCCGCCAGTACAAATCGTAGGTCCCCGGGTTCATGGAGCGGGGGAAGAGCCGGGCGGTGAAGCACTGGTCCAGGTAGAAAAGGCTGGTGGTCATTAGAAAAGCATCCTCACCGGCAATCCCATGGCGGCCGCGAAGTCAGCCTCACAGCGCACCACGGCATAGACATTCCCTGTGGCCTCTATGTTTGCCTTCATTTCCTCTTGTGTTCGGCTAAGTTTCCTATCCGCCACCTTAAATTCGACGCTCACCGCCCGACCCTCATAAAAACAAATACGATCAGGCGACCCGTTCACTGCGCCCATACCCCCGGGAAGTGGCAAGGAAAATCCGCCGTGGGTTTTTAAAAGGTAAGTGCAGGCCCGCTTGAGGTTCGATTCCTCTTTTTTATAAATTAACTTGCGGTCCTGAGCGGTGAGGCCGCTTAAGTTCATATCCTATACCCGCCGCACATTCTCAGCACAGGCGCCCTTGGGGCCCTGGCCCGGCTCAAATTCAACCTCATCGCCCTCAAAAAGGGTGCGCCGGCCATTGCCGTTCTGGACGATCTGCTTGTAATGAACGAACATATCTGGTTTACCTTCCCGGGCGATAAAGCCGAAGCCTCGCTGATCGTTAAAAAATTTCACCGTGCCTTGCTCTTTCAAAACCGTTCCTCCTTTTTAGCCTGCCGCCAGGCCCGCATGACCTCCCGGGAGTAGGCCCCGGTGTCGGTTGGATTATGATTCCAGGATGGCGTCGTATTCTTCCTGGGTTAATTCGACAATTTCCACGGTTGCTTTTTGTCCATGATGAGAAACATCAAAAAATCCCTCGACCATACCTGGGAGGTCTTCAATACTAACAATTACCGGCCTCTCGCCAGGATCATCTTGATATTTGACCATTTTCAGCATTTGACTCGCTCCTTTTGGCCTGTCTCCAAGCCCTCAAAACCTCCCGGGAGTAGGCCCCGTCATCGGTCGGGTTATACCTCTTGAGAATCCGCTTCTTGTCCCCGCCGTACCGCTTCTCCAGCCGGCCCAAGATATAGGCGCCGCCCCGGATATTCTGCACAGCATCGAAGGGATCGGTCACGCCCAAGCCCCGGGCCACGTCCGCCTGAAGCTGCAGCAACCCGTAACACTTGTATCGGTGGTTAATGGCGAAGCGGTTATACCGGGACTCAATCGCCATAATCGCCGCCACCCAATACGGACTTATCCCGTTCACCCTGGCCGCATCCTGCACAATCTCCCACCAGGCGGCCGGCATGGTCAACTTGCCGATCTTGGGGGGCCCGTCGGCCCGGACCAATCTTACCCCTATGAAAAGGATCACGGCTATCACCAGAGCCAGGATGACGAACAGCAACCTGGACCTGGGGGCCCGTGACCTCATTTTGACTGCCCCGGTCCATTCCGCCAGTACGGCGTGAACCTCACCAGTTTCCACAGGACGGCGCCGAAGTCGCCCTCGAAGCAGATGGCCCGGTCGTCAATATAGGCTAAGGCCGGCGGCTTTTGCCGTGTCACCCGGTCCACCAGGTCATCCAGGGCGTTTTCCATAAGCCACAAGCGAACCGCGTCCGGCTCCCGGGTCGTCAGGATGATTATCATCATCCCCAGATCGTTGATCTCCTGTAAAAACTCCGCCGCCCCGGGTCTGGGTGCCCCCAGGTTCTCCGGCCCCTTCCAACCATCGTACTCCGCCAGCACCCCGTCGAAGTCCACGCAGACATGTTTGGGCTTCAGCTTGTAGCAGGGATGGCACAAATCCTTGAATTCCTCGATGTCCACCCGGGTTTCCGGAGTGATCTCGTGGCCGCACTTAGCGCAGTTCATTTTTTCCCTCCTGAAATCCGGCCCGATAAGATGACTCGGTAGCACCAGCCGTCAACAAAGCAATCAGAAAAACCCCGGAGATAAACCCTCCAAAAATCGCCAAAAAAAGCCATGTCCAGTGAATCATCGCCCCTCCTCCCGCGCCAGATCCTCAAATTTCAAATAGTTATCCAAGAAGGCCAACTTAACCATGCCGGTTCGCCCATCCCTCTGCTTCTCGATGAGGACCTCCGCCTTGCCCTTGTCCTCTGAGTCCTTCCGGTATTTCTCGTCCCGGTAAATGAACATCACCAGGTCAGCGTCGGCTTCGATGGCCCCGGATTCCCGGAGGTCTGACAGACCAGGACGCTTGTTGGGCCGGTCCTCGACCTTGCGATTCAATTGAGATAGAGCCAAGACCGGGATGTTGAGTTCTTTGGCCAATGCCTTGAGGCCCCGGCTCACCTCCGCCACCTCTTCCTCGCGGCTCCGGCTCCGGTAGATCGGTTTGGTCAATTGCAAATAATCCAAGATAAGAAAACCGAGCTTGCCTTCCGAGTGCTGCCGGCGGGACCGCGCCCTAATCTCGGCAATAGATTGGCTGGGCCGGTCGTCGATGCAAATCGGGATGTTTTCAACCAGATTCCGCACCCGATAAATTGCCGCCCATTCTGCCCCGTTCATGCGCCCGCGGTTCATGCGTTCGGCGTCGATATTCCCCATATTGGCCATGATCCGGCGAGTTAATTGTGATTCTGACATTTCCAGCGAGATAAACTTAACGTCCACCCCCTGCATGGCCACCCTTAGGGCAAAATTTAAGGCCAGAGCCGTTTTGCCCATGCCCGGGCGACCGGCCAGGATATATAGATTCGACGGACTCCAGGCAAAATACCGGGCCAAGTCTCGGTATCCCACCTGGATGCCGGGCAACCGCTTCTCTTCATGAATTTTTGTCAGGGTGTCGGCTTCCTGAGAAACCAGTTCCGAAAGCATCGAAGCCTCTTTGGGGTTCACTGCCTGGCAGGCCTCATAAAACTTTTGCCCGGCAGCGTCCACAAATTCAGCTACGTTCTCAATAGATGCCAAGCACGCCCCGGCAATCCCCTGACTTGCGTCAAGGAGGCGGCGCAAGATCGCCTTTTCCCGAACCTTCCGGGCGTAGTGGTCGGCATTGGTGGCAAACCCCACCTGTTCGCTGAGGCCGGCCAGAAATGCCGGACCCCCGACATCTTCCAACTTTCCCCGCTCTTTCAGGAGGCCGCAGACGGTCACCAAATCCACCGGCTCATTCTTGCCTTGTAGGTCAAGCATCGTCTGAAAAATTACCCCATGCGCCGTCCGGTAGAAATCATCGGGTTTGACCGTGGTGGCCACCCGGTCCAACACCTCAGGGCGCACCAGGATCGCGCCAAGCACTGACTGCTCAGCCTCGGTATCAGAAGGAGGAGTAAACTCATGGCCCGGACCCGAAAGTCTCTTTACGTCAGCAGGTGGCCGGGGGGGGCGTTCTCTTGGGTTCTGGTTTTGCATCGTCATCCTCTACCGGGTGAAGGCAGCTACAGGGTTCTTTTGAGTTTCGCCAGTCGCCACGACAAAGCGGACAATCGGGGTCCAGCTCCATGAGCCCCGGGACAGCGAATGGGTCTTTGGTGGGGGCCCGGGCCTGCGCTGCGTCGCCGTTGCTTTTGGTGCGTGAACCAATTTCTCTTACCTTTCCCCAGTCTTCCCGGATGGCCCGTCTAAAGGCTGCATCCCAATCAACATACTCAGCACCTTTCGATAGGGCGTAGTCTTTAAAATATTCAAGGTGATCTTTGAGTCGAGTAAAGCCTTTCTCTTCGGCCCAGGTTTTTACTGAATCTGAGATTTGAAAATTCTCAGGGATGAGCGTTTTGGTTTTCTTAGAAATTTTTAGGGAAGATTTTTTAGGAGTGGGGAGGGGCGTCTCTGGCGACATATCTTTATCCTGTTCCTGTTCCTGTTCCTGTTCCTGTTCCTGTTCCTGTTGTTTGGGGTATGGTTTGGGGTAACGTTCGGCTAACGTTTGGGTGAACGTTTCAGTAAGGTCAAAACACCCCTTTCCAACGGATCTTAAATGTTCAGTATTGTTCTTAAATTTGTCATACAAAGGGGAAGCTGCAACCTCAAATAAATCCTTCAAATTGCCCATCAGAACGTTAGGATTTTCGGGGGGGTTCCACTTCCACCAGGAAGGTATAAAGAGCACTCGATTAACGTTATCGTACTCCCAACCTAACGTTTTACAAACCTTATCGAAACCTTTGTGAAACGTTTGGGGTAACGTTTCAAGGTCTTCAACGGCCTTGCCAATTGAGAAGTCATAAATGCCGACTCTATTTGTTTGGTCACCCGTGAGTAGGTAGGCTGCAATGGCCTTTTCTTCAAGGGTAAGCCCACGAAAAGATTTCCAAGCTCGGGGGTACATTTTCCTATATCTAGCTGATTCGTCAGTCATTATCCTCTCATCCTCTCCCGCTTATGGACCTCATCTACCAGGCCCCTTCCATTCCCTATCAGTCCCCAGCTTCACCACTTTTATGGTCCCCCGGGCCAACCGCACGGTATAAAGCAGTGCCTCAAGTTGCCCTTGGGCCTTCCGGCAGGCCTGCTCCACGTCCTTGAGTTCCTGCTCCCATTCGCGGTCAAGCATGTTATCACCGTCGTCCAGGGCGTCCACTAGAGCCGTGACCTCCTCCATATAGGCGGAGAAGGATCGCAGGCTTTTGGTGGTGGCCCGATTAATGTCAGCGTGTTCGGCAGAGGCTTTGGGGATGGCGAAGGCGATGCGGTTGAAGAGATTTTCCAGAAAATCAAGGAGGCGATAATCTTGGCGGGTATCGATGATGTCGATGAGTTCGGGGCGGATCAGGTTATATTTCTCGTTCTCTCCATCACGCATTTTGTAGAGGGTATAGGATTCCATCCCGATAGCACCGGCAGTTTCCTTGACCTCGCCTTCAGGGACCATCTCATAAATCAGGCGTTTGAGTTGCCGGCGCCGGGTTTCCATGGGTAGTTGCCGAAATTTCTTAGCTTGAGGCATAATCTGGTCTGTAGGGGGTTAAATTTTTGTGAATATTCCCACTATGCGCCGGGTCAATTCGAGGCTACATTGGCAGTATGGAAATCTCCGATAGGTCAAGAAGCCGATTCTACACACGGCGCCCCCAGATCCTCTATGACAGGGCCTCGAGTTTCGGAAGGCTGGAGAAAATCGTCCCAGCAAAGGGCGCCGCCAGAATCTTCGATGAACTTGGCGACGGTGCAAAACGAGACCCCACGCTCACCCTTAAGGAACCGGGTGACCACCGGCAACGGGTAGCCGTGCTTCTTGGCCCAACCACACCTGGACATGCCGAGGGCCGCGATATGAGCGTCTAATTTTTTAACTGCCACCGTGATCTTCATGAAACCCATCCTAACCGCACGGTTATGCCGATGTCAAGGATAAAATGAACCGCACGGGAATTATTTTTTGATTACCCTATGGTTATGAAAACAGACAAGAGGGTCGCCATGAAAATAGACGCCGAAGTTGACCGGATACTGGTATTTATCCGGGACACCCTGAATGATTTAAAAGTCAGGAAGCGGGGAGAACTAACCATAATAGCCGACGCAATCGGCCTGAGTCAGAAAAATTTATCCGATTTTTCAAATAAATATGGGCCAGGGTCTAGTCCCCAATTCCGAACCACTTACAAAATTCTTAGAGGGATATTAGGCCGGCGCCCTGTGGACCTCGAAGGCACGGTTCCCATTATCACGGTAGTGGGAGAAGTCCAGGCAGTTCCGAAAGGGCTGAGGCCAGAAGATTATTATGCGGTCCCCATGGTGGAAGACAGGATCGCCGCTGGCCAGGGGCGTATAATGGAAGATAATGTCACCGGCCTGGTCTGGGTCTATAAACCCGAGATTGGCAACCGCCGAAATCTGGTGGCCGTAAAACTGGCGACCGAAGCCGAATCAATGCAACCCACCCTACACCCGGGGGATATTGTCATAATTGACCGGGACGACAAGGTCATCACTCCGAAAGGAATTTATGCGGTAAGAACTTCCCAGGAAACGCTGGCCATAAAACGACTTTCGGTTTCAAAGGGGCGGTTCTGGCTTGTGTCCGATAATCATAGGTGGCCCCCCCAAATCTCCGAATTTGATAGCTCGCAAAAACTAATCGTCGGAAAAGTCGTTTGGTCATGGACAAGCTGGGTAGAAAGATAAAACTGTACGAATAAATTACCTCTCGGTTAATTTTTCTCTTGACAAGCTCGTAACCGCATGGTTAGAATTAACTCATGCGCCCCCACCTTGAATCCCCATTAATTCCCAAAGAACCTATTTTGACCCTGCCACGGTTATGGCTACGGCTAACCGACCGGGGAACAATAATGATGACGACTGGATTTTTGAGTGAGGGCAACCCGTAATATCAACCCCTAACCCCGGCCCTCGCCGCCCCTTTCTCCGGGGCCGGGCAGCTTTTGGAGAAAAACCCTCATGTTCGATAGAATTTCCGAAGGCCGCTGGTGGGACATCGGTCTGGACCTGGTGACCGGCTGCACGCCGGTATCCCCCGGGTGTGCGCATTGCTGGAGCGCCGAAAAAGCCCACCGGGCCGGCTACCAGCGCAACCCCAAG
>QYQD01000214.1 GCA_007280345.1 Deltaproteobacteria bacterium | reverse complement strand
CTCCGGTTGCTTCCCACCCCGCCTCGCGACGACGCAGTTACCTTCGGCTACCAGGGACGGGCATTCCCTGGGAGAGGACTTTCACCTCTCAGATCGCACCTGCTCCCAGGCGCACGGATTCCCGCTTTCGCGGGAATGACGATAAGCGGACATTTATTATGCAGCATTCAATAATTTGATAGCACATTTTAGTTACTCATGAATCGCACCGGAAGATGAAATTTGGGGATGATTACTATATGGTAAGGCTGCGTCAGCGCCATCGTGACAAGTGAATCGGGCCGGAGATGCTGCTCTTCTACTTCTACAATAATCTCTTCTACGTGTCTCACAATTCTTTTTATCTCTATTCCGTAACCGCCGGTTTGCCTTTCTCCCATAAATACGGCGATAACTATCTCTGTCTCAAAATTTACTTCTGGTAACTCCGGTTTCGGAAACCGAGGGCTGTTTATCTTTTCCCAAACCTTTCTCCACTCATCCTCCGTCCGTATGACCAACTTTGCCGGCTCAGTATAGCCACTCTGATAGCCTTTCCACTCCTTTTTTATCTTAAGTTCTTCCGTCTCCTCCGTTGTCCCTGATAGGACAAAACATCCCTGTCCAATTGATGTGATAGCAATTATTATTACAATTAGCATTGACCACATCTAAAAATCATCCGCTCCTCTATGAAATCAAATAAAGCCCCCGTGCCTCAATAGAGACCGGGGGCCTTATCCTTTAAGCTGAACAAAATTGCATTAAGTTATGGTACCCTTATCGAATCGGTTGTTTCAACGTTTGATCCTGAATTATACGTCCATCCGCCTTTGACCACATTATCTACCGTGAAAGTAAAGGTCGTCCCGCTGGAAGCGCGTTTCACTCTGTCCGATCCTACAATTACCTGTCCATTCACACCCGTTATCGCTGAATCAATATCCGAAGTCGCGCCACTCCAGGAACCGTACACTGTAGCCCCTTCTACGGGTGTATTGGCGGCATCAACGATAGTAACAGTCGCCAGGGCACTGGTATTTATGCCTACTACCTTAAGGGCCAGATTAATACCGGCCACGTGCGTGGTCGCCGGTTGAACAACGCTTACCGTGGTGCTCATGGTGTTATCCGCAATATCTGTTTCACCGGTCACCACGCCCGCCGTTGCCTCCAGGGCATGACCGCCTATACTCGAACTTGTGGTGTCCCAGTTGAAGGACACGGTAGTAGCCGTCCCGACATCAAGGGTAACCGCCTGAGAGCCTATCTGCGTCCCGGCCGTGATATCGGTTAAGGTCACAGTTATAGTCTCGGTATATGTACCCTGATTTTCCACAGTAACGTTGATCACGGCGACATCCCCGCCCGTCACCTCCAGGGGCGCATCTACGGCGGTGACAGCCACATCGTGGCTTGGTTCTTTGATCGTAACGGTAGTGGTAGCAGTATTATTATCCGTATTCGTCTCTCCGGCTACCGTATCCGCCTCTGCCTTTAAGATGTGATCGCCCAGCGTAGACGTGGTGGTATCCCACGTGAAGGAAAGCGACGTCGATTGTCCGGCCGCCAAGGTCACAGAGGTTGAACCTATCGTAACAGCATCAGTAGTATCCGTGAGCGTTACAGTAAATGTTTCGTCAAAATTACCCTGATTGGCCACGGTAACCGCAATATCCAACAAAGCGCCTTTAACCGCCAGAGTCGATGCGGTAATGCCTGTAACCGCCACGTCATGGATCGGCTGTACCCCATAGGTTAGCGCTGCATAGGCATCCACAATACCCCAGCCATAGGCTTCATCCCAGCCGGCTGCGCCGTGATCCTCTGCTGTCGCTTCTAAAGCCTCTCTGACATTATCCGGCCCTGTGACCCCATTGGCAATCAGCAAGGCTGCTACCCCGGCCACGTGCGGCGAGGCCATAGACGTACCCTGATAGAACCAATAACCAAAATTGGTATAGTCAGTCCCGTCGTGCGTCTGCTGGAGGACTCCATCGCCATAGCCATCTCCATTTTGATCTACATTTACATCGCCACCCGGAGCGGCTATATCCACATAACTACCCGTGGTTGAATAATAACTTACATTCTCATCATACCTCGTGGCCCCAACCGCGATGCAATAAGCGTCATAGGCCGCGGGGTAACTCGGAGTCCCACCCGGTCCACTATTGCCGGCTGAACATACGATAGTCACACCTCTACCATACGCATAGGCCAAGGCATTTTCTATAGTAATCGAGGGCCAGCTCCCGCCCAGACTCATATTAATTACCTGTGCGCCATTATTAGCGACATAATAGATACCATCGGCGATATCGGCATAAGTGCCGGAGCCGGCAGCATCAAGCACCTTCACCGGCATGATAGAGCAATTAAAGGCCACCCCGGCCACACCCAGGCCATTATTTGTGCTCTGGGCAATAGTGCCCGCCACATGGGTGCCATGTCCTTCGTCGTCATTCGGGTGGCTATCGTCATTGACAAAATCATAGCCGGGCACCAAAGAGGTATTAGCCAGATCCGGTGCCTGGGCATAGGTTATATACCGGTATTTTCCGCTGCCTCCAATGGGAATGGCGTCCTCATAGGTTTCATAGGCCACCCCGGTGTCTATAACCGCCACTACTACGCCCGGAGCTCCGGTCTGAATGTCCCAGGCAGACTCCATATTGATTCCACCATATACGCTGTTATCCATATGCCACTGATAAGGGGAGTAAAAGGGATCATTCGGAATAAAATGCGCCTGCGCGATATAGTTTGGCTCGGCGTATTCCACGTTTGGGTTTTTACTGTAAATTTCGACCATCTCTTCTACTGTTTTTCCCTTGGGAATCCGGAGCCTTTTAAACTCTGCGAATCGGCTCTTAGATAAGACAGAGCATCCGTGCCTTTGGTTTAAATCTCTTATCGCTTCATCCCTGATTCCCGGCTTGAATTTTACGATAATCTCCCCGGGAACGTATTTTACTTCTGACTTTTTGCTAAATCCTTTTTCAAAAATAGGGGGTTGAGCAACGGCTTCTCCCAGGAACATAGCCGCGAAAAGCAGCAAAGACATTACTACTGCAAGGCTTATCCGTTTTTGCATCTCTTTACCTCCATAACTATTTGTGGCTCTATCTCTTGAGACCCAATAGCTTTTCACTCTATGGCCTATACTTATGTTGACGATTTTCACAAAAACCAAGAGATGAGTCAATGGAAAAAAGCCATTGGGAGGATTTCGCGTGACTTAACAGCCTAATCTGGGTGGATATATGGCCTTGATTTAGAAATGGCACCAGATTGGGCTTTAGCCTCAAATACAAACTTCCAGTCATTATACGTAGAGGCGGTCTCAAAGGACTGATAGGAATCCGGAAACCTGGCCTTTTTCAGTGGTCCGTCCTTAGATTTACTGCGCACACCCTTTATGCCGCCGGTACCATCCAGGATCAATTCCCACTCGCCGTCAGGATTCACAACGTCCCGGTATAGTTTCCTCAAATGCCTCTTGGGAGTGAGGCTGCGCGGGTCTTTGAGGAGGTCATCTAAGCTCCGTGGATGTTCTCGATTATTCGTAAAGTTATAGTAAGACTCAATCGCCTTTCTAATAGCATCACCCCGAAAGAGGAGTTCTGCTTCCTTTTCCCTTTTCATGGCCGTACTCCACATCGTCCCTACACCACCCAGTGAGATACCGATGACCAGGATGGCAAAAACCAGGACGATCAGGGTAAAACCACGCTCCGCTTTGCGGAGCGGTTTCGAGTTTCGGGTTTCGGGTTTCGGGTTCACTTCACCCATCACTCATCTCTCATCACTCGCAACCCGTAACTCGTAACCCGTAACTTTAAGCTCACCATTCACTATAGGGTATCCCGTTTGTACCGATGCCGTCGCTACCGCTCCGGACATCGAAGATGCCACCTGTTTCCTCCGCGATCTGACCGGTATCATTCATCTCGTCACTGGGTGGAATGAGAACCCAGGCGCTGTCAGATTTGGTAAAAGGGTCTACGGGTACGGCCCGCATGTATTTCTTTGTTACCAGGTCCTCAAGGGAATCCGGATAGACTGCATGGTCCGTATAATACTGGTCGATCAGGTCGCGCATCTTAAAGAGATTTTCTCTTAGAACCGCCTCCCTGGCTTTAATAACCGCGGCCTGATACATGGGCTGGGCGATAGTGGCCAGAATTCCGATAATGGCTATGACAATCATAAGTTCAATGAGGGTAAAGCCGCGCTCTGCTCTAAGGAGCAGTTTCGGGTTGCGAGTTGCGAGTTTCGAGTTGTTGGTTGCGAGTTTTGGTTTCATTTATGATACATCCCTTTAGACGAATATAGTTCCGACAGGCGAGACGCCTGTCCTACTGATGCTTTTTCGCCATTCATAAGGCATTGAAACCCGTAACTCGCAACTCATAGCTTTACCATTCACTGTACTTTGTACCATCGAGAGCCGTTTTTTCACTGCGGGAATAGACGTCATAGACGTCTTCACTGCCCCAGGCCGTGCTCTCAGGATCATCAGAATAGGAGCGAAGCCCCCATTCGCCGTCTTCGACCATAGGATCACGCGGTATACGCCGCAGGAATTTCCTTTTTTCCCGGATGGGTCCTTCCAGGTCAACCCCTTCGGTCAAGACCTCCAGGGCCTTGGGGTACCCGCTATCCTCTACGTCCTTGGCAATTTTTCCTTCATCCACGGCCTTTTTGTATTCATCTATGGCAGTACGGATTTCGCGCAAGGCCCGTCGCAGCTCGATCTCCTTCGTCCTTTTAACGGCCATCTGGGAAA
Source organism: Deltaproteobacteria bacterium (assembly GCA_007280345.1). Taxonomy (GTDB): domain Bacteria; phylum Desulfobacterota; class QYQD01; order QYQD01; family QYQD01; genus QYQD01. The sequence continues at coordinate 1,088 of QYQD01000214.1, read as the reverse complement.
GCGGCAGTATGGCCGAGGCCAGTATGGAGAGCACTGCCATCGCGATTACCAATTCAACCAGGGTAAGGCCACGGGCATTTTTCACCTAAAAATCCCCCTGTATCCCCCTTTTCCAAAGGGGGGATGAGTAGGGACCGCGGATGTGTGTTTCATGGCTGCTGTCCGGTTATGCCGACCTCATTTCCATCAGGCGGCGCAGGTGGAGGTTCTGGCGGTTTGGCCTCAGACTCAGCCGGCGGCGGCGGCGTGGCCTCAGATTCTTCCGGCGCCACTGGTGCAACGCCTTGCGTAGCCGGGCCGGGAGCCGCCTCCTTCTCTTTTTCAGGTGCGGGCGGTGCGCCACCGGGTTGAAACGGAGTCGGTCTCCCCTCCAGCTCACCACTATATGGCTCCCCAACGGAAAGCACGCTTGCCGTACCCGACCAGATAGAAAGCGCCTCCCGACTGGGCACTCCTTGACCACGAATTATATAAGGGGTTATAGACATGATCACGTCTGTTTTTTCCTTGGTGGTATAGAAATTGGAAAACAGTCTGCCCAGGATAGGTATATCGCCCAGAAGCGGGATGCGCTGTATGGTATTCCCTTCCGTCTCTCTAAGAAGCCCCCCCATAATTACCATCTCTCCGTCACGAAGCAGGAGATTAGTCTCAGCCGTCCTGGTCCCAATACTGTACTGCGGATCTTCTGTGGTCCCGACATTGGCGCCCATGCTGCTTACTTCCAGGGTCACCTTCAGGGCCACTTCTTCCTGACTATTAACCCTTGGCTCTGCCGAAAACTTTATCCCCACATCCTGATATTGGAAGTCATAAGTCACCGCTCCAGTCGTGTCCACGCGGCGATTGGTCCTTACCGGAACCCGGTCACCGATGTGTATCTTGGCCTTCTCGCCGTGCTTGACCCTAAGCCGCGGATTAGCCAGGATCTGCGTATCAGCGTCACTTTTCAAGAAATTAAGGGTGGCCCGGGGAAGGGTCACAAATATGTTATGCTTGCCGGAGAAATTACTGAGGTCATCAAAGGTCAGCAGACCGCTGGTCGTGGTCGAACTGGTAATACCGGAACTGGTTAAATTACTACCTAG
>QYQD01000176.1 GCA_007280345.1 Deltaproteobacteria bacterium | reverse complement strand
TACAGAATCACATCCCTGAGGTAATAAAGGTGTGCAGGGATAAGCTGCAGGAGAGAATTAAGGCCCTTTTAGTGGATATAGAGGTTGATCCAATGCGTCTTGCCCAAGAGGTAGCCATTATGGCGGACCGCTCTGACGTTACCGAGGAGCTGGTCCGCATAAGAAGTCATTTCGATCAATTCAGGGGATTAACGGATACAGATGGAGCAATAGGCAGAAAACTTGATTTCCTTATCCAGGAAATGCACCGGGAGGCCAATACCATGGGTTCAAAGGCCGGAGATGCGCTCATTTCGCACAAGGTTGTGGATATCAAGTGTGAATTGGAAAAGATGCGGGAACAGGTGCAAAATATCGAGTAAAAAGAACTTAAGCGCAGGCTAAAGCCTGCGACTACCAAAACTACCACGCAATCGGTAGCCGCACCCTTTAGGGCGCGAACCCGAAACATATAATTAACCAATATGGGAGTCATTAAAAAGTGAGTAAGACCATAGATTCAAGATTGCTTAACATAGGTTTTGGCAATTCCGTGGTGATGGACAGGATAATCGCCATTGTCAACCCAAGTTCAGCGCCGATGAAGAGATTAAAGGAAGAGGCCAAAGAAAGTAAGATGCTGATCGACGCTACCCAGGGGAGGAGGACGCGTTCTATTATCGTTACGGACAGCAACCATATTATCCTCTCCGCGGTCCAGGCCGAGACGATTGCCCAGCGTGTTACGAGCGATATTTACAAGGAAGAAGAGGTGAAAGAAAAATAGTGCCGGGAAAAGGTAGTTTGTTCGTAATTTCTGCGCCTTCCGGGGCCGGAAAGACCACGGTATGTCATCGGGTGCTGGAGTCTATACCAGATCTGGCCTATTCTATCTCACATACCACCCGTCCACCGCGTTACGGCGAAAAGGACGGAGTTGACTATTTCTTTGTCTCCGAAGATGAGTTTCTTCGCATGAGGGAACGCGGAGATTTTTTGGAGTGGGCCCTTGTACATAACAACTACTATGGCACGGCTAAAAGACAGATAAGTGACTGTCTGGGATCAGGGAAAGACATCCTGCTGGACATAGACGTCCAGGGCGCGAGGCAGGTACGGGATCAACTATCTGAGGTCATACTCATATTTATTTTGCCTCCCTCCTGGGAGGTTCTGGAGGAACGGCTCGGGAAAAGACAAAGCGATGACGAAGAGGCCTTAAAATTGCGCATGGCCAATGCCCGCAATGAGGTAAGGGCTGTTCGGGAATATGATTACATTATCATAAATGATGATCTGGACGAGGCAGTTCGTAATTTTAAAGCTATAGTCCAGGCCGAACGTTGCCGCCGCTCCCGCGTCATTCCTTCACTTAACTGGTTTTCCATTGTGTAGTTTAGCGTATAGCGAATAGTCTCAGCGGATAGATGATGCCTGATCTGATATGGGGAATACACCCGGTCCAAGAAAAGCTCAAAAACAATCCAAAATTAGTCCAGAAGATCCTGGTTAAGTACGGAGGCCAGGGAAAGGCCAGGCAGTCCATCATAGATCTGGCCCGTTCGCGGTCAGTTAGCGTACAGTTTGAGAAGGAAGAGGTCCTGGATCATATTGTCGGCCATAGCCATCATCAGGGCATAGTCGCATATATTCAAGAAGTTAGTTACAAAACCTTAGAAGATATATTAAGTTACGCCGCTCCTACGACATACGGACTGATATTGGTATTGGACGGGATAGTTGATCCCCAAAACCTTGGCTCACTAATAAGAAGCGGACATGCTGCCGGGGTTCAAGGTGCTGTAATTCCTAAGGATCGATCCGCACAGGTCACCGGAACAGTGGAAAAGGTGGCGGCCGGCGCGCTCACTTATGTGCCTGTGGCCAGGGTTACAAATATTGTGAGGGCGCTTGAGACATTAAAAGAGGCCGGATATTGGGTTATCGGCACAGCCGCTCGTGCCACCACAGGCAGATTCGCCGTGGCGAACGAGGCCGATAAGACGATTTATGAGACAGATTTTAAAACTAATGTGGCCTTAGTCGTTGGCGGCGAGGCAAAAGGCATGCGTCCTTTGGTCAGAAGGCATTGTGACCTAATGGTTTCTATCCCCATGTTAGGGAAGGTTTCTTCCCTTAATGCCGCGGTGGCCGGAGCCGTTATTCTCTTTGAGATAGTGCGGCAACGAACAGCGGATGGCTGATAGCTCATGGTTCCTAGCTCATGGTCTTAGCCATCAGCCAAATGACAAGGAGACTTGAATGAGAACAAAGAAGTTTTGGTTTTCCCTGGTTGCAGTAATGATGCTGATCTGTGTCGGTTGCAGCACCCCGGAGGAAAAGAAGGCCAAACATTATAAAAAAGGCATGGAGTTAGTTAAGGAAAATAAGCTGGACGAAGCCATTATTGAGTTTAAAAATGCCATTCAGATCAATCCCAAATATGTGGATGGGCACCATCAATTAGGCCTTGCTTATCTCAAAAAGGGGAATCTAAGGGGTGCATTTGGAGAACTAAGCCGAACGGTGGAACTCAATCCTAAGCTATACGATGCCCAGATTAAACTTGGGAGTCTATACATGTTAGGCCGAAAGCTACCGGAGGCGAAAGAAAAGGCCGCCTTAGTCTTAAAAAAGGAGCCTGACAATATTGACGCCCTCTATCTGTCAGGCAACGTTCTATTGGCAGAAGGTAAACCCGAGGAAACTATTGCCACCCTAAATAGAATTATTGCTCTTGATCCTAAACAGTCCCCGGCCTACATATTACTGGCCAGGATTTATGCAGGGCAGAAGAAATTAGATCTCGCGGAGGAATACCTTAAAAAGGCAATAGCGGCAGATGAGAAAGCGCCTGGCCCCCGGCTCACACTGGCTGATTTTTATGGCCGTACCGGACGAATTGACCAGGCAGAAGCCGAATTGAAAAAGATCATCTCCTTAAACCCCAAGAAAGCAGACTATTACATTATACTGGGCAATTTCTATATGGCAACACGCAGGCCGGCAGAGGCTGAGGGTACCTTTAAAAAGGCCGCGCAGCTCGATCCCAAGGACCCGAAACCTTTTATGGTCCTGGGACGATATTATGCCTTACAGAATAAATTTGAACCGGCCCTTGCCGAGTTTAAGAAGGCTTCGGAGGCTAAACCGGATGATTTGAATATCAAAAATGCCATAGCCACGCTCTATTATGACTTCGGAAAGATAAAAGAGGCCGAAAAGGGACTAGAAGACATCCTTGACGAAAACGAAAAGAACACCCCGGCCCGGGTACTTAAGGGCCGGATTTATCTCAAGAAGAGGGATTTTACCAATGCCTTGACCGAATTTGATGGGATTCTTAAAGAGGAGCCACGCCTTCAGGATGTCCGCTATTATAAGGCCATGGCCCATATCGGGAAAGGTGAGACCCAGCTTGCTAAAAACAGCCTGGTCGAGGTCGTTAAGCAGGTGCCGGGCTTTACAAAGGCAAGATTGCTGCTGGCCGAGATCTATCTGGGAGAACGGGCCGTTGACGCCGCACAAAAGGAACTGCAGGAAGCGATCAAGGTTCAGCCTAGAAATCTTCAAGCCAGGCTTCTCCTGGGGGACCAGTTATATGGGGCAAAAGAAGGTCAAAGAGGCGCAAAGGGAATATCAGGAGGCCAAGAAAATAGCTCCCAGGTCACCAGCAGGTTATTATCGTCTGGGTATAGCTTACCGTGTGATGGGCCAGAATAATCCGGCGTTAAATGAGTTTGAAGACGCCTTGAAGTTAAATCCCCATCTTATTGATGCCTTAAGCCAGGTGGTTTCTATTCACGTGGCGGGGAGAGATCTAAAAAAGGCCATAACCCGGTCGGAAGAACAGCTTAAGCGTTCCCCCAACAATCCTTTTATCTATAATCTGCTCGGCAATCTCCACCTGGCGGATCAGAAGGTTGATCTTGCGGAAGGGAGCTATAAGAAGGCGATCAGTATCAATCCTGACTTTGTCTCTCCATATATGGCCCAGGGAGGTTGTATGCAGCCACAAAACGCACGGATAAGGCCGTGGCAGAGTTTCAGGAAGCTATAAAAAGGAATCCAAAGGCTATAACCGCCCGCATGAGTCTGGGGGTCTTGTATGAATCCCAGGGTAAATACGACGACGCCCAAAAAGAATACCGGGAGATATTAAAAACCAATCCGAAATTTGTCCCGGCGGCAAATAATCTGGCCTGGAACCTGGCGGAACATGGCGGAAACATAGACGAAGCCCTTACCCTGGCCCAAATGGCCAAGGAACAGAACCCTGAAGACCCGGGCATCGCTGATACCCTGGGATGGATATACTATAAGAAAAACGTTGTTGACAGTGCTATAAGAGAGTTTGAAGATGCCATTAAGAAGATCCCTAATCATCCTACTATCCATTACCACTTAGGCATGGCTTATCTGAAGAAAGGAGATAAGGCTAAGGCTAAGGCAGAGCTAAATCGGGCCTTAAGCATAAGTCACGCCTTCCCGGAGGCGAAAGAGGCGGAAAAGGCTCTGGCAGGGATAAGATAAGCTTTCAGCCTTCAGCTTTTAGCTCTTAATTCTGGAAGGCAGGTTACAATGCCGGGGTTGCCTATGGCGCCCTCTATATGGAATCTGGCCTGGGTAAACTGTTCAACAACCCATATATTGGTCATGAGGTGCAAGGTTATTTCTGCGGTAAATATTTTACTTTCTCCATCAGCCATGGCCATATAGGGAATGAGCTGATCGGCCAGGTGTTTATCTATGGCCGCCTGACTGTCCAAAAAAGAGAGGAATAGAGCGGCAGCCTCATCGGCTACTTCCTCCGCCCGTTTCCCTCTGGCCCCTAAGGCCGAAAAACCGGCATAGGAATCGCCTCCCCGAACCCTTAAGAACACAAAAGTTCCCTGACCAATGGAAGGCGCCGTAATCTCTTCACAGGATACTGTTGTCCCCTCAGTGGCACGCCGTGGCGTATTTTCGAAAATTCTCTTTAACAATTGTCTCTTTTGTCGGGTTATGATGTGCTCCGGCAGATTGGAAGCTGCTGATATTGCGGTCACCTCTTCGGGTTGCAGCTTGTCGGTTTTAGATATGCCCTTCAGCCCGCCAGAGGCGGGCTTTATGGAGAAATGGACGATGCCTTCGCCCATAGGATACCAACCCCATCGTTCAAGATGGGCATCTACCACCATGCCCATTCCCTCTATAGTAGGGATAAATACCCCGGCCAGGTAGTGAAAGGGCGGACTCCAGGGCACATGAGTTCCGCCTCTTATGGTCACATTGGAAGGCCCGCCTGCAAAAGCTAATGGAAGTGATATGGTTTGAAAGACTAGAGAGACGGATCCGGCGCTTCCTCTTTCTTCAGCCACATCAAAGAGATATTTGCCGCCCTTTAATGTAAAGGGGTTAAAGGTAAGGGTGGTTGAACCGATAGCGGCGGCGTCAACCGTGGCCTGGCTGATCGCTTTTGCTGCCTTTACACCGGCTAGATGCTGTGGGCGCAGACCGGGATTTTTTCTGTTAGCGCGGATGTTAGAGATGCGAAAGGGCTTCCGGAGGAGGCAAGATAGACTCAAGGCGGTCCGTAATATTTGCCCGCCACCCTCTCCATAGGAGCCATCGATTTCGATCATGCAAACTTTAATTTTTGTTTCTGTGTAGCAGATGTTCCAGCGGCGATAGCAGATAACCATTGGATAACACAGCAGAAAGGGATTTTTGGGTGCCGGGTATGTAGTCACTAATATAACCGAGTAATACGGTAATATTTATTGACAATACTGATGATATGTGATTTAT
>QYQD01000221.1 GCA_007280345.1 Deltaproteobacteria bacterium | reverse complement strand
TATAGTCATCGTGTTAATCTCGCCTCCGCTAACCAAGTATGCACGATACACACCTCCACCCATCTCTGCCAAAACCATACCGACATCGAGACGCAATAACAACCACGCTCCCCGATGATTGGCGCGTCGCATCTCCTCAAATACTATTCCAATGACTGTCTGAGCTACAGCCCATAGAAGTGCAAATATCACCGCTTGCCCCGCCGGGAAAAAGATGTCAATGATCTGAGCGAGGATACCCCAGTTTAATGCAACAAAAAACCCACACAGCAGGCATAGAAAGAAACCCGCACTCCTGTTCCAGTTATGCAACTAAAGTTCCTCCTCTATAAATCAAGAGTACCCCTTCACAACGAGAGGGTGTTAATCTTAGTTGAATTTAGAGTAGCGACTCCTAAAACCTTCTTCTATTTGGCTAAACATTTTCTTCTAAAATCTTCCTATTCCACTTATCCCTTAGTTCCTCCAACTCAAGCTTGTCATAACAATAGGCAATCCTGTATGCTACTCCATTTGAAGGTTCTAAGGCGTATGCCTTTTTATACTGCTCAATCGCCTCTATATAAAACTCTTTTTCTTCCAGAATTCCGGCCCAGAGTATACAACTGTCTTGCTCAGGTTCGATGCTTTCCGTTCGGCCCTCAATTTCCGTCAATTCCCTTATCTCATCTTCCGCAGCCAGAGAAAAAAATCCCACTATTTTATCAGTGAGTTCTTCTCCGCTCATAATCCTAATTTCCCACATGTATTCTTTGCCGTAAATTAGTTGTAATTCTCCTGGGCCAACCTCAACTTTTGTTGCAGTGGTACCATAAGACCAATTAGCCTCTTCAATGGAGATAATATATTTGTCTGCTCCCTCATAAGGCTGCCATTCAAATACAATGGGGTAAAACACTTTCCCGAAAGGACTTAAGACAGTAATTGGATACTCACCAAATACCGGGGCAAAAGAGGGAGTAGGGTAGGTGAAGGTCCTTCGGAAAAGGTCATTAAGGTTTTGGCTCATTGCCTCTAACGACTTCTGCAGATGAACAGGACCCTTTTTGATTAAATCTGTAAATTTTTCCATTAATTCCTGTACCTTTCTTTCGCTTAATAACTTTCGAATGGTGACAAGTCTTTTTTCATCTGCCTTTCGATGTGCCTCCCCATGTGCCTTTGCCGTCCATTCGCTCCATAAGGAAGAAAAACTCCGCAAGGTATCGGTCTTCATCTTGCACTTAGCACATCCGGCTAAATGCCGCTCAGCATCAACCACTTCGTCTCCGCTTAGTTCTCCTTTAACGTATTTTTCTATGGTCTCAGGTGATAAGTGTTTTTCTTCTTGCATCAATAATACACCCTTTATCCATAATTCTCGTGGCAGATTTCTTCCAAAAGATCCTCGAAGGGTCTTTCCAGCCAATTTTTCTCAGTCACATACGTTCTTACCCGCCGGAATACCCGATACGACCAGTCAGCAATATTATCCTCTGGTGTCTCGCCGTAGTAGTCTCGCAAATTTGTCTCGCCCACCAAATTGTCCAACATATTTGACCATCTTTTCCATGCGCCATGATCATTAGGGTTAATGACTTCGCGTACGCTCTTTCTCATCTTTTTATTAAGCAATTGAAAACAATCACCGATTAGTTTCCCTGGCAGGGATGAAACTGATATATAATCCTCCTCCAGTTTCTTGCACAATTGCATTAACGAAATGTCAGATAGCTCTTCCACAATTCTTCTGGGCGGCCAGATTTTCCTCTCCTGTAATTTTGGCAAATCTCCTTCTTTATCTACTATGTTTACCACCTCCACAAAACACTTACTAAATATAGACGTCACTATCTCATGCGGATAGCCTCCCTTCCAAAGAGTAACTATTAAGAGCTTTGTGTATAACTCGAATTCGTCTGACGTAAAGCTATGTATGGAATTCATGTTTCTGATATATTGGCAGAAAATCTACTCTCTGGTCTTGGCTGGCTCTCTTGGGTAGGTGATGCGATTCGGTGGGCCAGCTTACACTGACACTGGCACAGAGGGGAACCTTCAAACGGACGACGGCAGGGTGAGTGAAAGTTGCGACTCTCTTTTATAATTACCTTCAACTCGCCTGGCCTCCACTGACAACTATAATTCAGAGGATCTCGCTGATCTCAAACTGGGCATAATGGAATGGTCTATAGCATAGTACATTCCACTATATCTTAAATTTTTGAGTACATCAAGAAAAATGACTGGCTGTTCACTTCTTTGGCCTGTTTTCGATCGTAGCTCTTGGAAAGGGGTAGGTGGGAGGGAAGGTTGCTGGCTTAGAAGTCTTCAAATATCCGCATGTGGGTCATCTCGGCGAGGTCAGCGGCGATCTTATGAAGGGCCGCCTGCTTATTACTTTCTGTGGCAAGGGGACTGCTCTCTACCTTATATACCTCTTCTCTGATTATGTCTTTGTCCTGCCAGAGTACACTGCCGTCACGCTTTTCTAATACCGCTTCTATCGTAACTACCGCCTTCCTTTCGAGGCCATGATAGCTACCGCTAAAGGATATATCCGGCTGGTTAATCGACCGTATTTTACCTTTTAGAACGACATCCGCATCTTTGATATCGACTACCCTCAGCCTTTTTCGGCTTGTAAATTCATAGACCAACTGGTTTGTTAAAAAGTTTTCAAAACCTGCCTCTCCTGTCTGATTACTGAATACCGGAATGGCTATGGTCTTTATATCTTCGGAAAAGGGATTGCCTTGTCCGCTAAAATGGTAACCACATCCGGTAACAATAAGAAGCAATAATAAGGTATAAGTGAATTTCGAATACGCTTTCATTTTCATAGTATAGGAATTTCCTGTTTTGGAACGCAGATTGTCAGGATTTTAAACATAGAAAATAATTTTCTGCGGGTATCGGCAAAAATCTGCGTCCTGATTTAATTTCTAATATTTTTGCTTTTCCTGCCTCTAAGCTACGATATTGACCAGCTTATTTCCGACTACAATAACCTTTTTAATCTCTTTTTCCTTAATCCATTCTTTGATACGCAGGTCGCTAAGGGCAGCTTCTTTGATCTCGGATTCTCCTTGCCCGGCATCCACCTCGATACGGCTGCGTACTTTGCCGTTGACCTGAACAACAAGCTCTATTTTTTCCTGGCGGGCTGCTTCTTCATCATAGGAAGGCCAGGAAGCTGACGATAGCAGTTCCTTATGCCCCATAGTTTGCCACAGCTCTTCCGCAATATGAGGCGCGAATGGTGAGAGTGATATGATAACGGTCTCTATCGCCAGTTTCAAGACGGCCAGAGTCTGTGAATTTTTATCGCCCAAGCTAACGACACTATAAGCATCGTTGACCAGTTCCATTACGGCGCTTATAGCGGTATTGAAATGGAATCTGTCCTCAATATCAGAGCCGACCTTTTTAATGGTCTGGTGGATCTTACGATGCAGCGCCTTTGCCTCGCCCTTTAGTTCAGATACATTGGTTATAGCCGGGACCCGGGCTATTGCAGCCCGGTTTTCAGTTACAAGGCGCCAGATCCGATTCAAGAAACGATAGGCGCCTTCCACGCCCTGGTCACTCCACTCCAGGTCGCGTTCCGGAGGAGCGGCAAACAGGCAAAAAAGGCGTACTGTATCTGCGCCGTAGCGGTTTATGAGGTCATCGGGATCGACCACATTGCCCTTGGACTTCGACATCTTTGCCCCGTCTTTTATGACCATCCCCTGGGTAAGGAGATTTCTAAACGGTTCGTTTATATTAAGCCAGCCCAAATCACGCAGCACCTTGGTATAAAAGCGCGCATATAATAAGTGGAGTATGGCATGCTCTACCCCGCCTATATATTGGTCAACCGGCAGCCAGTAATCGACCCCGGCCCGGTCAAGGGGGGCTTCCGTGTAGTCAGGGCAGGTATAGCGGGCAAAGTACCATGAAGACTCAACGAAAGTATCCATGGTGTCTGTTTCCCGGCGGGCGGTCTGGCCGCAGGAAGGGCACATGGTGTTGACAAAGGAACTGAGCCGGGGAAGAGGTGAGCGGCCGGTTTCATCTATTTCGGCATCCAGGGGAAGGACAACCGGCAGATCCTTTTCCGGTACGGGTACAGCGCCACATGTATCACAGTAAATAATAGGTATTGGCGTACCCCAGTAGCGCTGTCTGGATATCCCCCAGTCCCGCAGCCGATAACTTACCGCCTTTTTACCCAGGCCGGTTGTTTCAAGATGGCGGACAATAGCCTCTTTAGCCTCGTTGCTGTTCATGCCGTTGAATTGACCGGAGTTGACCATTGTGCCTTCTTCGACATAGGCTTCAGTCATATTTTCAGGGGAGAGTTTCTCTCCCGGCGGTTGAATAACCACCACAACGTCCAGACCGTACTTGCGGGCAAATTCAAAATCACGCTGATCGTGTGCCGGTACGGCCATGACCGCGCCGGACCCATACTCCATTAAGACAAAATTGGCCGCAAATATGGGTATACGCCGGCCGGTAAGGGGATTCAAACAATAGGCCCCCGTAAAGACGCCTTCCTTCTCGAAGTCTTTGCCTCCGATACGCAATCTTTTTTCACGAATCTCTTTTTCTGCAAAGGCCAGCACAGCGGCCTCCTGGGAGGCGCTACGGGAAAGTTCAAGGACTAACGGATGGTCAACCGCCAGGCTCATAAAAGTGGCTCCAAATACGGTGTCCGGCCGGGTGGTAAATACCGTTATCTTTTTATCCGAATCCTCGATAGGAAAATGGATCTCGGCCCCTTCACTCTTACCGATCCAGTTTTTTTGCATGGTAACCACTTTTTCAGGCCAGCCGGTGAGACGGTCGCATTCCGCCAGCAGCTCCTCGACGTAAGCCGTGATTCTAAAGAACCACTGCTTCAACCGGCGGGTAGTAACCGGCGTGTCGCAGCGCCAGCAGACACCACTTCCCACGACCTGTTCGTTAGCCAGGACCGTGCCGCATTTTTCACACCAGTTAACCGGAGATTCCCTGCGATATGCCAGCCCCTTCTTGTGCATCCGTATGAAAAATAGCTGTTCCCAACGATAGTAGCCGGGATCGCAAGTGGCAATCTCCCGATCCCAGTCATAGCTAAATCCCATTTTTTGTAACTGAGAACGCATATAATTGATGTTCTCGTATGTCCACCGGGCAGGGTGAATTTTATGTTTTATGGCGGCATTTTCTGCCGGAAGCCCAAAGGCATCCCAGCCCATGGGATGGAGTACGTTATAGCCTCTCATCCGCTTGTAGCGCGCAAAGACATCCCCTATGGTATAGTTGCGGACATGCCCCATATGAATCCTGCCTGAGGGATAAGGAAACATTTCAAGGAGATAGAATTTATCCTTTGTACTGTCTATTTCGGTCTTAAACGTCTTATTCGCCTTCCAATACGCCTGCCAGCGCGTCTCTATTTCTTGAAAGGCGTAGTTATTCGCTTGTACGTCCGTCATAACCAAGTTTTATCACTCCCACCCTGACATAGCTCTTGGTTCATGGTTCATAGTTCATGGCTAAGAGCTAAGAGCTAAGAGCTAAGAGCTAAGAGCTAAGAGCTAAGAGCTAAGAGCTAAGAG
>QYQD01000156.1 GCA_007280345.1 Deltaproteobacteria bacterium | reverse complement strand
TTAAGACCTCGTTGTTTCCCTCGACCTGCGACCTCAATCTTGGTTACGGCCGGATATCCGGCGTCAAGGAGGGATTTCATTACCTCGGCACTCTTTTCAGGCCTCACAATAGCGCGCACCATAATCATCTTCGTTTTCTCCTTATTAGTTGGTGTTGGTTAGTGTTTACCTCTTAGAAGCTTAATCCATCAGGCCGAAGTCCATGAGTATTTTTTCCAGGTCGTCGGTCGGCATTGGATTCGGGATCACAAATCTGTCGTTTTCAGCAATACTCTTTGCCAGGTTTCGATAGTGCTGAGCCTGCTCACAATCAGAGTCATATTCGATCACCGTCTTTCGGTTAATCTCCGCCTTCTGCACCATGTTATCCCTGGGAACGAAGTAGATCATCCGGGCGCCCAGTCGTTCGGCAAACTGCTTGACCATTTCTTCTTCATTATCCACCTTGCGGCTGTTGCAGATGATTCCCCCCAGGCGAATCCCGCCCGATTCGGCAAATTTCATGATACCTTTGCAGATATTGTTGGCCGCATACATGGCCATCATCTCGCCAGAACAAACGATGTAGATTTCCTTAGCCTTCCCCTCGCGCATGGGCATGGCAAAACCACCGCACACAACGTCGCCCAGTACGTCATAGAAGACATAGTCAATCTCCTCGCGCTCGTCGTATGCCCCCAATGACTCCAGGAGGTTGATAGAGGTAATAATACCGCGGCCGGCGCATCCCACTCCGGGTTCAGGACCGCCAGATTCAACACATAGGATGCCTCCAAAGCCCTCTCTGCGTACATCCTCCAAGTCCACATCCTCACCTTCCTCCCTTAGGGCATCCAAAACGCTTCGCTGGTGAAGACCTCCCAGTAGGAGCCTGGTAGAGTCTGCCTTGGGATCACAACCTACCACCATCACCTTCTTTCCCATTTCTACCAGCCCGGCAACCGTGTTTTGGGTAGTTGTCGATTTACCGATACCCCCCTTGCCATAGATAGCAACCTTCCTCATATGACCTCCCTCCTTGTACCTTATGTAATTTTCGCTTTAGTCTTGCGTGTGTTTAAGGTTTTGGTATTTGTAAATGGCAAGGGGCGTGCCAGACAAGTTTTGCATCGAGGGAAAATGTCATAACAAGCGGATTAGATTATACAAATAGATTGTGGCTAGATTTTTACGGTCAGGGAAAAGAAGGAGAATAATCCTACTTACAGGTAGGGAAAGGGGCTGAGTCCTACAATGATGTAGGTCTGACTTCTATCGCTAGGTAATCAATTTCGCAGCCTTATGTTAACTTTAGACTTTAGCGGTATTTTTGGAGGACTATTCTGTATTTCTTTATTCTTAACCCCAGAATTCTTTCCGTAGTGCCGAGAAGCCGGGCGGCCGCGGCAATGCTGCCCCGGGTGCTCTTTAAGGCGTCTATCATGAGTTCTTTTTCTACGTTTCTCAGAACCGAATCCAGAGACTTCGAGGGCATACTGCCTGATTCTTCGGCAGTCTGAAGGGTGGGAGGGAGATGGATACTTCGCAGAACAGGTTCGTTACAGAGGAGGACGGCCCGTTCAATACAGTTCCCAAGTTCCCGCACGTTGCCCGGCCAGTGATAGCGCATAAGCATGTCTATGGCTGGAGTTGATATCCTCCGTATATCCTTATTATATTTTTGGGCGTACCTCTCCAGAAAAAAATCGGCTAAAAGGGAAATGTCAGTTTTCCTCTCCCTTAAAGGAGGCATGTAAATCGGGAAGACATTGAGCCGGTAGTAGAGGTCTTCTCTGAAGACACCATCTTTCAGGGATTGTTCAAGGTTGAGACTAGTGGCGGTTATGATGCGGACATCAATTTTTATAGTCCTGGTTCCGCCCAACCTGACTAATTCCTTTTCTTGCAGCACCCGCAGGAGCTTAACCTGGGCAGAAAGATTCAACGTGCCGATCTCGTCCAGGAAGAGGGTACCCCCATCCGCCTGTTCAAATTTTCCTGTGCGTGCGTGCACAGCCCCGGTAAAGGCCCCTTTTTCATGCCCAAAGAGTTCGCTTTCTATGAGGGTTTCGGGCAAGGCACCGCAGTTGACCTTTATAAAGGCTCCATCTGCTCTAAGGCTATTATAATGAATGGCATTGGCCACGAGTTCCTTACCGGTACCGCTCTCCCCCCGGATAAGCACTGTGGCGTCGCTCTTTGAGACGCGCCCTATCATTTCAAAGACTTCCCGCATCCGGTTGCTTGTGCCCACAATATTGTAAAGACTGTAACGTTCCTTTAATTTTTCCTTCAGGGTTATGTTTTCATTCCGCAGACGATTCCTTTCCTCTTCCATCATCTGGCTGATGGTTATGGCCTGGGCCAACATAGAGGCGATAATGGTCAATAACCTGAGATCTTCCTCAAATGAGACCTCTTCGCTGAAAAGACGATCTACACTCAGCGCACCATGGACGACGGCCCCTACTTTTATGGGCACACAGATAAAAGAGATGTTGCCTTTGTGGATGTCCCCCCGCGCCTTGGTACGGTTTAAGAACAAAGGTTCTTTACCGACGTGAGGAACGATGACCGGTTCCCCGGTTTGTACTACTTTTCCCGTGATACCCTCTCCGATCCTATATCGTCCTCTTTCCCTTTCCTCCCCGGTGAGTCCGTGCGCTACCTCGATAGTGATTTCATGGGTATCAGGGCTGAGCAGGGTTATGGTCCCGCGCGACATTCCCAGGCGCAGATGGAGGGTTTGCAGAATAAGCCCCAGGGCCTGCTTGGGATCCAGGCTTGATACCAATGCCTGGCTGATCTCATAGAGAGCGGTTAATTCCTGGACCTTTCTCTCCAGAGCGGCAGGAGAGTCATTATGCTTCATGTTATTTTTAGTTGAGTTCATACCTATGCGCGAGGGGATACCTCCGGCCATAACCAAAGGCCTTGGTGGTAATCTTCAGACCCGGCGGGGACTGATGTCTCTTGCGACTGTTGGGGATAGATAGTGAGGTTAACCTGGGCCAGGGCAATGCGCATTAAATCCCCTTACTTATTCAGAGGCGACGGCGTCTAAGAACGAAGACAAGAACTGTCGGGCGGGCCATCAGCCTGTTTTTTTATGCCCTTCCAATTTAAAAAGAAGGGCCTTTTTGACCTCTTCGCATTGTTCCGGATGATATATTTTTTGTCCATATAAATCCCGAACATAAAATACATCCACCACCTGGTCCACCTTGGTAGATATCTTGGCCGATCTGATATCCAGCCCCATATCAAACAGCGTCCTGGCAAGGGAGTAGAGAAGCCCGGGGTGGTCGTCTGTATAGACTTCGATAACCGTGTAGAAGTCCGAGCTTTCATTGTCGATTACTATTTTGGATGAACGGCCGCGTTTTTTAGCCTGAAGTGATAATGGCGTTGTCTTTTCGGCCAGTCGATAGTCAAATGAGAGCCTTCCGCTCAAAGTCTTTTCCAGGTCTTCCGCAACCTTTTTCCATCTTGTTTCACCTGAAAATCCCCCTGTATCCCCCTTTTCCAAAGGGGGATTAAAGATGTTCCCCCCTTTAACAAAGGGGGGTAAGGGGGGATTATTTTCATTGTCCTTTGTGTCGCTATGCAACATGTGTGTTTCATCGGAGGGTTCTTCGATAAGTTCTCTCACTTGAAAGATATCCACCGCTATTCCATCGCCCCAGGTAAAAATCTGTGTCCCAAGGACATCGAGGTTATTTAAGGCCAACACCCCTGAGATCTGCGCAAAGAGTCCAGGCTTATCTTCGGCCAGGACAGTCAGCTCCCGGAAACTATTTCTTGCTTCTATAAACAGGGCAAATTTCTTATCGCTAACCTCCCGGACTAATTGAAGATGCCTTATGATCTTTTGTGGTGTTACAGTAAGGAGATAATCCCCCGGCATATTCTCTATGTGCTTCAACACGGCAGGATTTTTTAGCGCCGGCGTTAAACCGTCTTTGACCTGGGCCAGGACTTTTTGTATCCTTGCTGTGGTCTGTGGAGTGGCTAATTCGCCTCGTTGCAGGATGTGTTTGATTTTGAGGTAAAGTTCGTCCACCAGAGCAGCTTTCCAGGCTGTCCAGGCACGGGACCCGGTCGCTTTGGAA
This sequence comes from Deltaproteobacteria bacterium, assembly GCA_007280345.1. Taxonomy (GTDB): domain Bacteria; phylum Desulfobacterota; class QYQD01; order QYQD01; family QYQD01; genus QYQD01. The sequence goes on along the minus strand of QYQD01000156.1, from coordinate 21,772 downwards.
TCGGCTATGGTCAAAAGATAAAGCATATTGAGCTTTTTTATATCCTGAATCTTTTGGGCGCATTCAACAATAATCTTTTCATCTTCCAAGTCCCGGCGCGTGGCCACATCAACGAGAAGAAGGTGATGGCGGACGACAAAAACCATATCACGAATAACATCCTCCTCCAGACCCATTCTTCCGGCGATCTTCGGGATCAAATCCGCCCCTTTTTCGGCATGCTTATGGCCTATACCCTTGCCGATATCGTGTAGCAGTGCGGTTAGAAAGAGGTACTCAGGTCTGTCTATCTCAGCAAAGGGGTATTTGTCTTCTTCCCGCATGAGGCTTAATTCCAGGAAGGTCAACAGGGAGTGTTTATCCACCGTATAAATGTGATAGGCATCATGTTGAACCTGACAGCGAATATTCTCAAATTCAGGTATATAGAGGGCCAGGAGGCCGGTTTGAAGCATGACCTCTAGTTGTTTGAAGGCGGATGACCCCAGCTTCATAAGATTGAGCATAGACCGGCTGGTCTGGCGGGAAGAACGGAATGAGTCGTTGACCAGGTAGAGGTTATCTCTTATGAATTGTCCGGTCCGTGGGTGGATTTCTGCGCCGTATCTCGCCGCGTATTCAAAGATCTTTAGCAACAGATAGGGTTTTTTGATTAAGGCTTCGGGCCTGTCTATCCTTATTTCTTCCTTGTAAATAGATACATCTTTTTCCAGGATACGATCCGGTAAGACCACGGTTTTTGCATGAGGCTTGATCTTTAAGGCGTGCAGGATACGGTCAAAAAACAAAGAGGATATATATTCAATATTCGAAGCATGCAAGTAGAATTCCTTCATAAGTCCTTCTACTTTCAGAAAATCTGCTTTTGCGGCAAATTTGGGGGTACCGGCCATGCCCTCCTGATATTCAAAGCAGAGTTGATCGTTTTTTCTGCCGGTGAGGATATGAAGCTGGTTTCTTATCCGCCAAAGGAAATCAAGGGACTGCTCCAGGGAGGTCCGGTCGTTCGGAGAGAGAAGGGCGGCATTTACCATTTCCTCCAGGGTGGACAGATTAAAGAGGGCCTTAGCCGTCCATAGGATGCTATGGTAATCTCTCAGGCCGCCCTTTCCCTCCTTGATATTCGGCTCCAGGAGGAAGGACGCCTCGCCGTATCTCTGATATCGTTTCTGATTTTCTAAGAGGATATTCTCTAGAAATTTTTTCCTTTGTCCTTCGATAATCCTTTCATGGAATCTCTTTTTGAATTCTCCAAAAAGCTCTCTGTTTCCGGCCAGGCACCGTGCATCCAGAAAAGATGTCTGGGTGTAAAAGTTTTCCCCCGCGATGTCGATGCAGTCCGTTACGGTCCTGACGCTGTGGCCAATCTCCAGGCCGGCATCCCAGAGAGGATAGAATATTTCTTCGGATACGAATTCTACCACCGGATCTGATCCCCCGGTGCAGAGAATCATTAAATCGATATCAGAGTAGAGTGCCAGTTCGTTTCTTCCATAGCCGCCGACAGGGACAAGGGTTATGGACCGAAGGCTTCCCGTATGACTTTTTTGCCATTTTCTTTCTGCCTGATAGAATACAGAGACCAGGAAGACATCCGTTATTACCGATAGTTCACGAACCGCTTCTCTGCCTGGGGGCCGTGGGTCTTGCGAATTCCTTATGGCCTCACGCTGGTCTTTAAGATGCCGGATATGCTCCTTAAGTGACTTTTCCATTAGCCTCAGACAGCATCTTTGCCCTTTTCTCCTGTCCTGATCCGAGTCACCTCATCTATGGAATAGACAAATATCTTACCGTCACCGATCTTTCCCGTCTGGGCGCTCTTTATAATAGTTTCCACTACCCTTTCGACCATCACATCATCAATGACCACCTCAATCTTGATCTTGGGCACAAAGTCCACCACGTATTCAGCCCCGCGATAGACCTCCTTATGGCCCTTTTGACGCCCAAAACCCTTTACTTCGGTAATGGTCATGCCCTCTATTCCGATTTGGCTTAGGGCATCCTTTACCTCGTCAATCTTAAATGGCTTAATAATCGCTTCTATCTTTTTCACGGCCTCCTCCTGAGCGCTTGGTCTTTATAAGTTGTACGCTGTTTCGTTATGCTGGGTGAGGTCAAGCCCGCTCACTTCGTCCTCAGGGCTGACCCGCAGGCCCATTATCCAATCCAGCGCCTTCAATAGGATAAGGGACATGATAAAGGCATAGCCGATCGTTACAATAACCGAGAGGGCCTGGATGCCCAGTTGGCCTGGATTGCCGAAGAAAAGGCCATTTGCGCCGGCCGCATTGATGGCCTTGTCCGCAAAAAGGCCGGTAGCCAGAGCCCCCCAGGCGCCGCCCACACCGTGGATGCCTACTACATCCAGGCTGTCATCATAGCCTAATTTAGTTTTCATGACGATGGCAAAGTAGCAGAGAACTCCGGCTACAATCCCGATAATAAGGGCCGCCGTCAGGCCGACAAAACCGCAGGCCGGGGTGATGCCCACCAGGCCGGCCACGGCCCCGCTCGCCGTTCCCAGGGTAGTGGGCTTACCGCGGTATATCCATTCTACGATCGTCCAGGTCAACGCCGCTGCGGCTGCCGCCACGTGTGTGGCAACAAAGGCATTGACGGCCAGTGGGCCGCAGCTAAGGGCGCTCCCGGCATTGAAACCAAACCATCCAAACCAGAGCAGGGCAGCCCCCAGGATGGTCATGGGCAGGTTATGGGGATGTATGGGTTCTGTGCCATATCCTTTTCTTTTCCCAATGAGCAAGGCCGCAGCCAGGGCAGAAGCGCCGGAACTGATGTGAACAACCGTTCCGCCCGCAAAGTCCAGGGCCCCGAGGTTGCGTATCCATCCGCCTACTCCCCAGACCCAATGGCAGATGGGGTTATAGACCAGGGTCGCCCATAATATGGTGAAAAGCAAAAATGTGCCGAACTTCATGCGTTCCGCAAATGCGCCGGTAATTAGAGCCGGGGTTATGACTGCGAACATCCCCTGAAAGATCATGAAGGTAAGATGCGGCAGCGTCTCAGAATATCCGGCAAAAGGAGACAAGCCCACGCCGTTCAATCCGAACCACTCCAGGGTTCCGGTTACTCCCGCCAAGTCCGGGCCGAAGGCCATGCTATATCCCCAGAGTACCCATTCTACGCTGATCACCGCAAGTATCACGAAACTTTGCATAATAGTCCCTAGGACATTTTTGCTTCGGACCATGCCCCCGTAGAAGAGCGCCAGCCCCGGGGTCATAAGCATTACGAGGGCTGTAGAAAGCATAATGAACAGGGTGTCTGCTGTGTTGACCATGGTCTTTCCCTTCCCCTTTCATGTTTTTGATTGAGGATAAAAGCACCATCCATGCCATCCTAAAAAAACTAGCAGAAACAGATAATTAAGTTTTTGTCAGGTGGCTATTCATAAAAGATTTCTTACAATTTTGTGGTAGCGGCAGCGCATTTTTTACAAAATTGTAATGAATGCCTGCCGGTACATTCAGGAGAGATTGTCCTTGCCTTTTTCTGGGGGCTTGCCTTGCGGGCGGCAGAGGGGGGCGTTTGGGCGCAGAGATATAATTGTTGACTAGCTCACTTTGAACTTCTTTGGGTCCAGTCCATACTTGTGAATCTTGTAATTCAGAATACGCAGGCTCGTATCCAGGTATTGAGCCGCCCGGGACTGATTGCCCCTGGTCTCTTTCAATGCCTCTATAATCATCTCTCTCTCAGTGTTATCCACCGCTTCAGCTAAGGAGAGGTGACTATGGGTCCTGGAGCTGCCTGGCGTCTGCAACGTCGGAGGAAGATTGTAGCTCTTTATAACCTCTTCATCACAGACCAGGACGGCCCTTTCCATGCAGTTTTGAAGCTCCCGAACGTTGCCCGGCCAGTGGTATTGCATGAACATATCAATGGCCGGTGTGGAAATGCGGCGGATTTTTTTGTCGTTTTCGCGGCAGAACTTTTCTAAAAAGTGTTCGGCCAGGAGCAGAATATCAGTTCTCCGTTCCCGTAATGGCGGTATATGGATGGGAAAGACATTGAGGCGGTAGTAGAGGTCTTCCCTAAACGTTCCTCTGTTGAGCGCCTCTTCAAGATCCTTATTGGTCGCTGCAATTATCCGAACGTCACAGTGAATCGTTTGCGTGCCGCCCAGGCGCTCGAATTCGTGCTCCTGGATGACGCGCAGCAACTTGACCTGAATGTTCTGGCTGAGTTCACCCACTTCATCCAGGAATATAGAGCCTCCTTCGGCCAGCTCGAAGCGTCCTTTTTTTTGATGGATGGCCCCGGTAAAAGCGCCTTTCTCATGGCCAAACAGTTCGCTTTCAATGAGGGTTTCCGGCAAGGCCGAGCAATTGACCTTAATAAATGGTTTATGGGCACGGCGACTGTTATAGTGGAGGGCATTGGCCACCAGTTCTTTGCCGGTGCCGCTCTCCCCCCGGGGATGAGTACCGTAGCGTTGCTTCCGGCCACTCGGGAGATCATCTCATAGACCTCCTTCATCCGGCTGCTGTTTCCCACGATATGGGAAATACTGTACTTGTCAGTCAGCCGGTGCCTCAACTCCAGATTTTCGTTGATCAGGAGTTCCTTTTCTTTCTCCATCGTCTGTATCTTGATTACTGTCTGGGCAATCAGGGAGGAAATGATGGTCAAAAGTCTCAGGTCTTCATCTAATGAGACGTCTGTTTGGAAGAGCCTGTCCACACTTAAGGCCCCTACCGTTTTCCGGGCGGCCTTTATCGGTACACAAATAAAGGAGATATCCTGCTTGGCCAGATCCCCCCGGGAGCGGGTTCGATTAAGAAATAAGGGTTCTTTACTGATCCTGGGGACAACCATAGGCTCTCCGGATTCCACTACTTTGCCGGTGATCCCTTCACCTAGTTTGTATCTGCCACGCTTGCGGGCCTCGGCAGTCAATCCATGCGCTACTTCAATCTGGAGTTCGGAGGCCATGGGGTTGAGAATGGTAATTGTACCCCTGGTCATACCCAATTTTTTTGCCAGTATGTCGAGGGTGCTATGCAGAGAGGCCCTCAGGTCCAGAGAGGCGCCTAAGGCTTTGGCAATCTCGTATAGACAGGTAATTTCTTCTATCTCGCGAGATGTTTTTCTGTCAATATGCGTACATGTTCCCATAAGGTCGGCGTGAGAAAGGGACTACTTTCTTGAATGGCACAGATAACACCTTTCGAAGATCGATATCAAGGTCTTCGCAGTATTCTTTAAGATACATTTTAAGATTTTTTTGGTCCTCGCCGTCTAACTCTTTGGGAATTAGCCCAAATCCCAGTTGATGAGGATCGACCTCGCCCCGGACGTATATAACCCCGCCGTGCATACCGGTGCCCATAAAGATACCCGCTATGGGTTTAGCGGCATCCTGGCTGAACATACCCAGGAGAATGATTACTCCTCCAGCCATGTATTCACCAAGAAAATCACCGGCCTTGCCGCCGATAACGATCACCGGGATCTTGTCCTGGTAGGCCTTCATGTGGATACCGACGCGGTAGCCAACGTCGCCTTTGATATGAATCCTCCCGCCCCTCATCCCGTAGCCCACGACATCTCCGGCCATGCCTTCAATAACGATCTTGCCGACGTCCATGGTGTTGCCCACTCCGTCCTGGGCATTGCCGTGAACTACGACGCGTGGTCCCTTCATGAAGGCCCCCAGGTCCTGTCCCGGAACGCCATAGACCTCCATACTGATTTTTTTGCTTATGCCGTCCGCGATGTAACGCTGGCCGTTGACATTTCTCAGGATAAAATTTTCCTCTCCATTCCTTATGGCTTTTTTTATCATGTCGTTCAGGTCTTTATAGTAAATTCCTTGCGCGTTAATTTCCATAGGATTCTCTGCCTTGTCTCTCATAAAAATTACTATGCCCCGGCACAGGCCGGGCTTAATCTGGCCTGTTTTTTCGTTGTGGAAGCGCCCTTGTTCATAGTTACAATAACCGGCTCTCCGGCCTTGGGCGCCCAGACCTTTTCCGGATCAGGACAGATAGCGCGGATAGCCGATTCTTCGCTGGCCATATAAACCGTGTCCCCTTTGACGGCAGCGACCAGGGGGCGCAGCTTTACCCGATCATTAAGGCCCACCAGGCCCCCGTTATAGGCAAAGAGGATGGCAAAGGGGCCGTTTAACAGGCCGCTGCCATAAACCATACGAATAGCCGTAAAGAGCCTCTTTGATTCTTTATCCATTCGGTCAATTTCCTGCCAGAATGGCGGGGCAAAGACTTTACAGGCCAGCTCTATAGGCAAACCATGCTTACGAATGAGAAGGTCGAGGAGATAGGCTACTACTTCCGTATCCGTAAGCAGGGTGCAGAGGTAACCAAACATCTCCAGATAACGCTTGTTAATGCCGTAGGAAGAAATCTCGCCATTATGCACGATTGACCAGTCCAGGATGGTAAAGGGATGGGCGCCGCCCCACCAGCCCGGGGTATTGGTCGGGAACCGGTTGTGGGCCGTCCAGATATAGCCGGCATATTCGTCGAGGCGGTAAAAGTCAGCGATATCTTCCGGGAAGCCCACACCCTTAAAGGCCCCCATATTCTTGCCGCTCGAAAAGATATAGGCGCCCTTAATGTCCCGGTTAACATTCATCACCACGCGGACTATATAGTCATCGTCACTCAAGCCGGGCCAGCGACATATCCTGTCCCCTTCCTTCACCGGTTCAATAAAGTAGCGACGCAGGATAGGCGGGTCGGTAATGTATTTGTTGGGCCGGGTCGGGATCTTTTCCTGATGCACGATAGATACGGTCTGGTTTAAGAAACCTTCAGCCGCATGGAGGGCGTCAAGATTATCCGCCATAATGTGCAGGGCGTAGTGATCCTTAAAATCAGGATAGATACCATAGGCTGCGAACCCGCCGCCGAGACCGTTTCCCCGGTCATGCTGGCAGGCTATGGAGCAGATAATGCTGTCACCTTTGATCCGCTCGCCATTTTTATTTATGATTCCGGAAAGTCCGCATCCGGAAATATCCTTTTGATACTGCCAACTCTTCATGATCGCGTGGCTCCCCGTACAGTTTTTAATTATTTACTTAGTGCCTGAACGAAAACTGTTAATTTTCCCAATTTCTGCGTCAGGCTTAAATTTTAATCCTCAAAATACTCAATGTATTCCTGCGGTTAAAATTTGCGCCTTCCTTGAACTTGAAAAAATTTCCTAGTTCTCGTTCAGGCACTACTTAACCACTCCGTGCGTATTTCCCTGGGCAGTGAACTAAAACTAAGAGTATCTTTCATTAATTCCTCTTTAAAATCGCTGACCTTCACCCTGTTTCTGATCAGGCCGGTCAGTATCCCCGCCCTTTCTACCTCGCCAATCAGCATGGCGCCGACCAGTATCCCATCCTTGAGGACCAGCTTCCGATAGACATTATTTTCAGGGATAAGTTTGGTTATGACCTCATAGCCGGCATCGGCTGGATTGGCCATACCCATGGACATGGTGGGAATACCATAAAACTCAATGGAATTCATGGGAAGCCCGCCCGTGTAGGTCGCTCTGGCCCCGGCCATATTCCGGCCGGCATACTGCCCCTGGGTATAGGCATTGGGCCAGATCGGCACTACACGCCTTTCACCGGAGAGAAGATCGAGGGCCTCGGCTACGTCTCCGGCTGCATAAATATCGGCGACAGAGGTTTCCAGATAGTCGTTGACCACTATGCCACGATTTGTCTCTATGCCTGTTCCCTCGACGCTATCCTTATCGGGGATAACCCCGATGGCTATTACTACAGCCTCACAACTCCGGTTTTGACCATCATTTAGTATAATGCCTATTACCCGATCATTTTCGCGGACAATCTCTTTAACTGATTTTTCGGTTATGACCTCTATGCCCACCTCAGCCAAACGGTTGCCGATGATGTTCCCGGCTGTCTGGTCAAAGGCAGTACTCAATATGCGGTCGGCCAGTTCGACCACAGTGACTTTGAGACCCCGATCATGGAGGCTTTCTGCTGCCTTAAGACCGATAAGACCCCCGCCGATAACGACGATTTGTTTTATTTTACCGACTAATGCATCCAGTTTCCTGGCATCATCAAGGGTGGTGAAGGTATAGACATCAGGTCCATCTTTACCCTGGATGGGCGGGATAAAAGGTTTGCCGCCCGTGGCGATGAGGAGTTTGTCGTAGGGGACTTTGTCTCCATCTTCCAATAGCACCTGGTGCGCTGCGACATCGATTTTTGTGGCGGTACGTCCCAGCAAGAGGGTTACCTTATTATCATGGTAGAATGCCTCCGGGCGGTAGGCCAGGTCTGCCTCATGTATCTTTCCACGCAAAAGGTTGGCGATAAGAGGGCGACCGTATGTGGCATAGGGCTCAGCGGCAATGATAGTAATCGGATTTTGCAGGTCTATCTGACGAATTCCTTCTACTGCCCCTATGGCCGCTACACCATTTCCAATAATAACATATTCCATAAGCCTATTTCTCCTCGTAAAGTAGGGCCTCGTTGGGGCAGGCGGAAACACAGGCCGGTAGGTCGCGGTCCGGGCAGAGGTCGCATTTTATCACCTTCCCCTGGTCTGTGTCCCTTTTGATAACTCCATACGGGCAGGCCATGACGCATGACCAGCAGCCCACGCACTTTTCCGATATATTTCTGACCCTTCCGGTCTTTGGATCCTTGACCATAGCCCCGGAAATACAGACCTGGACACACGGCGGTTCGTCACAGTGACGGCAGTGGACAGAGAACGAGACCGGGCCGCATTCTTCCACGACATTGCGCGCCGGTCTTTTCTCTTCCTGCTTAAAGGCCCTTATGATATCTTTGGATATGGAATGTTCAACAATACAGGCAATTTCACAGAGCCGGCAACCGATACACACGTCTTCCCTTGCATAGACCTTTTTCATCTTAGTGCACACCTATGCCCCGGCATGTTTAATGCCAAGGATATTTAATTCCACTTCATTCAGCCCTACGCCGCGAAGCTTCTCGCGGTTGCCCCGCAGGCTCTCGATGGCATTGAGACCCATGCCGCCCAGCATCTCCTGGATTTCATGCCCCCAGGCCCGGACCAGGTTGGCCAATCTCCGGTGGGCGATGTCCGGATTGATCCGTTTGGCGAGGTATGGATCGTTCGTAGCGATACCCCAGGGGCATTTACCGGTATAGCAACGCTGGCAGACAGTACAGCCGACGGCGATTAAGGCCGCCGTCCCGATATATACCGCGTCTGCGCCGAGGGCAATGGCCTTTACTACATCGGCGCTGCAGCGGATGCCGCCCGCCGCCAGCAGGGAGACGCGATTTCGTATCCCTTCCTGTCTTAGTCTTTCGTCAACAGAGGCCAGGGCCAGTTCAATGGGGATGCCTACATTGTCACGGATCATGGTGGGGGCGGCTCCGGTGCCTCCACGGAATCCATCTATGGCGATGACATCTGCTCCGGCCCTGGCTATACCGCTGGCGATGGCCGCGGAGTTATGAACCGCGGCAATCTTTACAAAGACCGGTTTTTCATAATCGGTGGCCTCTTTAAGGGCGTAAATGAGTTGCCGCAGGTCTTCGATGGAGTAGATATCATGGTGAGGCGCGGGTGAGATGGCGTCGCTCCCCTCCGGGATCATCCTGGTGATGGAGATTTCTTTTCCTATTTTTTCGCCGGGTAAGTGGCCGCCGATACCGGGTTTTGCCCCCTGGCCGATTTTGATTTCAATAGCTACACCGGCATTGAGGTACTTGCTATCCACGCCGAAACGACCGGAAGCACACTGAACAATGGTATTTTTACCGTATTTATACAGGCTTTGATGCAGGCCGCCCTCGCCGGTATTGTAAAGAATTCCTAATTCTTCCGCAGCCCGGGCCAGACCGACGTGAACATTCAGATTGATAGATCCATAGGACATGGCCGAGAACAGGATGGGGTAGTTAACCTGCAACTGCGGCGAAAAATTAGTTGTAAGTTTAGGCTTGCCCTTCTTCATCTCTACTTCGATAGCATCCGGTTTAGAGCCGAGCCAGGTCCTGAGTTCCATCGGTTCCCGGAGGGGGTCAATGGAGGGGTTGGTCACCTGACTGGCATCTAAGACCATACGATCCCAATAGACGGGGTAAGGATAAGGATTGCCCATACCGGTCAAAAGGATGCCGCCGGTATCCGCCTGCTTATAAATATTTTTGATAAACTGCGGGGCCCAGAGTGCGTTTTCTCTGAATTCGGACGGGTTTCTCCTGATAGTCAAGGCCCCGGTGGGGCAGAGGGCCTCGCAACGGTGGCAGCCGACACATCTGGTCTCATCTTCGGTAACCCGTTCATCTTTTTCATTGTAGATATGCGCGCCGTAAGAGCACTGACGGACGCAGACCTGGCACTGGATGCACTTTTCCGGATCACGCTCGATGATGAAGTCGTGGTAATTTTTAGTTATTGGCTGGTGTAACACTTTTATGTGCTCCTTAGAAACCGGCTATGTAGAATATGCGCATTTTTGTGCATACATTAACGCCGCCAAGATTTTTTCCCGGGGAAATAAAAAAACGTCCGCTGGATATACGCATATAAATAATAAGTCCAGTGGACGCCTTTGGCTACCTCTGAAATACCACTTCGTACCCCAGATATAGATACAATTACTGCAAGATACAATTTTGTCAACAGATTTGTTATCTAATTCACATTTACTCCCATTGCCCGTTCCGGCCTTTTTTCATCTCGATGTATTCAATCCTTCCCCGGGAGTTAATGAACAGGTTAACTATCCAGCTTATGATGGTGATAATCAAGGCGCCCCAGACCGCCGGCCAAAAGCCCTGGACCTCAAAGCCCTTAAGGATGGAGGCTACGATTTTGAGCATAAGGCCGTTTATGATAAAAGTCAGGAGCCCTAAGGTAAGGACGTTTAGAGGGAGGGTTAAGATCAATACAACCGGACGAATAAAAGTGTTCAGTATTCCAAGGATCAAGGCGCCGGCCAGGGCCGGGAAGAATCCGGTGATCTCTATCCCTTCTACCACATGGGCAGCGAGGAAAAGGGCGCCGGCATTTATGATCCAACGGATGAGAATACCTTTCATTTTTCTACCTGAAATTCATCCGGTCTACGACCGACCATAGGCTGGAAGCCCCCGGGATTCACCTCTTGATGGGAGAAGTATCCCGACAGACAGATTCTATCCACTTTTCTATCTGGTCCTGATAGGCTTCTTTTTTCGTCTCTTGTCCACAATCCTTGCAGACTACCCGGTCATTGTATCATCTTCCTTGAAGAACGGCTTTTCCACCACAGAAAATACAGATAAGATCTTTCATCTACGGGTTTTCCTCTTTTTCCATGGACGTGATCATGTCGGCAATGGTCATCTTAATACGTTCGCCAAAGCCGATTTCCTGGCGTAGTTCCTGCTCCAGCATGGCCAGATCTCTATAAAACCGGCTGCGGTCAAGCTCACGGCGGGCGGGCTTCTCTATAGTATGCCCCGACGCATCTACGACCGGCGGGACCAGCTTAGGACAGCCTTCACCCCGAACCAGCGCCAAGTCCGGCCTGCGATATGAGTGCGGGACTCCGTGTAGCCGGCATATCATCGGACGGAAGGCATACAGGCCGCAGAGACCTCTATCATTGAGCGGGCACATCAGGTCAATCTTTTTCCCCTCAGCCTCCAGCCGGTCGCGTTCCCCTACAAATTCACGGGCGAGACGCCGCAACTCATTTTGTCTTTCCGGGCGGAGGGCCTGGAAGCCCTTCGCAAGGTAGAGATACTCCGCCACCGTATAATGGAAAAAGTAACTCGTGCAACAATTGCCGTCACAACCCGCACAAGAGCAGCCATAGTACGCTGTTATCTCGTCGTAAGCCTTGTCCATGGCCTGATAGATAGTCTTCAGACGCTCCATGAAATGATCGAGCCCCGGGGTAAATTCTGTTATTGCCGGTTGTGCAGAGGACATTGATAAACCTTGTGCCAGTTTATAAAACGAACGGTAAAGTATAATGACCGCATTTTTGAATGTAACATAATCATATGGTCATATTCATTTTGTCAATAGAAAATCGCATAGACCGGACATTTCTAAATTGGCTTGACAAGGAATTTTTCTCTTCTTGACTTAAGTTATCATCTGCATTAAATTTAATGCGCAAGCGAGAGTGGCGGAATTGGCAGACGCGCTGGACTTAGGATCCAGTCCGCTACCGTGGGTGGGGGTTCAAATCCCCCCTCTCGCACCATTACTAATTCAAGAGGTCAGGAGTACAGAAAACGTGAGATGCAGAGTTGAGGATATAAGCGCCGTCCGCAAGAAAATCTATGTTGAGATTCCTCAAGAAGTCGTGGCTGAGGAGATTGAAAACGCTTACAGGGCCTTAAACAAGAAGGTGAGGATAAAGGGTTTCCGCCCAGGCAAGGTCCCCAGGGAGATTTTAGAACGTTACTACCGTCAAAATGTGGAAGTAGATGCCCTGGATAAACTTCTCAACGATTCCTACCCCAAGGCCGTTCAAGAGGCAGGGCTTTCTCCGGTGGCCAGGCCCGTGATTGGTGAGGAAGAGTTTAAACCCGGGGAGTATCTTAAATACACAGCTACGGTAGAGGTTAAGCCGCTTGTAGAAGTGAAGGATTACCTGGAGCTGGAGATTGAGAAGAAGGAAGCGCCGGTTACCGACCAGGACGTGGAGAAAAAACTGGATGAGATCCGGCAGATGAATGCGCATTTTAAATCCATTGATGAAGACCGGCCGATCAGAGAGGGAGACGTGGCGGTTATTGATTATAAGGGATTTTTGGATGGTAACCCCGTAGAGGGAAGTAACGGACAGAGTTATCATCTGGAGGTCGGATCCGGGCTTTTTAATCCGGATTTTGAAAGGCAATTAATCGGTTTGTCAAAAAATGCCGAAACAGAAATAAAAGTGACCTTCTCGGAGGATTTTGCAAACAAAACAATGGCCGGGAAGACCATGGACTTCCAGGTTGCTGTAACTGACATAAAAGAAAAGGTTGTTCCGGTATTAGATGATGCATTTGCTGTGGACCTGGGCGCTGACTTTAAGAACCTCGAAGACCTGCGCAATAAGGTCAAAGAGACCTTGGTTGAGGCTCGAAAAAAGCAGTCTGAGGCCGATATGCGAAACCAGGTTATTGATCTGCTGATAGCAAAATGTGATTTTGAATTGCCGGAGAGTCTGTTGAAAGAAGAAATAGACGCTATGGTGGATGAGTCCCGGCGTAAGCTGGCAAGAATGGGCATACCCGTTGAATCTACGGGTATTTCCGATAAAGATCTACGTGACAAATTTAGAGAAGAGGCGGGGAAGCGGGCCCGGGGCTCGCTCATCTTAGAGGAGATAGCACGCAGGGAAAATCTAAAGGTGGAAGAGAAGGATATTGACGAAGAATTTACTAAGGTCGCCCGCACACTCAATATGAGGCCGGAAGAGGCTAATCACCTGCGCGCCAACCCTAACCTCATGCAATCGTTGCCGGATTATATATTACCTCAGAAGACACTGGATTATCTTATAGAACATGCGAAGATAAAATGAGTTGGACTGCTGTGGGATAACTATATGAAATTAGATGGAGACTAGAGGATGACATTAATACCTATTGTTGTAGAACAGAGCTCACGTGGTGAACGGGCTTATGATATCTATTCGCGCCTTTTGAAGGAAAGGATAATCTTTTTGGGGTCTCCAATAGATGACGACCTGGCTAATCTGGTAGTTGCACAGATGCTTTTTTTGGAAGCTGAAGACCCGGATAAGGATATTACCCTGTACATTAATTCCCCCGGGGGGATGGTGACGGCCGGACTGGCTATCTACGATACCATGCAGTACATAAAACCAAATATTATGACTCTGTGTATGGGTCAGGCTTCCAGCATGGCCGCACTACTCCTGGCCGCAGGAACCAAGGGCAAGCGCTATGCGCTGCCGCATTCGCGTATTTTGATCCATCAGCCCCTGGGTGGCGCCCAGGGTCAGGCCACAGACGTAGATATTCAGGCGCGGGAGATTCTACGGCTGCGTGAAGAGCTGAACAAGGTTTTGTCGGATCACACCGGCCAATCCATTGAGCGGATCAGCAGGGATACGGACCGCGATTTCTTCATGGGCGGCGGGCAGGCCGTGGAATACGGCCTCATTGATGAGGTTATAGCTAAACGGCCTGTGCTTAAAAAGGAGGAAGTTTAATGTCAAAAAAGGGTGATAGAAAGGGAAGCGATTTACTCTGTTCTTTTTGCGGTAAGAGCCAGGACGAGGTCAAGAAGCTGATTGCAGGTCCGGCTGTCTATGTCTGTGATGAGTGTATAGAGCTCTGTAATGATATTATGGCTGAGGAGTATGAGAAGGAAGAGGTGGCCAAGAGGAGCGGCTCGACACCAAAGCCTCGAGAGATCAAAAAGATCATGGATGAATATGTAATCGGCCAGGAAAGGGCAAAAAAGATACTGGCCGTAGCGGTTCACAACCACTATAAAAGAATTGATAGCCGGGTCGATACCCAAGGTATAGAACTGCAAAAGAGTAACATCCTTCTTGTCGGTCCAACGGGTTGCGGGAAGACTCTTCTGGCCCAGACCCTGGCCAAGATACTGAATGTCCCCTTTACGATTGCCGATGCCACTTCTCTCACCGAGGCCGGTTATGTGGGTGAGGATGTTGAGAATATTATCTTAAGCCTGCTGCAGGAGGCTGACTATGATGTGGCTCTGGCCTCGCGGGGTATAGTTTACATTGATGAAATCGATAAGATCGCCCGAAAATCAGATAACCCGTCCATCACCCGTGACGTCTCCGGCGAAGGCGTACAGCAGGCATTACTTAAGATTATAGAAGGGACTACGGCTAACGTCCCACCCAAGGGTGGTCGCAAACACCCTCAGCAGGAATTTGTCAAGGTGGATACTACTAATATCCTTTTCATCTGCGGTGGGGCATTTGTCGGCCTGGAAAACATCATCAGAAACAGGATCGGGGTCAAGTCCATGGGCTTTGGCGCCGATATTCGCGGGGCGTCCCAGTCGAGGATTGGTGATGTCCTGACTGAGGTCAAGCCGGAAGACCTCTTGCGTTTTGGCCTTATACCGGAATTTGTGGGAAGATTGCCGGTCGTGGCCACACTGGAAGAACTGGATGAAGAGGCGCTTATCAAGATATTGAAAGAGCCTAAAAATGCCCTGGTCAAACAGTATAAGAAGCTTTTCGAGCTTGATCATATTAACTTACGCTTCACCGAAGGGGCGCTGGTGGCCGTGGCCCGTGAAAGTATGAAGAGGAAGTCCGGCGCCAGAGGATTAAGATCTATTCTTGAGAATGCCATGCTGGACATAATGTATGAACTCCCCTCTCAGGGGGACGCAAGGGAATGTGTGATCAGCGAAGAGGTGATACTCAATAGAGAGGAACCCATTATCCTGTATGAGACAACAAAGGCGCGTAGTGCATAAGGGGTATATTTATGTTTAGTTCTAACGCAAAGGGAAAAGAGGATGCCTTGAAAAGGGGGAAGACCGTTATCCCGCTTTTACCGCTGCGTGATATACTGATTTTTCCGCACATGGTAGCGCCGCTTTTTGTGGGAAGGGAGAAGTCCATCCAGGCATTAGAAGATGCTATGGGTCGAAAGGCGGATCTTTTTCTTACAGCTCAAAAGGATGCCAAAAGAGATGAACCCGGCGAAAGGGATATAGAGCGCGTTGGAACCATAGGTAGTATATTACAACTCCTGCGTTTGCCGGACGGGACGGTAAAACTCCTGGTCGAGGGTAAGAGACGCGGTAAGATAACGCAATTCCTGCCCCATAAAAACTTTTTCCTGGTTGAAGTTGAGGAGATGGTTGATACGGGTGAGCATGGTCTGGAAAAAGAGGCGTTGGTGCGCACCGTACGTTCTACCTTTGAGGAGTATGCAAAATTTAACAAAAAGATACCTTCAGAAGTGCTTTTATCTGTTGCTTCTATTGACGACGTCTCTAAGTTAGCCGACACCATGGCGTCCCATTTGACTTTGCGTCTCGCAGACAAACAGGCCATCCTGGAGACGTTGAATCTGGCCAAGCGCCTGGAAAAGCTTTATCATCTGATGTGCGCTGAGATAGAGGTCGCCCAGATCGAGCATCGCATAAAAGACCGGGTCAAAAAGCAGATGGAGAAGACCCAGAAGGAGTATTATCTCGGCGAACAGATGCGTGCCATCCAGAAGGAGATGGGCGGCAAAGATGACTTTAAAAGTGAGCTGAATGAACTCGATCAGAAGATTAAACGGAAGCGGATGTCGAAAGAGGCCGCAACCAAGGTGCGTAATGAGTTCAAGAAACTGAAGATGATGTCGCCTATGTCCGCTGAGGCCACTGTTGTCCGTAATTATATAGACTGGTTGATTTCCCTCCCCTGGTATGAAAAGAGCAGGGATCAGATAGATATTAACGAGGCAGAGAGGATACTGGAAGAGGATCACTATGGTCTTAAGAAGCCGAAGGAAAGGATTATTGAATACCTGGCGGTCCAGAGTCTTGTCAAAAAGATGAAAGGGCCGATTCTCTGTCTGGTTGGTCCGCCCGGGGTAGGAAAGACTTCTCTGGCCAAGTCCATAGCGCGGGCCACCAAGCGAAACTTTATCCGCTTATCTCTGGGTGGAGTAAGGGATGAGGCGGAAATCCGCGGTCACCGGCGGACATATATAGGGGCTATGCCCGGGAAGATAATACAATCTTTGCGCAAGGCCAAGGTCAATAACCCGGTCTTCTGTCTGGATGAAGTGGACAAGATGAGCATGGATTTTCGTGGCGATCCTTCCGCTGCCCTCCTGGAGGTGCTTGATCCGGAACAAAATTATAGCTTTAATGACCATTATCTTGATGTCGATTATGATTTATCGGAAATCCTCTTTATAACTACGGCTAATACTCTCCACGCTATTCCGCCTCCCTTACAGGACAGGATGGAGGTTATTCAACTTTCCGGATATACGGAAGAAGAGAAATTACATATTGCCAGGAAATTTTTAATCCCGAAACAGATTCAGGCTAATGGTCTTCAGAAGGGTGATCTGGATATTACAGATAATGCTATTCTGGGGATCAGCCGCCGTTATACCCGGGAAGCCGGCGTCCGTAATTTAGAGAGGGAGATTTCCAGTATATGCCGTAAGGTGGCCAAGGAAATTGCCAAAAACAAAGAGGAGAGGCGAAAGGCGCTGGTTAATGTACAGTCCCTGGAAAAGTATCTCGGTGTTCCTCGTTACCGCTATGGCCTGGCTGAAGAGAAGGATGAGATCGGTGTGGCCACCGGCTTGGCCTGGACAGAGTTTGGCGGAGAGATACTGCAGATTGAAGCAGTTATCATGCCCGGGAAAGGCAACCTGACCATCACCGGTAAGCTGGGCGATGTCATGCAAGAATCGGCCCGGGCCGCCCTGAGCTATGTCCGTTCCAGGGCTGAGAGCTTTGGACTGGATGCTGATTTTTACCAGAAGCTAGATATTCATATTCATGTGCCGGAAGGAGCTATCCCCAAAGATGGTCCGTCGGCTGGCATTACCATGGCCACGGCTATAACCTCGGCCTTGCTTAAGATCCCGGTCCATAAAGATACAGCCATGACGGGCGAAATTACATTGAGGGGCCGTGTACTGCCTATTGGCGGGCTTAAAGAAAAGATGCTGGCGGCAAGGCGGAGTAATGTGAGTGCGGTGTTTATCCCTCGTGAGAATGAAAAGGACCTCAAAGATATCCCGCCTAAGTTGATTAAATCTATTCAAGTGGAAATGGTTGAAAGTATGGATGAGGTACTCAAGAAGGCGCTGGTATTGGATGACCCGGAGTCTCTATTCAAGGGTCCGGCATCCTCTCCGGTAGTTGTTTTTCCTAAGGAGGAAGCTCTTTCAGAAATTACCGCCCATTGATGTATTGCGTCTTATAACTTTATGTACATTTTGCTTGACTTGCCAAAATGGAGTTGTTAATAGTACAAACCTGATTAGGGGCGGATAGCTCAGTTGGGAGAGCATCGGCCTTACAAGCCGGGGGTCACAGGTTCAAGCCCTGTTCCGCCTACCATTTCTTGCCTTAAAATAATCGTCGGGGTCGTAGTTCAGTTTGGTTAGAACGCCGGCCTGTCACGCCGGAGGTCGCGAGTTCGAGTCTCGTCGGCCCCGCCAATAAAGTTAAGGGATTAGTCATTATGGCTAATCCCTTTTTTATTTGTGCGCTGCCGACCGACAGCAGAGGGCAGCTCCGTATGCGCCGATCATCTGGGGATTATCCGGGACGATGATTTTCTGGCCTAGTTCTTTCTCCAGGATAACTCTCAGGCATGGATTCAAAGCCACGCCTCCGGCAAAGACGATGTCTTTTCCCAAAGAGACCCGCTTCAGCATAGTCACGGATCGCCTGACTACGGAGCCATGTAAAGCCAGGGCAATATCTTCTCTTCTTTCACCCTTGGCCAAAAGAGATACGGCTTCTGATTCGGCAAATACAGTGCACGTGCTGCTTATTCGTAAGATGGGTTGACCTTCCAGGGCAAGGCTGCCGAAGTCGCTGACGCTGACGCCAAGGACTCCGGCCATAACCTCGAGAAACCGGCCGGTGCCGGCCGCGCAGCGGTCATTCATCTCAAAGCGAAGGATTCTTCCTTCGCCGTTGACAGCAATTACTTTAGTGTCTTGCCCCCCTATGTCGAGGATGGTTCGGGCTGAGGAGAAAAGCGCCTGTACACCTGTTGCGTAAGCGCTAATCTCGGTTACCGTGGGTATATCTAATTCCTTAGCCAGGAGGTGGCGGCCGTAACCGGTGGCCATCAGGCAATCAAAAGAGACATTTGCCAAGAGCCGTTTCGCCTGGGCCAGGGGATCATGTGTGGTCTCGGACTTTTTGGATGAAAATTCCTGAAGATTTTCCAGGACTACGATCTCTATAGTCCGGGAACCGATGTCTATACCCGCATATCTCATTTGCTCAACATTTCTACAAAGGCTTCGACTCTTGTCTTCAGTTGTTCTATATCCTCCATGCTATAGTCGGTCTCTATCTTAAGTACCGGGATATTCTCCTTTTCCAGGGCCTTTTTTACCTTGTAGGCTTCGATGGTATAGGGATGGCAAAACTGGAGGGCATAGTGGATAACCCCATCCGCTTTGGCATCTTTAGCCAGGGAAACAATATGCTCTAATCTTTCCTTATTCGGGGTAAAGCAGGCGCAATCTATATTCATGTAGCGGTCAACCATATTATCCAACATCTCTGGTAAATCCTTGCTGCCTTCGTCCACGAGGTCCCTGGTGTTGCGTTCGCCGATACAGGACTCTTCTCCGACTATCACCGCCCCGGAGGATTCGATTACGTAGGGCAATTTCCAGTTGGGAACGGCCATCGGGCAGCCGGATAGGACGATTCGCTTGGTCTTTTGCGGAACGATACCTTCCCCACGGCTGATCCTCTCTTCCAGCTCGTCACAGAGCTTATTTATGTTTTCTGTGAAACGCACGGGATCATCGTAGAAAGATATCTGGTTTATTAAGAGGACATCCCGGCCGGAGATAGGCACGGGGTTTGCCCGGCGGAGCTTATTCAGGCGTTGCAGGGCGCGGCGCCGCTCATTTACCATCTTTATGGCCTTACCCAGGGATTTGGTAGAAATGGCCCTGCCGGTTATCTCTTCCAGTTTATCTTTGAAACGCAAGATTTCGCTTTTCCACAAATCCCGGTCTATCTTCTCTTTGCGCTGTGGAATCTCCATTATATACATCTCAGGTACAAGATCAGCAAAGATTTCGTAAGCCTTTTTCTTGCCGTCGCACGTTGTCTCTCCCACAATGAGGTCAGAGGATTCTATGAATGGGCAGAGCCTGGCCATTTTGAAGCCAAAGAACGATTTGATAAGGGAACAGGTATTGCGCGGCAATACCTGTTCCGCCTCTTCGCGGCCGATTTCCGCCCCGGCGCAGAGTCCAACTGCTATCCCTTCCGCTGCCCAGATAAGTTCCTCCGGCACGAAGACACAGAATGTGCCCACCACCTTTTTCCCGTTTTTCTTTGCCGCCTGAAGCTCCTGGATACGAAGCCCGTGTACCTCTGAGAGGACAAAGTCTAGGTATTCCATGCCCTTGAGGCGATTTTGCTGCGAGAGATAGATGTCGCCATAAAACTTTCCGAGTACGGTTAAAAGCCCCTCATGTGCCGATAAGTCCAGACCGAGCCTGTCCCACATTTCATCATATTTTCCGGGCATAGTAGTCCTCCAGACGCCATTTAAATGGTAAGATATAACGAAAATACCAGTGTCTAACCATAAGTCAAATCGGAAATACGGATAGGCCGACAGCAATTGATAGATTCTGCCAATTGTTCCGGTAAGAAGGGCAGTGGGGGCAGCGGGGTTACATCTTCATATGTCATTATACCTATACCTATGACCCCGATGCCCCAGAAAGGACTTGACACTTCTGTCCTATCTATTATAGTCAGCCCCGTTTGACGGCTATTTTGAAAAATATTATATGATGGATGACTTGTATTATTGGATGGCCCTTCATTTGATCCCCGGGATTGGAGGTGTCACCTACCGGCAGCTTATTAAACTTTTTGGCACACCGGCAGAAGTATTCAAGGCCAAGGAAGCTGAACTTAGGGCCATAAAAGGAATCCGGTCGGCGACCATAGAGGCTATACGCAGCTTCGCCTCTAAAGAACGTGCCGCACAGGAACTAAAATTACTACGTAAATATGGAGTAAAGATACTCACCTTTCAGGATGAGGCATATCCTCAAAATCTGGCAAATATCTATGATGCGCCGGCCTTGCTTTACGTTAAAGGGAACTTGGGCGAGGCCGATAATTTCAGTGTGGCAGTGGTCGGATCACGTCATGCCACCTATTATGGAGAGAAGGCGGCGGAAGGGCTCTGTCGCTCTCTGGCCGGCCATGGCCTGACCATCGTGAGCGGCATGGCGCGCGGCATCGACACGGCTGCCCATCTGGGCGCCCTCTGGGGCAAAGGCCGAACCATAGCGGTACTGGGTTCAGGACTGGACATCATCTATCCCGAGGAAAACAAGGACCTATATCACCGCATAACTGAAAACGGGGCGGTTATATCCGAATATCCCCTGGGCACGCCTCCTGAGCCCAAAAATTTTCCGATACGTAACCGGATTATCAGCGGCCTGGCCCTGGGTACGGTTATCGTGGAGGCCACTGGGAAAAGCGGTTCTTTAATAACCGCCAATTTAGCCCTTGAGCAGGGGCGCGAGGTCTTTGCCGTGCCCGGGAGCATAAACTCGCTCCGGAGCAGTGGAACACACAAGCTCATTAAGCAGGGGGCAAAACTCGTTGAATCTGCCGAGGACATAGTAGAAGAACTGCGTCCCCTGAAAAAATTCTCCCTGGAGCCGGCATTAAAGGGCGAAAAAACTACAAAATGCCTACCGGCCTGTATCCCTCAGGATATTTTGCCTGAAGAAAGAGATATTCTGGAGCTGGTGGAAGAATATCCTCAACATATTGACGAATTAGTCCGAAGAGGAAACTTAGTTGTGCAAAAAGTAAGCAGCATACTTCTTAATTTAGAATTAAAGGGCCTGGTTCAGCAGTTACCCGGAAAACTATTTGTCAGAAAATAAGTAACTATTCAGCCACAGATTCACACAGATGAACGCAGATAGGTTTAAATACAAAGAAATCACAGATATTATTCTTAGAAGTTTTAAGGCAGAAAACCAGAATTCAAAAGATTTGTATATGATAATAAAAGAAAAAATATC
>QYQD01000119.1 GCA_007280345.1 Deltaproteobacteria bacterium | reverse complement strand
GCGATCATCGGGGTGGCGAGCAACCCGAGGATAGTGGAACCGATGGCCAGGTTGGTGTTCAGCGCCATAACCGGCGCCGGCGCCGGCGCCGGCATCAGGAAACCTAAAGTTAAGAGTATTGTGATGCCAAACCTTAGACCCCATTTTCTGCGTTTATTACGCTCCCCATTCATTGTCTCCACCCCCTTGAAACCTTTTAAAGTAAAAATATTCTAGCAGGCTGTTGAAAAACCTTTTTTAAAGAAACCGAAATAAACGCTGTCCATAAGGCCAAAATGGTGATATATTCAATGATAACAATATATTGAATGGAGGCGGCGATTATGCGTGGTTTCGATTCCCATCAGGATGGCATGTTCAGTTACCTTTCTCCCGCAGACCGAGTGCCGCCGGATCACCCGTTGCGGCCTATCAAGGCGATGGTGAATCAAGCCTTGTCGGACCTGTGGGCCGAGTTTCAGGCCATGTATGCCAAGGTGGGACGTCCCTCCATTGCCCCGGAAAAGTTGCTGCGGGCTTTGCTGCTCCAGGTGCTGTACACCATTCGCAGCGAGCGCCTGCTGATGGAGCAGTTGGATTACAATCTGTTATTTCGCTGGTTTGTCGGCCTGTCCATGGACGACGAGGTGTGGGACCACTCCGTCTTTTCCAAGAATCGGGAGCGTTTGATCGCCTCGGACGTGGCCGGGCTCTTTTTCGCTTGCATCAAGGCCCAGGCCGAAGCCGCCGGGCTGTTGTCCGATGAGCACTTCACGGTAGACGGCACCCTCATTGAAGCCTGGGCCTCTTTGAAGAGTTTCCGGCCCCGGGAAGAGCCGCCTCCGCCCCCGACTGGCGGTCGCAATCCGGAAGTGGATTTTCACGGCGAGCGGCGCACCAACGCTACCCATGTCTCCGGCACCGATCCGGAGGCCCGGCTGTTTCGCAAAGGCTTGGGGAAAGAGGCTAAACTCTGTTATATGGGGAACGTCCTGATGGAGAACCGTCACGGTTTGGCGGCAGACGGCCTCCTTAATCAGGCTACCGGCACGGCGGAACGAGATGCGGCCCGGGAGATGGTTCGCCAGGTTCCCCACACCGCGGGGCTCACCCTCGGCGGCGACAAAAACTACGATACCCGGAACTTCGTGGATTTTTTGCAGCAGGGCGGGGTTGCTCCCCATGTGGCCCGAAAAAACCGCGGCTCGGCCCTGGCCGAAGAAACCACTCGCCACATCGGTTACGCCCTCAGTCAACGGAAGCGGAAACTGGTGGAACAAATCTTCGGCTGGATGAAAACCGTGGGATATCTCCGCAAAACGCGACATCGCGGCAGAGAAAGGGTGGGCTGGGTCTTTAAATTCACCTTGGCGGCGTACAACCTGGTACGGATGCGAAAGCTTTTGGCCGCACCCACTACGTAAGCGGCGGCAGGGAGCAAAAAAGACCGCACCGACGCCTACACCTGCCGGTGAGGGGCCAATAACCCCAACAAAGTCACTTAATATGCCTAATGTGCGGGACATGAACATGCCGAAATCCCAATTTTGAATGACCTGAAAAAGAAAAACGGCTCCAGAATCGTATTTTTCAACAGCCTGCTAGAGGTGACCGCGGCGGACTGGGAGGCCATGGCCCGCTACCGGACCGAGTTGGGCGACCTCTTTTGCCGGCGCTGCGAGTACTGTCAGCCCTGCCCCCCTGGGGTCTTGATCACTCCGGCCATGTTGTACGCCATCGTGGCCTACCGGATGGGTCCGGGCAAGGCTGCGACCTTCGCCGAAAAAACCATGGAGTCAGTGCGGCTCTGTGAGGAGTGCGGCGAGTGCGCCAGCCGCTGCCCCTACCACCTCCCGATCCCGGAGACCCTGCGAAAGCACCTGGCCCTGTACGATGAGCACCGGCGGGAGGGCGAAATTCCTTCGCGCCATAAGGCAAGCAGATAATCTTGCCCAATAAGGACGTTAAACCGCCGCTTTCCTGCCAACTATCTTGCCAAACTGAATAATTATCTCCGAGCCCTAGAGAAGTTCCGATATAATTTGAATATCTAAATACCATGTTCATTCGATAAGCAAGCACATGATGTCCATGACGTTCGTCCGGGTCGGGCCCGTTATCAGCAAATCCCCCAGGGATTCGAAAAAATGGTATGAATCATTGCGGGAAAGAAAGTCCCCAGGATCGAGGCCCCGGGCGCGGGCCCTCTGGCAGGTGGCGCCATCGACGAAGGCCCCGGCCGCATCGGTGGGCCCGTCCGTGCCATCGGTGCCGGCACTGAGCAGGCTGATCCGGCTTAATCCCTCCAGGGCAATGGCAGCCGCCAACGCCAGTTCCTGGTTGCGGCTGCCTTTCCCCTGGCCTCGCAGGGTGACGGTAGTCTCCCCTCCGGCGAGCAGACAGGCAGGAGGAGCCACCGGGTGACCGGAAAAACCTACTTCTTTTCCCAGCGCCACCAACATCCGCCCCACCTGATGAGCCTCGCCCTCGAGACCGGAGGTCAGCAGCAGCGTTCGAAAGCCCAAGGCTTCCGCCTGATCCCTGGCTGCCAGCAGCGCCATACGGTTATTGCCCACCACTATATTCTGGACCTTAGCGAAGATATGATCGCCGGCCTTGGGGGTTTCCGGAAAGAGGCCGGCAGCACCGTCCTTGAGGTACTGCCACACCGGGCCTGGCAAACGGGAAGCAAGTCCATACCGTTCCACCATGGCGATACAGTCGGCGAATCGGCTGTCATCGGGCACCGTGGGGCCCGAAGCGATGACGTCGAGCCGGTCCCCCACCACATCCGAGAGGATAAGGGAGATCAGGGTTGCCGGATAAGCCGCGCGGGCCAGTCCGCCGCCTTTGCTCCGGGAAAGATGCTTGCGGATGCTGTTGATCTCACCAATTTCGGCCCCGCATTCCAGAAGCAGCTGCGTGGTCAATTGTTTCTGGGAGAGGTTAAGGGGTGGTACGGGGGCGGGCAGCAAAGCGCTGGCACCGCCTGAGAAGGCACAGACTACCAAGTCTTTCTCCGAGGCGGCACTCAGCCGACGGATAATCTCAACGGTCCCCTCCAGACCGGATTGATCGGGAATGGGATGACCTGCCTCAATGACTCGCGTTTTTCTCAAGGGAACTGCATAGCCAGGCTTTACCAGGATCAGGCCCTCGATGAGGTAATCCTCCAGAAGCTCCTCCAAGGCTTTGGCCATAAGCGCGGTGGCCTTGCCGGCGCCGATGAGGATGACCCGACGGAAATAATCCAGGTCGTATGCCCGCCCGCCAACGGTCAGACAATTCCCCTGCCGGCTCACCTGGGAGCGGACGGCCGCTTCAGGATCAACGGCCCGCAGCCCGGCGCTGAAGATTTCCATCAGAAGGTCCTTCCGCTTCTTTTCCATGGACTGATTGCCAGACTCCATAGCCTGCCTGCTTATAGGTGTTAAGCCCTTATGCAGGATTTCTCATGAGTTCCGCCCAGTTGAGGCAGTTGGGGGGAGGATCGCCTCTGAGTCCTGCCAAGAGATTTTCAGCCGCCATCAAAGCCATTCGGGTGCGGGTTTCAACGGTGGCACTCCCCACGTGGGGCAGGAGCACCACGTTCTCGAGGTCGGCAAGGCCCGGGCAGAGTTCCGACTCTCTCTCATAGACATCCAGGCCGGCTCCACGAATCTGACCCTGGCGTAAGGCTACCACGAGCGCCGCCTCATCAACCACCGGGCCTCGGGCCGTGTGGATGAGATAGGCCGAGGGTTTCATGAGTTCCAACTCCCGGCTACCGATCAGGTGCCGTGTGAAGGGTGTCAGGGGGACATTCAGCGTCACGAAATCGGCTTCCCGCAGCAACGTCTCGAGCGGCTTCAGAGATAACCACAGTTCTTGCTCTTCGATAGGTGAAAGCCTGGTCCGGCTATGGTAGATGAGCTTCATGCCGAAACCTGCGGCCCGCCGGGCCACGGCTTTGCCGATCCGCCCCATACCTATGATTCCCAAGGTCTTGCCGCTCACATCCTGGCCCAGGAAAAGGAGTGGAGCCCAGTATTGGAACTTTCCCTCTCTGACTCTTTTGTCACCTTCCACGACCCTGCGAGCGGTTGCCAGGAGCAAGGCAAAGGCCAGGTCCGCCGTCGTTTCCGTGAGCACGCCCGGGGTATTTGTAACCGGAATTCCTCTCTGGCTGGCGCCATCAATATCTATATGCTCGAAGCCGACTCCGTAGTTGGCAATCACTTTGAGTGCCAGGGCGCGGTCGAGCACCTCTGTATCGATTCGGTCGGTAATCGTACAAAGGAGCCCCTCCTTGTCTGCAATACTCCGAAGCAGCTTCTGTCT
The DNA here is from genome assembly GCA_007280345.1 of Deltaproteobacteria bacterium. Classification (GTDB taxonomy): domain Bacteria; phylum Desulfobacterota; class QYQD01; order QYQD01; family QYQD01; genus QYQD01. The sequence goes on along the minus strand of QYQD01000119.1, from coordinate 1,069 downwards.
GTCAATGGGTGGATCTGCATCGTAGCTCTCGACCTGGTGATCTTGGCCGATCAAAGATAAGACCTCTTCGGGCATTCTTGCCGTCACCAGGACTTTCATGATTATTGATTCCTCCAGGGTCCGGTTTTACCGACAGTATCATAATACTTGACCTTATTTTTGCAACCTTACGAAAATTGTTTTCGCTTAGGGTCAGATGATATTGTATCTTCCGGCAGCCAACTTGCTATGCAGGGTGGCGGAAGTCTACGCGTGGAACTTCAAATTCTCGGATCGGAGCTGGTGGAAGACCTTACTGAGTAGATGAGTCGAGTAGCACAGGAGAGTTTCACCCCTGGAGATGCCCCCTTTTTTGGACCATTTTGAGTGAGAAAATTCCGCTTTTTCAGCCTTAAGGGTCATGGTATATTTTGTCTGCCCGCCTGGAGGATAAGGCATGGCTTTCGAGCAACCTGAGCGCCGCGGTGGGGAAGCAGACGGAAGGGCAGGGCTGAGATCCTGGCGGAGCATAGCGTAGCCAGGATCTCAGCCCTGATTTAAACTCAAATCTCTGCAATTTCGACAAAGAACCCTTTAACTTACTTATTAACCGGAGCATAAAATAAATTGCGCGGCCGTAGGGGCGGTGCACTCACCGCTACAACAGCAACGCTTCGTGCAATCAATTTAGTGTTCCCATTAATAATAGAACCTTTTAACCCTCAAGCCCAATCTTAGTAAGCCTCCCCCCCTTTCAGGACTGCAGGGATGGTCTTGGCCAGGATCTTTAAGTCAAGCCACATCGACCAATGGTCAATATACTCCATATCCATGATCATCCATTTTTCAAAAGACATTGTCAGGGACGTTCTGCCATAAATCTGCCAGAGGCAAGTGATTCCGGGTTTGACGCTAAACCGCCGACGATGCCAATCTTGATTGAATCCTGCATAGTCCCGTACCGGTAGGGGGCGTGGACCCACCAAGCTCATTTCACCCTTGAGCACATTGATCAACTGGGGCACCTCATCGAGGCTGGTCTTGCGCAAAAACCGCCCAATAAAGGTAACCCGCGGATCATTCTTAATCT
>QYQD01000012.1 GCA_007280345.1 Deltaproteobacteria bacterium | reverse complement strand
GTATAAAGGGTAATGACCAAGACATGAACCGACCAGCATCAAATCGAGATCAGATTGATTTTCGGGTGGGTCTGAGGAGCTGATATGATAACAATATAGTATAGTTAGGTTTATTATTTAAACCGCGCATAGATAGCAGATAGCGGTTATCTTCAACCTCTTAGACTTGAGATAACGGGAAGTTTGGTTATCCCATAAAGCGCCCTTACCTGGGAAAGAGAATGCGCGCTTATTCCTGGACGCCATAAGAGCTTTCACCTCCACGATCTGGCCAAATCAGGACAGTTATTTCCCTACGCCGGGATAGGAACCCCCTCCCCAAGACTGATCGACGCCGGTATAAAAAACGTTTTGGTCTCTTGTTTTAAAAGGATAAATTCGCCACAGGCCAGGGTGCCTTTCCCTTTACAGGAACCCGGCATAATCTCCTCGATTTTTCCGTCCTTGATCTTCAGGACTGCGCCTTCTATCGTCAAGGCAAGACTTATAGAGAACTCGATCTTCTGGGGGATCTCGACCCCATTAATCAATACAGCCAGGTAGGGGCGGTGCTCAGATTTAATGGTATGTTCCACAAGGTGAACCAAATAAGTTTCATAGGGCGGATACCTTTCCTTATCCCGGTACTTGCGCAGTTCTTGGTACTTTTTCCAGGCCTGCACCAAGATACCCTGCAAACTAATGTTCAATAACTCATCGAGGCCCCCAATGATTTTGCTCCAGGCTATCCCCCAGCCCAGACCCATGGCTTGTTGGGCCAGGACCCCCTGTACCTTAGCCATAGCCTCGCTGGCCTCCAGCCGCGCCTCGATGTCCTTGGGAAGGCCGCCTTCTGGAAAAGCAAAAAATTGCTTCAGAGTAACAGGTAGGTTATTCATGCTCTCTTCTCCTTCAAAATTAATGCTCCTTCCACCTCCACATCTTGGGTGCCACTGTCTGGAACCGGTCTCAGGCCCACTTCTAAATCGATCAGCCTGGGGGAGTCGCAAATTATCATCCGTTCTACGGCTCTTTGGTGAGTCCTTATTTGCACATGGGGGAGAGGGGGAGGAACGGAAGGAGCAGATGTAATAGGTGGTTTAGGTTTCTTTGGAATATACCGGTAAAGATAGTACCCTGCCAGGCTAGCCAGGGTTAAGCCAACCATAACCCAGCCCCATGGGATAACCAGGGGGGCAGGGATAGCCACCGTCAGATTAACCGTGCTATGAGGTTCAACTCGGTCCCCTGGCTCAGGCTTTTGACCGATGACCGTGCCCCTTGGCTGGTCAGAGTGGCTCTCGTTAATCTTTCCAAGGGTTAGGCGGGCCTCGTGCAAGAACCTCTCGGCCTGCTCCCGGGTGTACCCCCTAACCTCCGGGACCAATACCTTGGCCGGCGCGATCGGTTTGACTGGCGCGACCGGAGGGCGCACTGTGGGTGGGAGGCTGGGCGTGGGGGCGACCGGCGTAGGTGTAACCGGCGTGGGCGTGGTCGGCTCTATTAGGCGGATCGGTGGGCTGATCGGCTCTATTAGGCGGGGCGACATAGTTGGGGGGACCGGTGTAATAGGCATCCGGGGCGGTGGCACTGGCCTTATCTGACTCCAGGCATTCCCACCCGTAAGGAAAAACATGAGCAGGCTGATCATCACCAGAAACTTGTTCATTCCAGCCTCCAGAGATATTTTCTAAGATAGGGACCCTGTTAGCCCGCCGTCGGCAACATTGCGCCCTTATATCAAAATCTAATATCAGAGCTATTTCCAAAGGGAAATCATTGACATAGTATCAGCCTGTTGCAATTCACATCGCTCATCTCGATATTCCCAACTTTCCTCTTCTTTTTCTTCCCTTCTTGCAATTGCTTCATAACTCCCATCGGCCTTTTTGCGTAAGACAGTTGCAATCGGGCCCTTATGGGAGAAATACCACTCTAATTTAATTCCCCTTCGGTCTTTAGCGTTCGGAATAATTGCATGAGCCCGAAGACAATCATATTCGCCCACAGGTACATAAAATACTAGGGTCCTTGTCACTTCTTCACCAGGCTTAAGATCAATGGTACCCTCGAGTAGGTTTCCAAAAGTTACTATCGACCACGGTTCTTCGGCTGAATGCTTACTCCAAAAGAATTCCTTTTGGAAAGATTTTTTTAGAGTAGGGTTATTTAAAAATTCATTTAAAGTATCAGTAATTTTATAACCATATACGACATATATACTGGGGAATATGTGAATTTTTAAAGAACTCGGATTTTTGGCCAAAACATTCATTTCAATTCCAGCAAGCGGTTTCTTATCTTTGATGTTACCTGCGCCAACTTTCTTTAATTTGAGATTTAAGGTGACATTTATCGGCGCAGATTTCGGAACCGTAATCTCTTTATAGACAAAGGTATATATTGCCCACAAAGCAGCAGCAATAATAGCGCTTATCTGCACCCACGTATTAACTTGCTCACCTAAGCTTCTTTCTCTGGAATTAGCCATTGCTTTGTCTGCCAGGAATTTTGGTTAACAGGTCAAAAAGAAATTAATAACTTATTGGCAAGTTAACCTAGATTCGACAAATATTGAGAGGCGCTTCTAATTAATTCGTATGGTCTCTCCAATTCATATTCACCGAGAATATGAGGTGCCCTAACCGCTTCGGGTTAACCCCAAAAAAACAAAGGCGACGCCCCGACAGCGCCGCCACCGCCCTAAAATCCCGGGAAACTAACCGGCTACAACTTGCCATAACCACCTTCCTTGGGGTCCCTGACAATGTCCGATTATGGGAAAAATTGTTTGAGATTAAGTTAAGTAGTTAAAAAATATTGTCAACTTAGAAATTATTTTGCCCAGATAAAGGATAATTCCCGAGGCGTTTGCGCTCCTTTTCCTGGGCGTAAATGAGCTCAGCGGTAAGAAATCGTAGTCTTTCCCCGGTTCTCCTCAGGGCTTGTTCGCCCTGCTCGTGCTGGATGGCAGTCCCCAGGATGCTGGCCGCGGCTTTCAGGGCCCAAGTTCCGCCGCAGACCACTGCCGTTCCTCCTTACTGGCATCGAAGCCGATCATTCCCCACCAGTGTGGTCCGGCGAACATCGGCATAACCACGATGGATTTGATATCCTGGGAGGCTCGATTCCCGGCGCGGCCCATTCATACCGCTGGCTTATCAGTATTTCCCCCGCCTCATTCACATGATTTTCGAAGATATAGGCGCGGCTCACATCATGCGGATTTCCCCAAACGCCTCAAAATGTCCTGAATGTCTTTCGCCCAGGATTCGCTTTGCAGGAATTTCTCTGCGGCAATGCTCACCGCTTCCAGGATGGCTTCCCGCCGCCGGAGTTTAAGTTCGGCTTCCTTGCTGCTTGCTGATATCTCGCGTAACACCCAGGATCCCCACGGGGCGCCCTTGTTCATCCCGCAAAAAGGAAGCTTTCACTTCTACCCAGACAGTGGAGCCGTCTTTGCGGAGTTGCTCCAACTCAAGGGTCCACGACCTGCCCGGATCCGGTGCGCTCCTTTCCAAAGCCATCCCATCGGCGAAGGTTTTCCGGGCCAGTTCTATGGAGGCAGGGGTTAAAATTTCTTCTATCGACTGTGCCATCACTTCCTCCGGGGTAAAACCCCGCAGGAATTTGACGGAGGGACTGACATAGGTGAGTCGCATGTTCAGATCCGCGGTCCAAATCACATCGGAGACATTTTCAGCCAGCAGGCGATACAGTCTCTCACTCTCCTGCAAGGCTGTCTCGGCCTGTTTGCGCTGGGTGATGTCAAAGGTGACCCCGCTGACATAGGCGACTTTTCCCTTGTCGTCGAGGAATATTTGCCCCCGGCATTGCACCCAGGCATACTCGCCGCTTTTTTTCCTGATCCGGTGCTCCTGCACATAGGATGTGTGGCTGGTTTTGAGGGCGTCGACAAAGGTGTGTTTGACATAATCCATCTCTTTGGCCGGGATCAGGTCGCACCATTTAAGGCGCCGCAAATCGAAATCCTCTTTGGCATATCCGGTCAGGCTCTCGATTTTTCGGTCAAGACAATCAAGACTCCAATCCGTGTAGCTCTGAAAAACCACGGATGGAATCTGATTTACCAGCAACCGATATTTCTCCTCGCTTTGCCGGAGGGCCTCCTCCACCTCCTTATGCTCAGAAATGTCGAAGAAAACGCCGCTTATATAATCGATCCGGCCGGCGGCATTGCAGAATATCTGCCCTCGCCCTTGAATCCACAGGATACCATTTTCCCTTTCATGCGAGTTTGCATTCATACGGCAATATTTGGTAGCCGCAGGCCTTAGCCTGCGCTGGCACAGGCTGGAAAGCCTGTGCTACCTCTTGAATGGAACCTGGTATCGGAGGCAACAGGCTATATCGGTAACTTATTGACAATTCCATTTATTTTAACCAAAAACTAAAAACCGAAAACCAAAAACAGTATTAGAAGCCCCCTTGCAGCAGGTCTTCATTGCGGCGGCGGATGTCTTCGGGCACATTCTCGTTGTAAAACGCGAGAAAATCAGCCTCATCCTGCGGCCCCTCATCCGGAACCTGGAGGACGGTGAACCACCGGTTGAGCAGGCAGAAATGGCAAATGAGCCAGGTCAATTCGACGATCTGGGAGTCCACCAGGGCGCGGTGCTGCTGGTCGTTGTAAGCGGCCCATTTGGCCACGAAGCGGCGGTCGAAATCGGTCATTTCCTGGGGCGGGGCGGCGTTGCGGTTATACTGCTCCAAGAGCTTCTTCAGCGCGTTAAATTCCTCATCCGTCACTTCGTGGGGGTCCCGGCAGACCTTCACGGCATAGTCCAAGCAGGCGTTTTCCCGGGCAGTATACACCTGGCGGAACTTTTCGTGTTCGTGGAGATGGAGCAGCTTCCGGTGCCCTTCCTCCACCCGATCCATATTCTTGAAAAGCATGTAACCGATGCCGGAATGGTGGGTCACGGAATAACGGGAGCGGTTGAAGAGGGAAGTGCGGCTGATGCACAGCTCTTTCAAAGGCCGCTCCAGAAACCCGGCAAGTTGTTTGCCATCAATGAACGCATCTATGTCAAAGATGAAGGCATTAGCGTAGGCCACCTCGGTGATGGCCAGGGACGGGCAATGTCCCATCACTTTCATCAGGTTATTGGGGAAGCCCCCCCAGGTGATCTCCCCGTGCCGGTAAGCGGCGGCGGTGTACATATCCACTTCGTCTATTTGCAGCGGCCTGATGCGAGTCCAAGGTCCTTGCGCCATGATTTGCTTCTCCTTTCTTGAGTGGTTGGGTGCACGGCACGGGCGGCCTCTTCTTTAATTTGGGGGATAGCCGCCTAGAATCGGGCCAACGGTCGATCTCCACCACTGAGGTATCGTCATCTCACAGAGACTCCGACCGCCGGGGAAAGCGAAAACAAAAAGTTTCGCCGCCGGAGATCTTCAGCCCCGGGTACCGGTCCCAGAAACCCGCTGCCACTGTCTGGGGCGCCGCCTCGTTGTCCAAGACGGGCGCGGCGAGGTCGGCCAGGGTAGAAGCGCGGGACCGGGCCGCGGAAGCCGCATCAGGCCAATGCTCCCAATAGACCAGGTAGTCCTGGGAAGCGGCCACGATCGCACCGTCCGGCCGTCCGGCGCGGGCGCGCTCGGCGGCGAGCCAAGCGGCCGCGTCCGCCAGGAAATCACTCCCAGCCTTTGGGGCCCGGCGAACGCCGACAAAAACCCGGCACACCCCTTGCTGCCAATCCACGGCGGCGTCGAAGAGGTGGTAGGGCGTGTCGGGCAGAAGGGCTTCGCCGAAGGGGGCCGGAAAACCCGAGAGGCTCGCGGGGGAGAAGACCAAGTCGTGAAGTTTGCTGTAGGTCCGGCCGGCGAGAGTCTCCTTGGCGGTGCGATAGGCGTCCTGGGATTCGTAGAACACCAGGGCAATCTCGTCCGGCACCCCCGCGGGCTTGTTCATCGGTAGAACGCTGGGAAGATACGCGCTGAGCCCCAAGGGGACCTGGCATTTCACCGTGGCGGGAATGAAGATGCTCCCCAGCATCTCCAGGAACCGGGAGCGATCCAGACCTTCCAGGCAAAAGCCCCGCCACACCCGCACCGCGTCGGGGGGCACCGGCATGATCCCGGAAGTCGGTTTGATACCTGGACTTTTCATGATTGGAACCTCACACATCCGCCCCTTAGGGCAGGAAAACCACCTATCCCCAGGCCAAGGTTACCCCGCGGTGGCTCCCGTTAAAGGGTTGTCAGATCGCCGACAAATTCGCCGCCGGCTGCGAGCGCGAAGCCTTGAGGCGGAAAAGGCGTATCGTTTGCCAGGATGGTCACCCGGTAATTACCCCGGCCGGGATTGGGCGCCACGACTGACATGACGTTGTTGTGACGGTCCGGCCACGGGGAGCCTCCTCCCACCGCCCAAGGCGGCCAAAACGCGGTGTGTTCCTGGTTTCCCAGGTATTTTCGGCCGTCCGGACACTGCAGGCGCATTTCGAGACTGTTTTGCACGGAACGTCCGGGGACGTCAGTCCAGACCAGGACCAGACGCAGGGGGCGGGTGGAGTCCGCGTCGAATACCAGGGAGTAGGCCCGGGACGACTTGCGGGCAGCCCCGATCTCCTGACGGGAGGCCAAGGCCAGCGGCGAGTCGTTGGCCACGTCAACGAAACTCAGCCGGCAGCTGGGAGGCGCGCCGGGATAGGGCAGGATCATCCGTAGGTCCACCCGGCCGAATCCCTGATCAAAATCCGGATAACCGGAGTTAAAGGCTTCGGAATGGTCACTGGCCTTGGGCAACCGGATGGTGGAAAGAATCAACAGGGCCTTCAGCAGGGCGGCAGAGGGTTGGGGCGTTTGCCTGTGAATCCGCAGGAACTGACGCAGCAACGCCGCGGCCCCGGCCACCATGGGGGCCGCCATGCTGCTCCCGTTGAGGTAACCGTAGTGCGGAGAGGGATAGTTGGCGACGTACCTCATGGTTGCCTGGGCCGGCCGGGCCGAAAGGATCATCGTGCCGGGCGCCAGGACGTCAGGCTTGACGGAGTCGTAATCTGTGGGCCCCCGACTATTGATGGCTGCCGGCAAATCGATATCGCCGGTGACCGGCTCATCCTTCGCCGGGGCCAGGGGAAAAATCGATTGCCTGACTTGGCCCCAGGTTTCCGGGCCTGGACGATCGCTGGCTGAGGCCCCCACGGTGAGCACGTTCTTGGCCCCGGCCGGCTGTCCGATAGTCTTGGCCAGGTGTCTTCCCTGGGGGGCCTTCCCCTCGTTGCCGGAGGCGACGACGACCAGAATCTCGGGATTCTCGTGCACGAAGCGATCGATGCTTTCTCCGTAGACCTCGTAATCGCCGCTGATGGGAATGCCCCAGCTCAGATTGATGATTTTGGCCCCCTGGGCTGTGCCCATCCTGAGTAACTTGCCGAGATCGGTGGGGATATCGAGATTCCCGGAAGGAGTCACAATCCCCACGGAGATCAACTGCGCCTGGGGCGCCATGCCCGGTCCCGGCGTGGGTCCGCCGGTCCCGTCACCCACCAGGATGCCGGCAACATGGGTGCCGTGGCCGACGGAATCCAGGAGTGAGCCGCCGCCATACTGAAGCTGCACCACCCCATGGTGTTGCAGGTCCGGATGCTGGGGATCGATGCCGCTGTCGAACATGGCGATGGTTTGTCCCGCGCCGGTCAAATCCGCCCCCGGCAAGGAGCAGACCGCGGCCGCGCCCAGGATCTGCCGGGCATGGTCCATTAACAACTTGGGCGCTTTGAAAGGCGTGAGCAGCCGCACCGCGGGCAAGTTGGCCAGGGCCGCCAAGACCGGGGACTGCGGGTCGATTTCGAACCGCATCGCCGTCTCGCAGCGACAGAGGATTTTCACCCCCGGCGTGGATTCGAGGATCTGCGCGACCCGGGCCAGGTCAGACGCCTGGTGCACGGTCAGATCGAAGGCCACGGGCGAGGGAGGCGGCGCGGCTGCGGCCGGCGCCTCCTCCGCCCGCTCCTTAACGCTTTCCATGACGGCCATTAAGGCGGGAGTGACCGTCTCCCGCAAGCCATAGCGCTTGACGGCCTCGACGTAGGGCAACTGCCGCACCGCCGCCAACTGCCGGCGATCAAGCATCGCCCGGTAGATGAAGGGAGGTTGGGAGGGGTTGAGGGCCACACCCAGCACCTTAAGCTCATCCTGCCATTCCGGCCGCAGGGACCCGGAAAAGCGGAGGAGGTAAGCATCTTGGTCCATGAGCTCTTCCTCACGGGGAAGCAGCCCCTCCAGCTCGATTTCGTCCAGTTCCGGCTCCGGCTGGGCGCGGCTCTCCTCTGCGATTTGGAAGCTGGCCCGGTCCCGGCCAAAGCGAACCTTGCGGCTCTGTTGGGAAAAATCCTGAAGCAGGCTCTCCTGGGAGGCCGGGAACACGTTGAGGTCCGGAAACAGATCGGGCTCCATCTCGATGTCGGCGGCCAGGGCCCCCTCCGGCGGTGTTGGCACCCCATGGGGAAAATCGCAGACCAACTCGCTGTCAATTAGCGTGGCGGCTTCCTCTGCCGGGATCGTGGCCTCGATCAAACCGTCATAGCGGTGCACCTCCATGGCGCCTATCTGTTGCAAAAGCTCGTCAGCCTGGGCCAATTCCTCGTTGTTGAAATAGTGGATCACTGCTTTAATCTCAGACATGACGGCTTCCTCCTGGCATAGGGGTTAATACGCCTGTTTGAGATGTCTTTTTAAATCCTCGGTGATATTAGGCTGTCTCTCGAGCCGATCCCCATAGTCCCCTGCTCCCACCACCGCCTCGTCCAGCACTAAAGAGTCGACCATCTGTACCTCCGCCATCAGCTCGGCTTCTTCCGGCCCGGGGTCATAGGTGAAAAAGGGGTCATTTGTGTCTAATTCGTTGTCCAACTCGATGACGAGGTCTTCGGGGGCCTCAATGCCCGCGGCGGCCAACGTCCCCTGCCTGATCTGCTCCAGGGTCCCGGGCAGGTCCCTCATGGCGTCCTTGAGCCGCTCCACGGCTGTGACGAAGGTCACCTCGTTGATGGGTGATAGGTCGGCATAGAGGTAGAAGGCCTTGCGGCTGTTTCCCAACCGCCATTCTTCGATCTGGCCTTTTGGTCCATGGGGTACGGTGGTGAGGAGGTCAAAGTCCCCATACCGGGGGACGCCGTGCACCGTCACCAGCCGGACGTTCACCTCGGTAGCCTGGAGGAGCTGCTCGAGGGGGTCGCCCGTTTGGCCGGAGAGCACCAGCAAGTCCGCCATGGCCCGAACCTTGATAACTCCCAGGTACTTATCCCAGCCCAGGGCGGCTGCAGGCTGGGAAGTGACGCCGGCCACCAGTTCGAAGTCGGTCAAGGGGCTCCCCTGGCGCTCGTTCTCGAAATGGGCCACTTTCAACTCTTGCAGCAGGTTCTTGCTCCCCGAGGGCGACCAGTCGCAGCCGATGCTGAAGGGCACGCCGGAGGCCTTGACCGCGCGCAAGTCCAGGGTCTGGCCGTACAACAGGAGGTTGCTGAACGGCGACCAGACAATCTTGGCCCCCTTGCCGGCCAGGAACTCCAGATCTCTGGGGTTCAGGCCCAGGGCGTGGATTCCCACCAGCGAAGGAGCTACCAGTTGATTTTCCTGCAGGTTGAGGAAGTGTTGCCGGGCGGAATCGTCGGTCCCCTCCGCCAGGTGGTAAAAGTAGGCGGTCAGGGATTGCAGTTTGTTGCGGAAGGCTTCGATCTGCTCTTCCACCGTGGCCAGATCAGGGACATGGGTGCCGGCCTCCGGGAGACGGTCATCCTTGGTGACCTCCACGTTGCGCATTGCGCCGTAGAAGATTTTTCGCCCGCCCCGGGTGCTCGTCAGGATTCCTTGCCCGGTGGTGGCGCCGCCTATGAGCGCCTTGGCTTCCACATAGCGCAACAATGCCCCGGAGAGAATGCCGGATCGGGTCAGGACATCCTTGATGGGCATGGAGACGCTGCTCTTGTACTCCACGTGCCGGGGCCATTGGGAGCGATTGGTGTACCGTTTGGGCACGACCCAAAGGGGTAGAACGTTGTACACAAAGTGGTTGTGGAGGTCCATGAGGCCGGGGTAGATGGTCCCTTGGGTATCGATCACCGGCGCCGCCGCGAAGGCCTCAGG
>QYQD01000064.1 GCA_007280345.1 Deltaproteobacteria bacterium | reverse complement strand
GCCTTTTGCAGGATATATTCGGTTATGGATTTGTTGTCATTGACCGGTTTGGTATTGGGCATACAGGCTATGGCCGTGAACCCGCCAGAGACCGCGGCCAGACATCCCGTGGCTATGGTTTCTTTATATTCCTCACCCGGTTCGCGCAGGTGGGTGTGCATATCCATGAGGCCGGGGGTGACGATTTTTCCGGCCAGGTCGATTACCTTGGCGTCAGCCGGTATGGATTCTTTGCCCTGTGGCGCTATGGAAGCTATTTTGCCGTTACGGATATATATATCGTAGAGTACATTCGTCTTAAGCAAGACCGAGGACGAGCGAGAACCCGGTGGAACCGAGGTCGAGCAAGAACCCCGTAGGGCAGGCAACGAGCAAGACCCCGGTAGGACAGGCGACGAGCGAGACCCCGGTAGGACAGGCGACGAGCGAGACCCCGGTAGGACAGGCGTCTCGCCTGTCAGATTAGAAGGATCGACTATTCTCGCACCTTTCAGATAAAGATTCATTGACTCTCGCTCCCCAGGAGAAGATAAAGGAGGGCCATGCGTACGGCTACACCATTTGTCACCTGATCAAGAATTACAGAATGAGGGCCGTCGGCCACCTCCGGGCTTATTTCTACCCCGCGATTAATAGGGCCGGGATGCATAACTATAACATCCGGTGCGGCTGAGGCCAGATGTTTCGTATTAAGCCCGAAATAGGTGGCATATTCACGGATGGAAGGGAAGCTGAGCTTGTTCTGCCGTTCCAGTTGAATGCGTAAGACCATGATCACGTCTGCGCCCTGCACGGCTTCTTTTATACTAAGAGTAACTTTAGCCCCCAGCTTTTCTATATAAGGCGGTATCATGGTCGCCGGGCCGCTTACTACAACATTTGCTCCCATTTTTGTAAAGCCGAGGATGTTGGAATGCGCTACCCGGCTGTGTGCAATGTCCCCGATTATGGCCAGCTTAAGGCCTTTGATTTCTCCCTTTTTTTCGCGTACCGTAAGTAAATCCAGAAGGGCCTGGGTTGGGTGCTCATGCGCGCCGTCGCCGGCATTGATGACTGAGGCCCGGACATGTCTGCTCAGAAGATGGGGAGCGCCTGATAATGAGTGACGCAAGACGATTACATCAGGTTGCATAGCCTCTAAGTTCCGGGCCGTGTCGATTAAGGTCTCCCCCTTTACCACGCTGCTGGTTGAGGCGGAAATGCTCAGGGTATCGGCGCTTAGCCTTTTTGCGGCTATTTCAAAAGAGACCCGGGTGCGGGTACTGGGTTCAAAAAAGAGGTTAATTACTGTCTTGCCGCGTAAGGTGGGCACCTTTTTGATAGAGCGAGTGGAGATTTCCTTAAAAGATTCGGCGGTATCCAGAATATAAGTAATCTGGTCCGGGCTTAAGCCGGCTATGTCCAGGACATGTTTTATCGTAAGTGGTTTTTCTTTCATCAGTCTGTATTCAAAAAAAAGCCTCCTTTCTCAGAGAGTAAGGAGGCCGGGCGCCCCATAATTAAATAGACCTCTTGGTGGTATCTTCATTGCTTTTCCTGTCAGACCTGTTTGGTAATCTATCATCACCTTTTTATATGAGTCAAGCACTAAATTAGATAAGCTCTCGGCTTTCAGCAGTCAGCGATCAGCTATGGATTTTTTGTTTACTAAAACCGTCCTGGCTGCTATCTTACTTAGAGCTATCAGCGATCAGAAAACTTTTAAGGCTGAAAGCTCATTTCTTTGGGGAACAATTATGCGCCTGGCCATTACTCTGCTCATTCTGTTATTACCGATGGTGCCTACCTTTTGGGCGATCAGGGATGTTGCTCATAGACCTTTCGATGACCTGCAAAAGAAAATGATCTGGCTTTTAATTATCATTTTTTTGCCGGTACTGGGCGGGTTAATATATTTCGCATTTAGGAAGTTCAGGAAAGACGCCGATAAAATTAGTTGACAGTAAAAATCCTTTTGTTGTAGAAGACATTAAAGATCAATTTGTAAAAAAGCCTTTTCACCGCTGAGTACGCAGAGGCCGCAACGTAGGGGCGCTGCTTGCTGCGCCCTTATTGGGCTAAAGAATCCGGTAAGTTTATTCGCCTGGATTATTGAAAAGGGGAAGTTCATGGAGCGAACAGGCCGATGGGTAATACTGTTTTTTATATGGATGACGTTATGTTCTTTAAGTATCGCAGAAGCAGAAGAAATAATAGCGGCTAACCTTTCTCCATTACCCACGGGTTCTTCTGCTGAAGCAGAAGGGAATTGTAGCGAAGGTGGGTTTTCCAGATTTCTTTCTGACGAAGTTTCAATTGACATTCCTATAATTATTAATGACCGGGTAGAATACTTCCTTAATTATTTTCAAACTGAAAAGAGAAGGGTGTTTCGCAATTGGCTGGCGCGTTCAACACGATATGTGCCACGCATGCGCGAAATACTGCGCGAAAATGGGCTTCCGGAAGATTTAGTCTATCTGGCCATGATCGAGAGCGGTTTCAATGTAAGCGCTTATTCGCCTGCACAGGCCTCTGGTCCCTGGCAATTTATAGAGGGGACGGCCCGGCGTTATGGTCTTGAGGTCAACTTCTGGCTGGACGAGCGACGTGATCCTGAGAAGGCGACCATAGCCGCGGCGAATTATCTTAAGGATCTTTATCAGGAGTTTGGCTGTTGGTACCTGGCTGCGGCGGGATATAATGCGGGCGAGAACAAGGTTCGCCGGGGAATTCGCACCTATGAGACAGTGGACTTTTGGGAAATGTGTAATTACGATTTGTTCGCAAGGGAAACCAAGGATTACGTTCCGCAGATGATAGCTGCGACTATTATAGCCAAGAACCCGGAGAAATATGGTTTTACGGCTGTAGAGTACCAGCAGCCTGTTCCTTGCGCGAAGGTGCCCGTCCCACCCAAAACGGATTTAAAGGCCGTGGCCCTGGCCTGTGGGGTGGATGATCAGGTCGTGAAGGAGATCAACCCCGAACTCAGACGTGATTGTACCCCGCCTGGAGAGTCCTACCTGCTCAATATCCCAAAGAGCGCCGCACAATTCTTCAAGGATAATTTTGCCCGGGTCAAGACGATTGTTAAGACCTGTTATCACCGGTATGTAGTTCAAAAGGGGGATACTTTAGCCAGGATAGCTCAAAAGTTTGATGTTTCGAAAAAGACTCTGGTTAGTGTAAATAAGATCAAAGGAAAATGTTCTATAAAAAAAGGCAAGGCGCTACGAATTCCTTATCAGGTCAGGGAATATGCCCTTGATTCAAAAAAATCGAAGCCTACTGCGAAAGTCGCTTCTTTAAATGATTTACATAAGGGTGAGAAATCAACCGGCACGCCCAGGCGCATCTACGAGCAGAAAGAGCATACTTACACCGTAAAGAAGGGGGACACCCTTTACAGTGTTGCCAGACGTTTTGGTGTAAGCGTAAAGGCTCTTTGTGGTCAAAATGACCTGGCAGAAGATACAAAACTTAGGACCGGCCGTACACTTCTTGTTGATGCTTCGAAATATAAACAGGATCAGGTCGTAGATACGCCGGGGCGTGTCGGAGATGCGCCTGGGCGCGATATAATCAAACCTAAAACTTCAAAGAAGATACTGGCGGCCCGCTCCGGCAAGAGTAAGAAGGCTTATGCCGGTAAGCCAAAGGCAAGATACCATAGAGTGTGCAGAGGAGATACCCTCTGGAATATCGCCCAAAAATATAACGTTACCCCGGCCAACATTCGCGTATGGAACAATATGCAGAGGGATACCATTTTACCAGGAACAAGAATTAAGGTTCGGGCAAGTACTACGACTTAGGCCCAATACGGTTCACTTAAGGATAATCGGTCACGAATCTTGTCATTTTCGCCCCGGCGAATCTGCCTGAGGCACGACCCGCAACGATTTTGAGCGGGAATCTGGTTTTATTCAAGTAAAAACCATATCCGTCCCCGAATGCCTGTATCGGGGATAGAATCATGCGGGGATGACAGACAATTTTGCAAGAGGCTCTTCTATTAGGTATTAGACAAGACCGATAAACGCCGCCGCCTTTTCCATCTCTTCCCCTAATTCCTGAGTGCAGGAGTCCACAAATTCTTCTGAGAGTTGTGCCGTTTCCAGGAAGGTTTTCAGGGTAACTGCATCTGTTTCATGGAAGTCTCTGCCTATGCCTTTATGCAGGCTGAGCAGGTCGCATAGGTGTATGATAGAGCTGAAATCCTTAGACCCGGGCCTAGCTTCAGGACGGTGATGCATACGAATCCCTCTGACTATGTTATCGGGTAGATTCCAGGCCTCCATAATCTGCGCGCCTACTTCGGCATGATCTATCCCCAGCGTTTCCTGCTCTGCAGCGTGAAATGGCACATTGGCCTCTCGAATCCGGCCGATTACCTGTTGATAATTATCTTTCATGTGGTTGTCCAGGATCACTTTTCCTATATCATGGAGAAGAGCAGCGGTGTAAAGGCCGTGGTCAGGAGCAGACCCCATTTTTTTGAGAATGCTTTGCGATAGAAGGGCGCAAGCGATAGCATGTCGCCACAGTTCGCCTTTTTTCATATTGTATCCTTTATGTTCGTTACGAAAAAGGTGGATGCAGCTACTGATCATAACTAATTCTGCGAGTTGGTTTTGTCCTATGAGGACAATGGCTTCGACTAATGAGTCAATCCTGCATTTAAACCCAAAATAAGCTGAGTTGCAAAGCCTGAGGACATTGGCAGTTATGGATTGGTCGTGACGGACTACTGTTACGATATCAGAGGCTGAGGACTCCGGGTCATTGACCAATTGGAGAATCTTTTGGCTGACCTCAGGAAGGGGCGGAAGCTGATCTATGGATTTTAAGACTTTGGCCATGTCGAACATGGTGGCTGTTATTCTCCTGTGAGGGTACTTTAATTTCTTATCGGAAGACGGGCGGGAATCTAAAAATATCTTGACCAGCATCATTCAATCTAATATAACCATAATAAAAGACTTAAGTTTGACGAACTCGTAAAAATTCAAATTTACCGCAGAGGTCGCCGAGGTTGGCGTAGGGGCAGGGCTTGCCCTGCCCAATAAGGGCGCAGCAAGCAGCGCCCCTACGTTGCTTTATGGTTTCGTCTGATGACTGATTCACCTAGGGGAGGAGGCCTTGCCGGTGCGTAGGGAAAAGATAACCCCTGAGGAATTTATAAAATTATTTACTGAGACCGCTTTGGAACGCGGTCAATTTGCTAAAATGTATGAGGAGCTTGCAGCGGCGATTCCCGAAGCAGAATTATCAAATGAACAGTTTTGTGAATTTTTAGTTTTATCGTTATTTATTGATTACCTGTGTCTCCGGTGGACTTTTAATGGAGAATCAGCAGACAAGCTCCGCAATGTGTATGTAAAAAAAATAATATCCGAACTAGGCAAAACAAGACCTGCCTATGGTATGCCGTGGCCTGTAACATGCGAAGGGGAGTTTAAACGTATATTGG
>QYQD01000168.1 GCA_007280345.1 Deltaproteobacteria bacterium | reverse complement strand
TGTTTGATATTCTTTTCATGCATGGAAGGCCCTTTCGCAGAGTATTTATTTGTGGTAAATGAATGCTCTTATTATAAGGGTTTTTCATGCATAATCCAATGATATTATAAGATAATTAGTGATAATTGTAAACGGGCTTTAATTAGTGTTCATCTGGAAACTGCCGTTTCCGGATTCACGCCATCAACCAATTATAATTTTACTTATAGCCCATTTTTCTTATATTTTCCATTTTAAATCCCCCAAAGCCTCTTCTTGCCAAAGGGGGGGAACATTGCAGGTACCCACAGAACGCATAGCGAGCCAATCAATTAGCTGCAATATACTTTGACATTACCGCGACAACTCCCTTGACATTAAGCAGAGTATGACTATTTAATGATAATATCAGGGGTAAGCCCGACTAAGGAGGCAGTATGGCAATTATTACCATCCGCACCGGCAGGATATTGGGAGATATCCATCGGGATATGCTCAAAATGGTGGGCGACGTCTTCAAGACGGCTGGAATGATGCCGCCTAATAGGGCCTGGGTCCCGGCGGTGGATATTTATGAGACCGAGAAAGAGGTCGTGGTTCTGGTTGATGCCGCAGGAATCAAGCAGGAAAGCCTGGATATAACCCTGTACAATGACCTGCTTCGGATCGCCGGCTTGCGTGAAGACGAGAGCAGCTCCCGGTCCAGAAAATTTTACCAGATGGAGATAGCCTATGGCGCTTTTGAGCGGGTGTTAAGGCTTCCCTCCGCTGTAGAAAGTGATGGGGCCGCGGCCTCCTATAAAAACGGTTTATTATCCATAATCCTGCCTAAAATTAGAAAGACCTATCGTGTGGAGATCGCATAGAATTGCAGTGACTTTAACCTTAAAGGAGTAGATAACGCTCATGACTGGACAAAAAGAAGAAATAAAGGTCGAAGAGATACGGGATGAAGGCATTAAATGGCCTGAAGAATGGCCGGTAATTCCGGTGGAAGATACCGTCCTTTTCCCACAGATGGTTATCCCTTTGACTATATCAGATAAGAAACTGGTCAAGCTCGTTGATGACGCCCTTTCCGGCGAGCGTCTGGCGGCCGTATTTACAACCAAGTCTGAACCCAAGGGGGAGCTCTATGCTGTGGGAACTTCAGCTCAAATTTTGCGCATGATGAAGGTACAGGAAGACCAGGTGCGCCTGCTGGTGCAGGGAGTGGCCCGCATGCGGAATACAGGCATAACCTCCACGGAGCCGTATATGAAGGCCCGGTTAGAACGTCTATATGATAAGGTGGCTAAAGACAAAGAGGCCGAGGCTCTTGTTTATAACCTGCGCAATCTCTTTCAAAAGGTATTGGAATTGAGCCCCAATATCCCTTCTGAGTTGGGTACTATTGCCTTAAATATCGAGGATCCGGGGACCCTAGCGGATATGATTGCTTCCAGTCTGAATATCTCTATATCTGAACGTCAGGATATACTGGAGACTCTCGAGGTCAAGGCCAGACTGGAAAAGGTGATGCGGCTGGTTACCAGACAGACAGAGATTCTGGAGCTTGGCCGAAAGATCCACACCCAGGTCAAAGGTGAAATCGATAAGACGCAGCGGGAATATTACCTGCGGGAGCAGTTAAAGGCTATCAAAAAGGAGTTGGGTGAAAAGGATGAACTAAGCATCGAGATAGATGAGCTGCGGGCTAAGGTAGAGGAGAAGAAGCTTCCTGAGGTAGTAAATAAAGAGGCCATGCGCGAGCTCGGCCGTCTGGCCAGGATGCACCCATCCTCGGCCGAATATATGGTAGCCAGGACATATCTGGACTGGATTCTGGATCTGCCCTGGCATGAACGCACCGAGGATAATCTGGATATAGTGGCTGCCCAGAAGATATTAGATGAAGATCATTACGATTTGGAGAAGGTAAAGAAAAGGATTATTGAGTATCTGGCGGTAAGAAAGCTCAAGGCTGACATGAAGGGGCCCATCCTCTGTTTTGTCGGGCCGCCCGGTACAGGTAAGACTTCCCTGGGACGATCTGTGGCCAGAGCCCTGGGGAGAAAGTTCATGCGTATCTCCCTGGGCGGGGTGCGGGATGAGGCAGAGATCCGGGGACACCGGAGAACCTATATCGGGGCGTTGCCCGGCCGTATTATCCAAGGCATACGTCGTGCCGGTTCCAATAACCCGGTTTTTGTCCTGGATGAGATAGATAAGATTGGCGCCGATTTCAGGGGAGATCCGGCCGCAGCCCTCCTGGAGGTATTGGACCCGGAACAAAACAATACGTTTTCCGATCATTACCTGGATGTGCCCTTCGACCTCTCTAAAGTTATGTTCATTACGACCGCCAACCTCCTGGATACGGTTCCGCCTGCCCTCCTTGACCGTATGGAGGTACTGGAACTTTCCGGTTACACTGATGAAGAGAAGGTGCGAATCGCCCAAAAATACCTTATCCCCAGGCAACTGACTGAACATGGCCTAAAATCTAAACAGATACGTTTTGAGAAGAAGGCCATACAGAAGATTTTAAGCGAATATACCCGTGAGGCCGGGTTGAGGAATCTGGAACGGGAGGTTGCCGCTATTTGCCGCGGCATAGCCAAGAGAGTGGCTACCGGTGAGATGGAGAGGTTTGTAGTTAGCGCCGAGGCGGCGCCGGAGTTACTGGGGCCACCCCAGTTTTACTCGGAGGTGGCGGATCGTACGGCTGTGGCCGGGGTGGCTACCGGACTGGCCTGGACACAGGCTGGCGGTGAGATCCTTTTCATTGAGGCGACAAGAATGAAAGGGAATGGCCGTTTGTTGCTTACCGGAAAGTTGGGAGAGGTGATGAAAGAGTCGGCGGAAACAGCCTTGAGCTTTGTCCGCTCCAAGGCCAAAAGCCTGGGAATTGACGAGGGTTTGTTTGAGAAAAATGATATACACATTCATGTGCCGGCTGGCGCTATACCTAAAGACGGGCCTTCTGCCGGCGTGGCCATATTTACTGCCCTGGTGTCTCTTCTGACCAATAAGCCGGTCAATAGCCAGGCAGCTATGACCGGGGAGATAACTCTGCGCGGCCGCATCCTGCCGGTGGGGGGTATAAAGTCCAAGGTCCTGGCGGCCAGCCGGGCCGGGATAAAGACGCTTATTCTTCCAAAGCGAAACGAGAAGGATATGGAAGAGATCCCGGATGATGTTAAAAAGGGCCTGGATTTTAAGTTCTTGACAAGGATGGAAGAGGTTATCCCTATAGCCTTTGCTGGGAAGGGTTCCAGCCGGCGGAAAGGTCGCCATGCCTGAT
Source organism: Deltaproteobacteria bacterium (assembly GCA_007280345.1). GTDB lineage: Bacteria > Desulfobacterota > QYQD01 > QYQD01 > QYQD01 > QYQD01. The sequence continues at coordinate 5,349 of QYQD01000168.1, read as the reverse complement.
CTGATTGATCTCCATTGCCATACCACGGCATCGGATGGAAGTCTGCCCCCGGCCGAACTGGTCTGTAAGGCGCGGGAAAGCGGCCTCAAGGCCGTGGCTGTCACCGATCATGATACTGTAGAAGGTGTGGGTGAGGCCCTGGCCGAGGGGGGGAGGCTTAATTTTGAGGTCATACCCGGAATTGAGATCAGCGCGGAGATACCATCCGGTTCCATGCACATACTGGGTTATTTTATCGACCATACCTCTGCAGAGCTGCTTGCGGCGCTTCGGAAGCTGCAGGATTCCCGGGAGACCCGTAATCAGCGAATAATAGAAAAACTCCATTCCCTGCACATGGAGGTAAGCTACGAAGAGCTTTTGCGGGTAGCCGGAGGCGGACAGGTTGGTCGGCCGCATATTGCCGAGCTCCTTGTGCAGAAGGGTTTTGTCCCCGGTTCACAGGAGGCCTTTGATATTTATCTAAAAAAGGGGCGACCGGCTTATGTAGAGAAATTTCGCCTTACGCCGTCAGAGGCCATTAAACTTATTACCCGGGCCGGTGGGATGGCTGTGCTGGCCCATCCCGGCTCTTTAAAAAAATCTCTGAAAGAGGTGGAGAAGGTAGTAGGCGAGTTAGAAGCTGCCGGTCTCAAGGGATTGGAGGTTTTCTATACCGAACATGCACCGGAACAGACGCGGGGCTATCAACGGATCGCCAACAAGCATCATCTTATACCTACCGGGGGTACGGACTATCATGGAGACTATAAGCCCGGCATTAAACTGGGCCGGGGACGAGGGAGTCTGCGCATTCCTTATCAATTGTTGGCTGATATGAAGAAAAAAATGGGAAGGTGAGGTAAGACGGGTCTTGAAGGTTATCGGCATCTATTCCAGCCCGCGGGCCGGCGGCAATTCCGATCTTCTTCTTAAGGAGATGCTGCGCGGGGCTGCCGAAGCAGGGGCTCTTATTGAAGAGGTCTTCCTCCGGGATATCCACTTTGCTCCTTGTGTGGAATGTGGTTCCTGCAACGAGACCGGCGAATGCGTGGTCCAGGATGATATGCAGTTGATCTATCCCAGGCTGGAATCTGCAGACCGTATTATTATTGCTTCACCGGTATTTTTCTACAGTGTTACAGCCCAGCTTAAGGCCATGATCGACCGCTGTCAGGCCCTGTGGTGTAAGAAGGCCTATCTCCATCAGATTCCAGCGCCGGAGGTGAGCGGCCGCAAGGGCTTTTTCCTGTCTGTGGGCGGCACCAAAGGCAAAAATCTTTTCGATTGTTCGGTTACTACAGTGCGTGTCTTTTTTGAATCCATCGGCATCGCCTTTGCGGGATACCTTGGTTATCGCCAGATTGACCACAAGGGGACCATATTGGGACATCCCGTGGCCCTGACCGAGGCCTTTGAGGCTGGAAAAAGGCTTTGCCGGGAATGATCGAGATTATCGTAGTTGGTTCCGGTACCGGCGTTCCGTCTCTGCGCCGGGCAGCGCCCGCTACCTGTGTTCGGTACAACAATTATACACTGCTTCTCGATTGTGGCTCGGGTACGCTGCGTCAGCTACTAAAAGTTGGGATTTCCGCTGATAAGATCGACGCCATTTTCTTGAGCCATTTCCATCCTGACCATGTAGGAGACCTGGCGCCCTTTCTTTTTGCGACTAAATATAACCTCGGCTACCAGCGTACCGTACCATTCACTATATTAGCGCACAGCCGGTTTACCGGGTTATATGAGGCCCTGAAAAGCGCCTTTGGCCATTGGGTGGCGCCGCCATCAGACCTCATGCAGGTTAAAGAGTTGGAGGCAGACACAGGGGAGATCATTTTTCCGGGAGGTCTGAAACTGAGTTTTTCTCTTGTGCCGCACACCCCTGAGAGCCTGGCTGTCCGTATCGATACAGAAGATGGCCGGTCAATAGTCTATTCCGGGGACACGGACTATTCAGCCGGCCTGGTTCAATTAGCCAGGCGGGCGGACCTCTTTATCTGCGAGTGCTCGTGTCCCGAAGGTATGAAGGTGGAAGGGCATCTGACCCCCTCTCTGGCCGGCCGGATGGCTGCGGAAGCTGGTTGCAAGCGGCTGATGCTGACGCATCTTTATCCAATCTGCGATGATAGCAATTTAATCGAACCCTGCCGCCGCCATTATGATGGTGAATTAATCATAGCCGAAGACCTGCTGAGGCTTGTCATTTGATGGCTTTGTAACTATTCATCTCGGACTCCCTTTCATACCAAGTTGCGGTCAAATAAATTCTCATAAAATCTCCCCTGGCCCCTGGTCTTTACAAAAGAGGAGAATAGATTTTCCCCCTTTTCAAAGGGGAAAATACCGTTAATCCCCCTCTTTGGAAAAGAGGGGTCAGGGGAGATTTTATAAATGCTGTCCAAATCCAGCCTTAAAAAAATCTTATTTGGGACAGATGTGCTCAGCGGGTCAAAATTTCTTGACATTCAGGCGTAATTTCATGCCTAATAGCATTTAACTGGTTTCCATCCGAAAACTTCCCCGCCCATCAAGGGAGGGGAGATACCTCGCAGCTCTGCTGCGGGGTAGTTTATTACACCAGATGAATTTTAAAACAAAAAATTAAAGAAAATATAACCATCTCTTTGTTCCGAAGGGATTTATAAAATGCCAAGTGCATGGGTGCATGCAGCAATAGATTTAATCGCCTACGGAAGACCTTATTTCGATCTGCATAAGAGAAAAGATAAAGCCTATAAACTATTAGGTCCAAACCATAGAATTGTAGACCATGATTGGTACCAAGCCTATGGAAGACTTTGGAATTTCCACGATCCCTTTCCTTCTTGGTTAAAAGAATCTATTCGAATATTGGGAAATGAAGAAGGAGCGGACAAAGCTGAAGAGAAAATGGCATGGGTTGATCATGATTATATTGATAGGACATGGAATGTTCTTTCGGATCAAGAGAGGAAATACGGGGAGGGATTTTTTGCCTGGGCGCTATTTAGCTCTGAGATTCTTAAAAATTGGGCAGGCGTAGATGTTTTCAAAGGCAGAATACAGAGGGTTATCAAGGGCGGTGAAGTCTGGGAAAGTTGTCCTGGGCTGAAGCCTGAGTACAAAAGGTTATACAATTATGTAAAAGCTGTAGTAAAAAACGATAAGATTTTGCAAAATATGTTAGGACATTATGGGCAGGAGATAAAACCTATAAAGGGGGGTGGTGAATTATGAGACGGACACTTTGTTGGATTTTGATTCTGGGCCTGGTAATCTCCCTCGGAATAGTTGGCTGTGCGAAAAAAGAAGAGGCCAACGAAATAAAGATTGGGGCAATACTGCCGTTAACAGGCACCGCTTCCCTTTTAGGGACAGAAACTAAAGAAGGGATTGATATCGCGGTAGAAGAAATTAACACTAACAACATAATCAACGGTAGAAAAATAGGAATTGTTTATCAGGATAGTATGAATGACCCAAAAGAAGGAATATCTGCGTTTCAAGCTCTTATGAAAACAAATAGACCGAATGCAGTCATTGTATCTATGAGTTCAGTTACAAAAGCGGTGATCCCTGTTGCAAATCAGAGGAAAATAGTGGTGTTTGCTACCGTGACAGCAGCACCGAGAATCACTGAGTTAAGTCCATGGGCCTTTAGGTACTATTACACTACTGATATTCAGGCTGAGGAATTAGCAAAATTCATGGTAGAGAAGCTTCACCTGAAAAATGTAGGTGTTCTTCATCTGGACGATGATTATGGTGTAACTGGCTATGAAGCCTTGAAGAAAGAACTTGAAAAAAGAGGGGTTAATGTAGTGACATCTGAAAGCTATAGCAAATCAGATCTGGACGTAAAGACACAGATTGTTAAGATAAAATCTGCTAATCCTGAGGGGATTACTATTATTGCTTATGATAATTCACTTGCGCTTGCGATTAAGCAGATTAAGGAACTTGGGATAAATGCCAAACTATTTAGCTACTCTGGTTTAGCTGATCCTAAAGTTTTACAACTGACCGGTAATGCAGCAGATGGAGTATACGTAACTGTTAGCAACTATGATCCGGAAAATCCTATAACACAAAAGCAGAAGGAATTTGTGGGGAAATACAAAAAGAAATTTGGCAAATTGCCCGGACACTATCCTGCTTTCGGATACGATGCTCTTATGTGTATTGCAGAGGCCATTAATGCTAGCGGCGATTCTCCAGATGAAATTAGACAAGGCTTGCTAACTATTAAAAATGTCGACTTTGTCTTGGGGCAAAGTACTATGGCTGCGAATAGAGAAGTAAAATTTGACCAAGTTATAAGGGTGGCAAAAGGTGGGAGAATGATTCATGCAAATTGATAGTAATTCCATAAAAGAATCTTTTGTCTCCTTTATCCAAGAGGTACTCAATACTGAAGTTAAGAAAAAAGATGATAATTATAGATGGTGTACTATCTGTGTTTTTGATGATCAAGGGAATTTGGTCAGAGGTGGCTACAGATGTGATTCGACACGCATTGACACAATCAAAAGAGAAAAAAGCAGGCAACTTCTAAAACTTACCAACTCGGCAACACAGCTTCATATTCTTCGCTTTTCAGAAATTATTTTTAAAAGCGGTCGTCAACAACCGGCTATTTTTGTTAGAGGTGATCAAAGGAGAGTTCCTTTCTTTGAAAGTTTTAAACCTAATATCTTTGACATCGACGATCGGTTATTTAAAGAATTTGCCCAACTTAATAATGTGCGGAGTTTAAATCAAAAATTCATTTCTCTAATTAAAGATAATAATCTTCTGCTCTCACAGGCCCATGCGTTATTTGATAAGGTAACGGAATTATACCCTAATGGTAAAATCCAATCCGATAAAAATACTGATGTAGGTACCTTAGCCTTTCTTTATTGGCTTTATCTTCATGATACTGACGCACATTATTGGATATACCTCCCAAATCCAAAAAGCGACAACACTATCATCGGAGGTGCGGTGTTATGCTTTGCAAATGAATTGCCTAACCATATCGACAAGTACTATGAAAATCTGGATTGTTGTTTTGAATTGCTAAGAACAATCAAAGAGTTGGGAATCAAATGTAACAGCCCAGTCGCCTCTTTTGTTACAACATTCTACTCTGTTAAAAATTTTTATAAAGAGAATTGGCACAGTTTTGAAGCAAAGTTATCAAAACACGATCCTAACAAACTTTCCGAGGACAAACTATACCAAGAAAAGATGTTGGTTAAACCACATCTTTGGAGACTTGGAATTAATGCAGGTGTGAGATGGTTATCTTGGTTTGTATGGAGACATAGTTATGCACAGGGGGAACGAATTGATTTCGCCATTATACAAAAAGGCAATTCATGGAATATAAACGAACTAAAAGAG
>QYQD01000184.1 GCA_007280345.1 Deltaproteobacteria bacterium | reverse complement strand
TGAAAAATAACCACAGAGTGCACAGAGAAAACTGAATATTGTTCAAGAAAACAAAAAAAGAAAGCAGTTAATAGAAAAAAGGGTCTTGCACGTGCTGTTGCAATCTCTGTGTTTTCCAAAGCAGTTTCTGAGACGATTTTGAGAAAAGGGCAAAAGAATTTTACCACAGAGAACACGGAGAAAAAGAATTTTAAAAACTCTGTGTCCTCTGTGGTTCTGTGGTTAATCTTTTGTCAATATTTTTGGACTTTAAGGGAGAAATTATGTAGAGTGCCACAAATTTTTTAGCATGGAGCAATCAATGGGTGATCAGTATTCCGGTATAGAGCTGCTTAAAAGGCCGTTGGTACCCCTTACCTTTTTGGTCAGCGGGCTGTTTCTGACTACCGGTTTGCCGGGCATTGCCGCAACCGTCGCTAAAGTAAAAGAAAATATAACGCTGGACGGTGTGTTTTATGATAATCCTCAGGTCATATTAAAGGACTATCTGGATGTGTTTGAACCCTACGAAAGATTTAAAAGAGGAGAATTAAAAAACAGGGGGCGGCTGATCGTTGATTTAGACCACAAACCCCTGGATATCCTGGCCGGTACCATTCTGGAGATAAAGCAGGAACTGCTGAGGCGGGAATTGGGGCACATAAATTCTGCCCTTTGCGGACAGTATCATTGTACCATTTGCTGTCAGGGACCGCTGGAAGAGGAAGAAAATTCTTTTTTTGAGCTGCCGTTGACTGAAGAAGAGGTCCCGCTTTTCCCGTTGCCCGGCATAGATACAACCTTGACGCGGTCCGCAAACGCCTACGCCGAGCCTCCGTTAATGCGGAATGATCAGCCCTTCTACAAGACGGAGCCCGCTCTTTATCGTTGGCGTCAGGGATGGGGGCTTATTCTTACGCGCGGTTCTTTTTGCCCGAATTTGAACAGAGATACCGGCCGCTGCCTGATATATGAGAAACGGCCGGGGGTCTGCCGCTGGCCACAGACTTTTCCGATGGTGCTGGAAAAGGTATTTGACCCGGAAGGCGTCCAGGGTATTGCATCGGCAAACGGTGTGAGTCTCAACGATTTGACAGACAAGGATCACTACTATGTGAGTCAGGAAAAGATCCTGGCCGTATGGGATTGTCCGTATGTGCAGGAATACAAGGATGATATTATCCGGTTTGCTGAACTGAGCAGCCTTGAGCCGGTTTTCCGCAGGAACAAGAAGTAAGATATTTAGATAGACCTCATTTTGTCGTCCGGCATACTGGTCTTTTGGCCAGGATGTGGTTTAAGTCTGGCCGCTTCGATTAAATGGATGGAAATTAATATCCCAGAAAGGCCATCATCTCTCCGGCGATCTCGTCAAAGTCTTTATGCATGGCATCTGACCATTCCTCTTTGGGCGGGAAGGTGTAGGTGGGATTGGCGTTGTAACGCCGCCCGGCCCAGGATCGATCAATTATAGGCACTCCGGCGAATTGTTCAAGCTGATCTAGAGTAGCATCGCTTGTACAGTCCTCGATCTTTACGATGAGCCTTTGGCTGTCAGGAATTACCTTTAACCCTTCCAGGGCAATCCTGTTTCTGTGCGTCCATATCCAAGCGTTTTTCTGGAGCAGGGTCATCTCATTCCACCTGTCAAAATAAGGGTCGTTGCGGAGGGGCACTATGCCAAATGAGTTCTGTTCATGCCATTTGCGCGTGATCCCTGACCGGGTAAAATCCTTGCCGTTCCTTACTCCAAGGATAATTTTGGCTGACGGGTTAAGGTAATAGATGGCATCAAGAAAGTGAATGTAAAGGTTGGACGAATCAATAAACCACTCCGGGTCAATGCCCTGGTGGAGATCCTTTATGGCCATAATCCTTTTTTCAAGGCGGTCGAAAGGATTTGCATGGGGGTCTTTAAGAGAAAAATATTTATCGAGGAGGTAGGCGACCCGGAACTCATGGTATCCGCCGAATAGCCTGGCGAACATGCCGGTCCCCGACCGTCCCGTACCTGTAATGATTAGCATATTTCGTAACACTTTAGGTTTTTTGAAGAATATGCCTAGGCAAGGCGCTATAAGAGCCAAAATCCCCCCTCGCCCCCCTTTCCGAAAGGGGGGAATACGTTTCCCCATTTTCCAAAGGGGGAAGTGTTTCTCCTCCCTTTGAAAAAGGGAGGTTGGGAGGGATTTAAGAATACTTTTTCAAACAGCTAAACTGATACCATATTTCTAAGTTAGTGCTCCCCGGAAACAACCATTACCTGCTTTCAGCTATCAGCCGTCAGTATTCTGTATTCCGATTTCTGCCTTCTTCGTCCCGAGGATACGCTCGATGGTTCCTGTAGTCGATGCCCCTTCGATCAGTGGTATCCGGACCACACGGCCGCCGTAGGATTTAACAATATCGGCGCCTACAATATCTTTTTCTTCCCAGTCGCTCCCCTTTACGAGCACATCCGGTTTAAGCGCCTCGATCAGATTATATGGCGTTTCTTCAGAAAATAAAATAACCGCATCTACTGTGGCCAGGGCAGCCAGAAGCCCTGCCCGGTTCTCCTCATTGTTTATGGGCCGATCCGGCCCTTTTATGGCCCGCACGGATTCATCACTGTTTACGGCGATTATAAGGAAATCGCCCTGTGTCCTGGCTTCTGCCAGATAACGGGCATGGCCGACGTGGAGTAGATCAAAGCAGCCATTGGTAAAGACGATTCTTTTCCCTTCCTTTTTAAGGCGCATGATGAGCTCTCTGGCCGCATCCCGGGACATGATCTTGTCCTGATAGGATGAGGGCGCAAAAGCGGGGGAGGGGACGGTATTGAAGAAGTTCCTTGTTGTTTCTACCTGTGAGGGGTCAATTTCTATAGACGCAAGACATTCTTTTTCGTTTGCCTCAAAGAGAATAGAGCCGTCCGGCCCTATGATGCGGGAATGCCCGGCAAATAGAGTCTTCCCGTCTGTTCCACAGCAGTTGGCGGCCACCACAAAACACTGATTCTCGATAGCCCGGGCCGTGGTGAGGGTCTGCCAGTGTCCGAGGCGCACCAGGGGCCACTCCGCGCATACAATGATAAACGTCGCCCTATTACCGGCCAGGTGGCGGCAGAGCTCGGGAAACCGCAGGTCATAGCAGATGATTATCCCGACCTTGCCAAAATCGGTTTCAAAGACTGGGAGTGCATGGCCTTTGGTAAAATAACGATCCTCTCCGGTGGGTGGAAAGGGATGCGTCTTGCGGTACTTGCCGATTAGACCTTGTTTCCCATCGAGGAGAAATGCCGTATTGTAATAGCGGCCGTTTTCTTCCTCAGGCAGGCTGCCGGCAATGGCCATGTTGTAGTTGCCGGCCGTAGACTGGAGGGCGCTAAGCAGTCGGGGCGTTTCCCGGGCCAGGGCCGGGAGCTTATCGTAAGCAAAGCCTGTGGCCCACATCTCCGGCAAGACCGCTAAACGGACACCCTGTTTGCCCAGGTTTTCCAGGCCGGTAACGGCCCGGTCAAGGTTGTGTTGCGTATTACCTATTTCTATGGAGAACTGGAGTATGCCGAACTTCATTTTATCCTCTTATTGTGCTATAGCGCGCGCCAGCGTCAGGACAGAAACCTCCCTGGCCCCGGCCTCTTTAAGTACCCGGGCGCATTCATTTACCGTGGCGCCGGTAGTAAAGACATCGTCGCAGAGAAGGATGTTTTTGCCATGAACCTTATCCGGCCTTTTTACGGCAAAGGCCCCTTTTATGTTTTTCCGGCGCTCGTGGTGTTTGAGATTTGTCTGGGGCTCTGTCCACCTGTGGCGAACCAGGGTCGTAAAGTCTATTTTCTCCTCTTTTTCTTCTCCGGCCCATTCTCTTAGAAGGAGCAGCGTCTGATTAAAACCCCGTTGCCGAAGTCTCTTTACGTGAAGCGGCACGGGTACGAAGAGGTCAAACTTATCCAGGCTAAAAAGCCTATCCTCGCTTTTTAATCCGGCGAGGGTTCGGGCATGGATAATCTTTTTCCCGAATTTGAATCGGTGGATGGCCTCAAGTATAGGCCCGTCGTAAAAGGTGACAGCCCGGGCTCTATCAAAGTGATAGGGCTTGCTTAGACAGGTATGGCAGAGGTGCTCCGGCTGCTCTTCAGCCGCAAAAGGCCTCCCGCATACAGGGCATATCGGGCTGTGAATGAACTTGATGCCACCCATGCACTTAGGGCAAAAAAGTACCTCCGGCCGGCCGGGTAAGGGGGCGCTGCAAAGCAGGCAGGATGAGGGGAAGAAAAGCTGTCCTATAGCCGAAAGGAGCAGCCTTATGCCTGCTAAGCCAGGTTCTCTATGACTGCATTGCCAAACTCTGAACATTTAAGTTCAACGGCCCCGGGTAGCTGCCTGGCCAGATCGTAAGTTACCCTTTTTTGCGAGATGGTTTTCTGGATGCCCTTGTAGAGCAGTTCGGTGACTTCTTTCCAGCCCAGGTGTTCAAACATCATTCCACCGGCCAAAATGAGGGCGCTGGGGTTGACCTTGTCCTGGCCTGAATATTTCGGCGCTGTGCCGTGTATGGGTTCAAAGAGGGCGTAACCATCGCCGATGTTGGCGCTGGGGGCCAGCCCCAGACCTCCGACCTGCGCGGCCAGGGCGTCTGACAGGTAATCGCCGATCAAATTTGGTGTGGCGATAACGCTGTATTCCTCAGGCCGCAGCAAGACCTGCTGGAACATGGCGTCTGCTATGCGGTCTTTTATAATGACCTTGTCCTGGGGGGGCTTGCCGCCATATTGGGCAGAGACCTCTTCCTCGGTGATAGTGGCCTCCGGGAATTCCTCCCGGGCCAGTTCGTATCCCCAGAGGCGGAAGGCCCCGTCGGTGAATTTCATGATGTTTCCCTTGTGTACCAGGGTGACGCTGCTTTTTTTATGTTCCAGGGCATATTCTATGGCCTTTCGGACCAGTCGACTGGTTCCGCCCCGGCTGATATGCTTTATGCCGATCCCGGAATCCGGCGGGATGCTTTTGCCCGTGAGCTCCTTAATAAAGGAGATTGCCCTGGATGCCTCCGGCGTTCCTTCCTGCCATTCTATGCCTGTATAGAGATCTTCCATATTCTCCCGGAAGACGACCATGTCCACCTTTTCCGGCTGCTTCACCGGGCTGGGCAGTCCGTGTAAATACCGGGAGGGCCGGATACAGGCATATAATTGAAGTTCATGCCGCAGGGCCACGTTCAGGCTGCGGATACCCTTTCCCACGGGTGTGGAGAGGGGGCCTTTTATGGCTATCCGGCAGTCACGAATGATGTCGAGGGTCTCCGGTGGAAGCCATGCATTTTTTTGTGCAAATGCCTTTTCTCCAGCTAGTACCTCCTGCCAGAAAACCTTACGCTGCCCGCCATAGGCCTTGCCTACAGCCGCATCCCAGACGCGGACGGCAGCCGCCCATATATCCGGGCCGATGCCGTCCCCTTCGACATAGGGGATTATGGGATAATCTGGTGCCTGGATTTTTCCGCCGGCAGATAGGGTGATCTTTTCCGGTTGGTTAGTCATGAAGCGCAGCTCCTCGTCTTTAAAACTGGCCTCAAAACCTAGTATAAAAACGGACATTCGTCAACAGCAAATAAGATTCTTGTCAAGCCAATTTAGAAATGTCCTA
>QYQD01000097.1 GCA_007280345.1 Deltaproteobacteria bacterium | reverse complement strand
TACATTTCCGCTTTTTTTTAACCGAAACCCAAAACCGAAAACGGTATTAATCCCCGCGGTAACTGTCAGACTTGACTCCCAAGCGGCGCATGATTTTCTGGAGCGAGGCCCGGCCCAGGCCGCTCAAGGCCGCGGACTTAGAGACATTGCCCCCGGTCTTTTCCAACAGGTTCGAGACATAATTAAAGGTGAATTGCTGGACCAGGCGCTCTTTGGCTTGATTGTACCATTCAATTTCCTCATGAACCCCCTCGCCCAAGAGGGTCCGGACCTGGTCTCGCATCCCGCCAACCCCCTCCAGGGTCTGGAGTTCTGCCGCGCGGATAATGCTTTCGGGCGAGAACATCACCACTCGGCGCACCAGGTTTTGCAACTCCCGCACATTCCCAGGCCAGGGACGCCGCATCAGTTCCTCCAGGGCTCCCGCGGTGAAGCGCTTGGGGGCCAGGCCCAGTTCGGAACACGCCAGGCGGGAAAAGTGGTTTACCAGCAAGGGGATATCTTCCCGGATTTCCACTAAAGCCGGAGTTTTGAGGGTCACGACATTCAGGCGGTAGTAGAGGTCTTCCCGAAAGCTCCGGTCCCGGATTTTTCCTTCGATATCCTGATTAGTGGAAGACAGGATGCGGACGTCGACTTTCAGGGTTTTCCTGGCCCCCAGGGGTTTGATCTCTTGCTCCTGGAGGGCTCGCAGCAGCTTGGTCTGGAGGGAAACCGGGATATCGCCGATTTCATCCAGGAACAGGGAACTGCCGTGGGCTTCTTCAAAGAGCCCTGTGTGGTCCTGATCGGCGCCGGTGAAAGCCCCGCGCCGGTGTCCGAAAAACTCGCTTTCCAGGAGATGTTCGGGAATCGCCGGGCAGCTGACCGCCACCAGGGGGCGCTGCTGCCGCTTGCTCAGGGCATGGATGGCCCGGGCGGCTAGTTCCTTGCCGGTGCCGCTCTCTCCCCGGATGATCACCGCGTAGTCGGTGGGGGCGATGGCCTGGATTTTCTCAAAGAGGCGCCGCATAGGCGGCGATTGGCCCACCAGGCCGGCAAACCCGGCGGTGTCGGCCACCTTGAGACGCAAGTGGCGGTTCTCCCGGATGAGCCGGTTGCGTTCCAGACCCTGGTGCACGGCCCGCAGGAGTGGTTCTTTATTGAAGGGCTTGGTGATGAAATCATAAGCTCCCCGCTGCATGGCCTCCACCGCGATCTCGATGCTCCCATAGGCGGTCATCATGATCACGGTGAGCCAGGGGTCCTCTTTCCTGAGGGACTCCAGGAGTTCAAAGCCATCCATCTCCGGCATGCGAATGTCCAGCAGGACCAGGTCAACGGGCACCTGCCGCACCAGGCGCAGGGCCTGGCGGGCCCGGGAAGTGGTGGTGACTTCCACCGCACTCAGATGCTGGTTGAAGATGCGCCGCAGGCCTTCCAGCATATCCTCTTCATCATCAACGATCAGGATTCTTTCCTGTGGCATCACATCTTACCTCGCATCCTCTACCGGCAACTCGATGGTGAACCGGGTCCATTTGCCCGGCTCACTTTCCACCTGGATATCTCCGCCATGGTCCTTGACGATCCCGTAACTGACCGACAGCCCCAGGCCGGTGCCCTCGCCGGTTTTTTTGGTGCTGAAAAAGGGATCGAAGATGCGGTCAATGATCTCCGGGGGAATGCCGATGCCGTTGTCCCAGAAGATAAGGTGAACCTTGCCGGCGTCCGGCCGGTGGCGCGTCTTGATGCGGATGACGCCCCGGTCTCTGATCGCCTGTCGGGCATTCATCACTAAATTAAGATAGACTTGCTTCATTTTGTTCGCATCCATCTTCACCAAAGGCAAGCCTGGTTCGAGGTCGAGCTCGATTTCGCAGTGTTGCCGCCGGAACTGGTGCTCCACCATGCGCACCACTTCTTCGATGGTGGGGTTCAGGTCGGTGGGTTGGCGCTCCGTCTCCTGGCCCCGGGCAAATTCCAGCAGATCGGCCACAATACGCTGACAATTGAGGGCATGCTTCTCGATGGTGGCCGCATCCTTGAAACCCTGAGGAAAATCGGCTAGCTGGCCCTTGAGTAAATCCGCGTAGCAGAGAATGACCCCCAGGGGATTGTTGATTTCGTGGGCGATGCCCCCGGCCAGCTGCCCCAGGGAGGTCAATTTCTCGGCATGTTGGATGTGTTGCTCCAGGTGCTTTGCCGCCGTAATATCCTGAGCATTGCGCACGATGCTGACCACTTCGCCCCGATCGTCCACAATGGGGTAGTAGTGGACCAGGAAAATCTCCCCCTTGCCGCTCTGGACCTCTTCCGTCATGGGCTGTTTGGTTTGGAAAACGGTTTTAAGGCTGCCTGGTGAGAAGGGACAGTGATGGTCGGCGGGAGGCGAGCCGCACGGCTGGTCCAGGATCTCTCCCAGGGTCACGCCATAGTGCCGGAGATAGGCCTGGTTGACCATCTTAATGCGCAGGTCTCGATCCAGGAGGACCATCATATCGGTGATGCCGTCGAAAACCGACTGCAGCAGGTCCTTGCTGTGGACCAGTTGTTCCACATTTTGCAGGCTTTCGATAGTGATGCCGATCTGCTGGCCCACCGAATTAAGCAGTTCTTGCCTCTCAGGGGTGATCTCGTTGAAATCCACCTGCACAAAGGTCATGACCCCCAGCACCTGGCGCCGGCAGACGAGGGGGACGTTCAGACAATTCTGTCCCTCGGGGCAGGCAAAGAAGCTCATGCGGCCACCCGCGGCTTGCACCAGGGAAGAGGGCAGGTCGGTGACGCCCTCGTCCTGAACGGCCTGATACTGGCCGGGATCAACAGCCATGCCGGGCAGAAGGTGGCCGGCATTTTCCTGGTACTGGAGTTCCAGGCGGGTGGGGTTGTCCCGCAGCAGGTACAAGGCCGCCCCCCGGGCCGGGATCAGTTTCAAGGTCTGGAGCAATACCCGGGGCAAAATATCCGCCAGGTTGACCGCCCGGGTAATGAGTTCGGCGATGGTGTTCAAGGTGTGCAACTCCTGGTTGCGCGCCGCGATCTTCTCCTGTAACTGGCGCTGCGATGCCTCCAGGGCTTCGGTGCGTTGACCCACCATGCCTTCCAGGTTTTCGGTGTATTCTTCCAATTGCTGCCGGGTGTCATGGAGATGACTTACCATGACCTGGGCGGCGGCGGTGAGTTCGCCGATTTCATCTTTGGCCTTGGCCTCCGTCAACAGTTCCAATTCTTTCTCGTCCCGCAGGCCATGGCGGAAGATATCCAGCAGGTCCCTCAGGCTGTGGATTACCACCCGATTGAAAAAGAAGAAGATGCCCCCGTAGAGCAGCGAGAGTCCGAAGAGACTGAGGCCGAAGATGGAGATGGCCCGCTCCTTGATTTTGGCCAAGGCGAGGTCAACCGGGATGCTCACCGCGGTCACCCCGGCGATATCGCCGGATTTGTAGCCAAACCCCCGCTTGCTGCCATAGAGCTTAATGAGGTCCGGGGGGGCGTCGGCGGGATTGCCGTGGCAATGCATGCAGTCCGGAGTGAAATAGACCGGGCGGGAATGGACGAAACTGGACTGGCCGGCGATCTGGACGAGGCCTTGCCAGCTCTGCAGGTGCGGATGGGCGGCGAAAAAATTGATCAGCTTCGCCTCGAAGGGTTCGGGGTCGGAAGCGGGGTTTCGGGCGTGCAGCGCAACTCGCCGGATCTGGTATTCCGGCGTGGTTTCCTTGAGGCGGTCCATCACCGCCCGGCTGACGTAGGAGGTGGACATGGCTTCCAGCAAAAAGGCGTCCTGGCCCAGGACCTGGTACATCTTGGGCCGCAGCACCTCCTGGACGTAACTGCGGGTGGCCGCGGCCGCGGCCATGACCATTTCGGCTTTTTCATGGGCCGCCTCTTCCAGGAGACTTTTTTCCCGGGTGTAGAGGGCCAGGGCGATGATTAAGCAAAAGGCCAGGAAGATGACCCCGACCCCCAGGAGAAATTTGCGTTGGAGACTGAGCGACCTGTAAGGACGCGCCTTTTTCCGCCCTTGGGGCGTTGGCTTCGATGCGGACATGGCGTGGAACTCCTTGCCTTTCGACCATCAAGCACTGGCGAAAAAAACCCATATTGACACGATATTATAAAGAAAAATCGCCCAAGATGCTAACCCAAAGAAGCACTTAAATGCCTCCACAAGGAAGCACTCCATGGCTTGCCGGCCCGACTCAGGCCCCGGCGCCTGGCACATATCTAACTTATTTTATTAATAAATCCTATCTTCACCCCCCTGGCGATTCTGGTTTCTGCGGTTGGCACCCTCCTTGCTTTGTGAAAGACCAGGACCGCGCCAAGAACAGGCGGGAAAGGAGATTCCAACGGTGACTAAGGTGGGGTACCAGTCACCTGGATCATCAAGCAAGGAGGAGTGCCGATGACCAACCACCACCAAGAAACTCCATTTATTATCAGGAGGTTATGACATGGAAGGAAAAAAAGGCATCAGCGAAGACTGGTTGTCATTTTACCTGGGTCTTTTCCTCTTTATCCTGGGTCTGGGAATTTTTGCGGGAGTGGACCTGTTGGGCTGGGGGATTAAGACCAGCGTCTGGATTGATGTGAGCAAGGCCCTGGCGCCGGTTTCCGGGGAGCTTAAAGCCATGGCGGGGCTCACCTCTCTCTTTCTCACCTATCTGTTCTTCCTCTTCGTGGTCCTGATGGGCGCCATCGCCATGGGCGCCAGGATCGAGAAGTTCGTCGTGGGCTTTACCCTGGTGTTTTGGCTCAGTTATCTTTCCTATCTGCTGGGGCACTTTGCCTACATTGCCGCGGCTCCCAGCAAGGATATGCCGGATATCGCCCAAGTCTTGAAGAAGTTCGGCATCGGTTGGTCCTTGAGGCTCACGGGGGAAGCGGGTTTAATCGCCGCCCTCATCGCCGGTCTGCTGGTGGGCAACTTTGCTCCCAAATTTTCCGAGACCTTGAAGGAGGCCACCCGGCCGGAATTGTACATCAAGACCGCCATTGTCATCATGGGCGCGGGCCTGGGGGTGAAGGCGGCCGAATCTATGGCCATGACGTCTGCGGTAATGTTCCGGGGGCTCTGCGCCATTATCGAGGCCTACCTGATCTACTGGGCTGTGGTCTATTTCGTCGCCCGGAAATACTTCAAGTTTAGCCGGGAATGGGCCGCGCCCCTGGCCTCGGGGATCTCCATCTGCGGCGTCTCCGCGGCCATCGCCACTGGCGCCGCCATCCGGGCCCGGCCCGTGGTGGCCATCATGGTCTCCTCTCTGGTGGTCATCTTTGCCGTGGTAGAGCTCATTTTCCTGCCATTTCTGGCCTCGGCCTTCCTGTGGGCCGAACCCCTGGTGGCCGCGGCCTGGATGGGCCTGGCCGTAAAGACCGACGGCGCCGCCATCGCCAGCGGCGCCATTACGGAATCGTTGATTCGAGCCAAGGCCTTGGCTCAAGGGGTCAACTATAAAGAAGGGTGGATACTCATGACCACCACCACCGTGAAGATGTTCATCGATGTCTTCATCGGCGTGTGGGCTTTTATCCTGGCCGTCATCTGGTGCACCAAGATCGAATGCACCGGCGGCCGGGTCAAGGCCATCGAGATTTGGGAGCGGTTCCCCAAGTTCGTCATCGGTTATGCCTTCACCTTCTTCTTCATGCTGTTCCTCTGCCTGGCACAGCCCGGCGTGATCAAAACGGCTCGGAGGATAACCGGGGAATTGGACGTTTTCCGAGGCCTATTCTTCGTCCTTACCTTCTTCACCATCGGGGTGGTATCCAACTTCAAGAAACTCTGGGAAGAAGGTATCGGCCGGTTGGCGGCAGTTTATGTCCTCTGCCTCTTTGGGTTCATCATCTGGGTAGGCCTCCTGATTTCGTGGATCTTCTTCCACGGGATCAAACCGCTTTAGTGGCTCGATTTCAGGAAAGGAGATAGTTATGGCAGAAGAAACCAAATTGCCGCCGGAAGAATCACCCAGTGTTTCGCCTCCGGAAGCGCCCCGGTTAGTGGATGAATTACGAAAGATGGAGTATGAACCCCTGATGCCGGTGGAAAAGAAACTCATCGGTTGGAGCCTCGGCCTGGGGATCGTCGGCTTGGGCCTGCTGGTCTGGGCCAGCTACACCTTCTTCCCCGGCGGCCATTAAGCCGGGTGGTTGAGACGTAAAGAGAGCCCCGGGCGTCGTCCGGCCCGGGGC
>QYQD01000080.1 GCA_007280345.1 Deltaproteobacteria bacterium | reverse complement strand
GCCCGTCCTGGTGCACCCTTAATTTTACGTGCTTTTCGCCGATTAACCGCTGCTCTATAATCTTGACGGGTGAGGTGTCCAGAAGAGGATTCGGATTCCCCATCCCAAAAGGCGGCAGCAGGTAAAAATCACTAAGAAAGGATTTTTCACGTAAAATTGACAACTGAACGCTGTCTTCCAGCCATAGCTTGGGAACGAGGTCCGCGGTGGTTACTTTATCAGATACCGCAGCCTGAAAAACCTCCTTGAACAAAGGCAGATTTTCCTCGCGCAGCGATAATCCGGCGGCTTCCTTATGACCGCCAAAATCATCCAACAGTTCATGACATTCAGTCAGTAATTCATAAAGATCAAGACCTGCGGCGCTCCGGCCCGATCCCCTGGCCTTTCCATCTTCCAGAGAAAAGAGTATGGTGGGCCGGGCATATTTCGCTGCCAAGCGTGAAGCTACGATACCGAGCACCCCCCTATGCCAGTGCGGTGAGGCATAGACCAGGGCCTTTTCCGTCTGCAACACCTCTTCCGTAATATAGCCGGTAAGTTCCGTGAGCATATCTTCTTCCGCGGCCTGGCGCCTGCAGTTAGCCTGGTCTAAACCGGAGGCTATCAGTTCAGCCCGGCCGCCGTCTTCAGTCACGAGTAAAGCAAAGGCATCATCGGCGGAGCCCATTCTGCCCGCGGCATTTAACCGTGGAGCGAGCCGAAAGCCTATATCGCAGGATGAGACTTTTGTAGTGTTGACCGAACTGACCGCCTTTAGAGCGGCAATCCCGGGCCGCGTGGCCCTGTCAATGATCTTCAATCCCTCTTTGACCAGTATCCTGTTTACACCCCGTAAAGGCACCATATCGGCTATGGTCCCGATAGCCACCAGATCCAGATATTCTTTGAGATTAGGACGCTCCCGGTCCGACCATGCACCAGCCGTAGAGTCATGAAACAGTACCCGCCTCAGGGCCATAATCAGGTTAAAGGCCACCCCCACACCGGCCAAATCTTTGTCCGGATAATTGCAGTCCGGCTGCTTTGGATTGACCGCAGCCAGGGCCGGAGGAAGCACATTCGGCACACAGTGGTGATCAGTAATGATGACCTCTATACCCTGCTCATTGGCGTAAGCAACGGCTTCATGGTTGGAGATGCCGCAATCCACGGTAACAAGCAAGTCCGGTTTATCATCCAGAAAACGCCTTAGTATCTCCGTCTTAAGACCGTAACCGTCACGGACTCGGTCTGGTATATAATAAGAAACGGTAGCCCCTATTCTCTTTAGAAAAAGCCACAAGACAGCGGTGGCCGTGACCCCGTCCGCATCATAATCGCCATAGATCAATATCTTTTCATGGCGACGTACTGCATCGGCCAGGCGGCGCGCCGCCTTATCCATATCCTTGAGCAGGAAGGGTGAGGGAAGGTCTTTAAGGGAAGGATGCAGGAAGCTGTGCGCCCCGGCTGTATCCTTTATGCCGCGGTTACAGAGAAAAAGCGCTATCAGGGGATGCAGATTTGTCTCTCTCTGCAACTTTTCCAGCGCTAATAAATCTGGATCGTGTTTATGCCACTCCTTTTCCAAAACAGCCCCCGGAATGCTCTGTTTTTTGACTCCAGCACTATAACAAAGCCTGACCGTGAGTCAAGAAAACTTTAGGCCCTTCATTTTTACTTGATTGACGGCCCTTACTCCCGTAGAATGGCTCAAATAAAATTCGCAAGTGGTTTAAATAAATAAGGGTACATTAAAGGTCTATGTCAAAGGAAAATCCGAAATCCGAAATCCGAAATCCGAAATCGAAAGAGACGGACACGGCTCAGATAGCCCGTTCGGCCGGATCGGTCAGCGTGGCGATCTTTGCCAGCCGCATCCTGGGCCTTATACGGGAACAGGTCCTGGCGGGCCTTTTCGGGGCCGGTTATTTCATCGATGCCTATGTCGTAGCCTTCCGCATCCCCAACCTTCTGCGCGATCTCTTTGCCGAGGGCGCATTAAGCTCGGCCTTTGTTACCGTCTTTACCGACTATGACCAGAAAAAAGGCCCTAAGGAGACCTGGAAGCTGGCCAACAACGTCCTGACCACCCTTTTTGTTATCGTAGGCACTTTGACTTTACTCGGTATATTTTTTGCCGGGGACATCATAACGCTGATGGCCCCTGATTTTTCCAGGATACCGGGGAAAATTGCTTTGACCAGAGACATGACCGTCATTATGTTTCCGTTCTTTATTCTGGTCTCACTTGCTGCGGCAGTGATGGGCATGCTTAACACCAAGGGGTATTTTTTTATCCCGGCCATGTCCTCTGCCTTTTTCAACCTTGGCTCCATTGTCAGCGGCGTTATTCTGGCCTTTGTTTTTCCTCGTTTCGGTCAGCCCGCCATCGTGGGCATGGCCGTAGGCACACTTATAGGAGGATTCCTGCAGCTCGCCATACAACTGCCGTCCCTCTACAAGGTGGGGTTTCACCTTAGGCCCGTGTTTTCTTTTCGGGACGAAGGCCTGCGCCGGGTAGTTAAGCTCATGATCCCGGCTATTATCGGCCTTTCCGCCACCCAGATTAATATCTTTATAAATACTTACTTTGCGGCCAGTTGTGAGCAAGGGAGTGTCTCCTGGCTTAATTACGCCTTCCGCCTGATGCAGTTTCCGATTGGAGTCTTTGGAGTGGCTATTTCCATTGCCACGCTACCGGTGATTTCGCGCCATGCATCTAATAAAGACTTAAACCAGCTTAAAGGCGCTTATCTTTCTTCTCTGGTCATGGCCTTTGCCCTGACCATACCGGCATCCTGCGGGCTGGTAATACTCGCCAAGCCGATTATAAAGTTAATCTTCGAGCACGGGCGTTTCACTGGTTATGATACCCTGCGCACGGCGGAGGCATTATCTTTTTACGCTATCGGTCTTTTTGCCTATGCCTCGGTAAAGATCGCTGTCCCGGTCTTCTACGTTTTAAACGATACAAAATACCCGGTTATAGCGAGTTTTATGGCCGTAGTGGTTAATATCCTGGTGGTCACCCTGACTATAGGCCATTTCCAGCACAAGGCCATCGCCTTCTCCACATCAATCACCATGATTATGAACTTTATATTCCTAAGCCTTATCCTGTATCGAAAGGTAGAAGGCTATGCCCTGGGCTATCTTTTTAAGTCTCTGGCCAAGGTGCTTATGGCCTCGGCGGCTATGGGCTTGATTGTATATTATGTGCACGGGTGGCTTGAAAGCATCTGGGGACATGGCCTCCGGCCGGAGCTTTTCTCTCTTTCGATTACTATAGCTTTTGCCGGGTTTACGTATCTCTTTCTACTTTATGCCTTGAGATTAAAGGAATGGCGGTTTTTGGCCGAAAAATTTATTAAGCGGATTAGAACTTGAGCCGGCCGGAATGTACTTTGGGAGAAGTTTTGGTCGCTGAAATGTAAAATCTGTTAGATTTTGCTTGCATAAGACCTGGATTTTTTATAATGATTTGTACATAAGAGGACAACATATGGAAATTGTGATTGAATACTGCGGCAGATGAAATTTTCTCCCCAGGGCCGCCAGGCTGGCGGATAAGATTAAAGCGGCTTTTAATATAGAACCTGTCCTCATAAAAGGCGATGGGGGCGTCTTTGATGTCCGGGTTGACGGCGAGATTTTATTTTCGAGAAAGGCCCTGGGCTTTTTTCCCGAACCAGATGAGGTAGTAAACAAAATTGGCGAGATTCTGCGTGGTAAAAAGTAAGATAAGGACTAATAGGTTTTTTAAGGAGCAATAATGCTAAAAGTAGGACCGAATACCCATGTAGTTATAAAATATACGGTACGCTTTGAGGAAAATGCGGTCCCGGAGGAGAAACTTAACGTTTACCGGGCCAAGCTACTAATCGGATATGACCGCATTATCCCGGCCATAGAAGAGAAGCTGTTGGGGACTAAAGAAGGAGATACCTTTGAAATCGCAATCCCTAAAGGCCGGTATCTTGGCGCCAACCATCCCATTTATGCCCACATTTCAGTAGAAGAAATCCGTCCTGCCACTCCGGAGGATATCGCCGTGCGCACTGCAAAAAGTTGTAGCGGCGGTTGAAAAATCTGAAATGAACCGCCGGAGGCGGTTCAGATCAAAGCCTTTTCGCTTTCTTTAACAGCGGCATCTATCTCAGCCTGCAGTTCCGCAGGTAATCCGTCTATCTGGACGTTCAGGAATCCCCGGACAATGGTGGAGGTAGCCTCTTCTTCACTTAGTCCTCTGGCCATGAGATATTCAATCTCTTCCTGAGCGATCTTTCCTACTGCCGCTTCATGCGACATATCTACTCCGGCGGTCTGCCCCTCCAGCTCAGGTATGGCCCGGATAATTCCCTTTTCAGACAGTATCAGCCCCTTGCATTCCAAATGGGCCTTTATGCCGGGCACTTCGCCCACCAGGAGGCCGCGCGAAATGATCTTTCCACCACCAGATATAGCCCGCGAGATAATCTCAGCCTTTGTTCCAGGCGCTTTTAAAATGACTTTGGCCCCAATATCGAGCTCGCTGCCTGGTGGCGCTACCAGTATGGAATTAAAACGGGCTATCGCCCCCCGCCCAGCCAGAATGGCCGATGGATAGGCCTGCAGGGACCTGACCGGTCTGAGCGAAATGTAGTTAGAAATGAAGACGCCATCTTCTTCGACGATAACACCGGTGCGGGGGCGTACATAGACGTCCTCGCCCCAGTTGTGAATCATGGTGAAGGTGAGCTTAGCCCCCTTTTTGATATAGAATTCAGATACGCCGATGTGCAGGCCGGAGACCAGATGAGGAGAAATGGTACAGCCAGTGATGATATGCAGTTCAGAGCCTTCTTCGGCTATGATGATGTTGTGCAGATGCTGAGCGAATTTTTCCTTGCGGATATACAGGCAGGCCTGTACGGGATAAATAACCTTTTCTCCAGGCAGGGCGCGGATAAAATACCCATTATCCAGGTCCAGTTCCGATACTGCCGTATATTTATCTGTATCGACACTTACTGCCCGCCACCAGTAATCTTTAATTTTTTCAGGGTCCTGGATGGCCTCGGTGACCGGTAATACTTCAAGGCCCTTGTAGGTTGACTGGCAGTGGACGACGGAACAGTCTGATTGAAAAAACGCACCCGAATGTTCTTGTTTACTCAAGTCAAAACCGGTCTGACGCAATCTTTTTTGCTCTTCCGGGTCAAGATTAGCATAAGAAACAGGTTCGGCCTGCCTGACAAATTTTTCCAGTTCTATATCTTCCCCATAAGTGGCTTTTTTCTTCAGGGCCTCTCTTGCCCTTTCTTCTATCTTCTGCATCTTGCACACTCCTCATAGCCATGTCTTTGTATTTCTTCAAAGATCTCCCTAGGGTTACCCTGACAATGAATCTTGCCATCAAGGAGTATATGTCCCTTATCTGCCTCCAGGTAATTCAGAATAAAACCGGTATGAGAGATAATAAGGCCGGCTTTCTGCCGATGTCGTTTGAGCTTTTTCTGTAGAAGTTCTTTGATCATCTGACCGATGACATTTAAGTTTTCGACATCCACACCGGACTCCGGCTCATCTAAGAGGACGAGATCCGGATCCTGGGCCAGGAGCTGCAGCAGCTCACTCTTTTTGATCTCTCCGCCGGAAAAACCCCGGTTTACTTCACGGTCCAGGAACTCCGCAAAATTATATTGTGTGGCCAATATCTCACCCCGGCCACTGCCGTTACCACAAATGGTCAACATATCCCGCAGACGCACACCATGTAAGGTAGGCGGTCTCTGGAAAGAGATTCCCATACCTAGCTTGGCCCGTTCATGGGGAGAAAAGGCGGTGACGTCCTGCCCTTTAAAAATTATAGCGCCGTTTATAATCTTGTATCGAGAAAAGCCCATGAGAGTCAGAAGGAGTGTTGTCTTCCCAGAACCATTCTTCCCGAATAGGATATGGGTTTCCCCCTGCTCAATCTTCAGATTTACACCCTTAAGGATCTCCCGACCTTCCACCTCAACCCATAAATCCTTTACTTCAAGCATAACCCTTCTCCTTATTTTTGCGCGAAAGCAGGATAAAATAACTCTCGCCGCTGGCTATGAGGCGCTGGTCTTTTTCAGTAGTTATCTCCGCCGATGCTATAGCCGCCCGACTTCTTTTTTCCTTTATCCAACCCCTGACTATAATGGTCTCACCCGGGGCAAGGGGAGATTTAAAGTCCACCTTAAGACTTGTGGTTACTCCAGGACCGAGATAATAATAGACGGCATGGGCCATAATTTCGTCAAGAATGGTTGAGATTATCCCCCCATGTATAACATTCGCCCAGCCTTCATGCACTCTTTGTAAGGTGAGTGTGCTTACCGCTCCGCCTCCCGTGTAGTCAACGACTATCTTAAGGCCAATAGGATTTGCAGGTCCACAGGCAAAACAGTATCGATCATCGCGTAATTCTTTCACTACGAGGAGTTATATACACAAATTAGGCAAAAAAAACAAGCGGAGCCGGTCAGGGATAGCAAGAAAGAGGAAAAATTAGACGAAGAGGTTGACTTTGTTTACTTGTGATCCTTGTTCGGCTAATTCAACCTGTCGCTGATAGGCCTTAATAAAGTAGGCCGAAACCAAGGAATGACCCCTGCGATTAAAGTCAACGACAGGAGCAAGCGTGCTTTTATTTTCTGAATTAGCGGCAGGTAAGATAGATCCCCTCGGGGAGGTATTTAAATTCACCAGCAGGACTTGCGCCCTTATATAAGAACGTAGTGAAATGGTGAGAGATTGATTATCAGCCATCTTTAATCCTGAGTATTTATAACTTATATCACAATATCAAAGAAATGGCAACTGCTTTGAAATCCTTTTAAAGTTATTCAAGGAACTGCCGATAAGAGGATTGAAAGGTGAGCTATACATGAATATAACCAATTACCATATTCAAAATGTAATAAGAGCCTACGGCCGACAAATTAGCCATACCCACAACCTGAACAAGGTCCAGCAAAATGAGGAACAGGAACAGTTAGACCGCATCTCTATATCTGCAGAAGCCAAGAAACGGCAGGTTATTAAAGACGTAGCGTCTGAAGTGATTGACAGGCTCACCCATAAGCAGAATTGGAGTGGTTTTGAGCGTGAAATTCTGAACAAGTTGAGCCAGGAATACGGACGCCCGCTGGATATCCAGAAAGAGGGAACAGGATCAAATATTATTTTTAAAGTAATTGATGAGAAAGACCGAGAAGTAGTAAAATGTGTTAATTTTGAAGATTCCGAATACCTGCAAAAAAGGTTTTTCGAACTTACTGAACTAGTAGTCCAAGAAAACCTGGCTTGAGGGAGGATTTGATTGATGAAGATAACAGACATTAACACCAAAGAAAATGTAGCTCAATATGTACAAAATAACCAGGCTGCGCAGGGAGCTCAGCAAGCTGAACGAGAAAAGCAAGCCGCCGCTGAGCAGTCTCAGGCTACAGATAAAGTGGAACTCTCTGCGGCATCCCGGGATATCCAAAAAATACAAGAAGTTCTGGAAAACACCCCGGATGTTCGTGCCGAAAAGGTACAAGAGCTTAAATCAAAGATCGAAAGCGGACAGTACAAAGTCGATGCCCGGGGAATTGCCGATAAGATGATCTCAGACCTGATCTAGGACCTCGCATAGGTAGCCCCTCCTCCTACCCCATTAAAAGCCGGAGATTTTTCTCCGGCTTTTAATTTTGTATCATCCAGCATTTCAATTGGTAACACCCCTTAGGGTGCGTAGATTACGCAGGCTAAAGCCTGGCTATCCATTCATTATAAAAAATCCTATTTCTTCTGGGGCAGGATCGGATTCTTGGTGCTATAACGTTCCGGGTCCAGCACAATCTGTTTGGCCAGTCTCTTGACCGGATTGATAACGATCGGCCCCAGCAGGTTGGCGGTCATGTCTTGAGGCCGGTCTTTAGGTATGGTCACAATAGCCAGCAATTCCAGTTCTTCGACTTTTTCCGCACCCAGGCTCTCCGTAAGTGCAGGACTTATCAGGACATCATAATCCGGCTTAAATATAAAAGGGTTAACAACCACAAAAGCCAGGGCAGGATCGTCTAACGACTGGTACCATACGAAAGGTGAATTCTCCTTGTGTGGCACCAGGATATAATCCTTACAACCCGGGAAACCCAGGACTCCGCCGGGCATATGTATGACATTTTCCCGGTGTACTTCAAGCTCACCAAATCTTGTGGTCTTAAGTTTTATCTTTTGCTCTTCGTCAACTGATTTTAATTTCAAGTTAGTCTCATTTTTCATTCTTACCGCCTTCTTCTTTCCAAACATCTGAAGCCTGATTTAAATCAAGTGGCGCTTCCCGCGCCGCATACTGATTCTCAAGTTGAATAATTCTATAGACTTCCTCACGGTGTACCGGCGCATTGGGAGGGGCTTCTATTCCTAATCTGACCTGTTTCCCCTTTACATCTACTATGTAGACACGAATATCATCGCCAATAATGATGCTTTCGCCTTTTTTCCTCGTTAAGACCAGCATTCACCCTCCATGGTGAGAAAATCACCTATTATCGCATGAAGTCAACAAGACTGAGCTGCATAACCTTTGAGGCCGCAGTCAGGGCCGCCTGGTAGGCAACCTCCTTGGTCTTCAGATTCAATATAGCCTCTGCTAAATCTGTATCTTCTATATCGGACAATCTTTCTGTGTTGCTTAATTGTAATTCGGCATATATATATTTTTTCATATCCAACTTATTACGTTTCGCCCCAAAATCGGCTATCTTCTCATTGATATAATCAGCGGCATCGCTTAAGTTGCCGAGGCTATCCTGAATTCCAGTCACATTGTTGCCCTCTAGGGCCACCTTCAAGTCAATAAGATAGGTAAAAAGGTTGGATGTTTCATTGCCGTCCATAAAGGCATCTTTGCCGTTTTTATTGATGGTCGCGCTGTTGTTGCGGCCCACCCGAATGTCTATGTCGTTCTCGTCACCATTGTAGGTAACCGTACCTGCTACCGAATCGTAAGTAAATGGAGATATATTTGTCTTCTGTCCGCTAAAGATATACTCCCCGGCTACCTGGGAATTTCCCAGGGCCACCATCTGTTCAATCAGATGCCCGACTTCTACTGCCGCTGAAGCCCGTGTAGCCGCGCTCTGCGTGGCATTAGCCGTCTGAACGGCTATCTCCCGGGCCCGGGATTGGATCTCATCCGTTTGTCTCAAGGCAATCTCTGCACTGTCTGTCCACGATATGCCATAGGTGACGTTACGCTCGTACTGTTTCGTTTCATCAATTATAGACCGTATTCCCAGGGCGCTGATTAAACTCACAGGATCATCGGAAAGTGTAGTATATTTCCTACCGGAGGAGATAGTCTCATTTAATGTACGCATATCATCGGCTAATTTATCCAGATTGCTGATTATCGAACCATAGATATTATTCATAGTTATACGCATGGCCGATTACTCCTATTTTGCAGAAAGAAGGGTTTGCATCATCTCATCCGAGGCCTGGATTAACCGGGCCGCAGCCGAGTATGCCTGTTGGTACTGGATTAATTTAGTCATTTCCTCATCCAGAGAAACGCCGGAGACAGAATCGCGCAACTGACTCAACTGATTAACCATGTTCCGGCTAAAATCATAGCCGTTATTATACCCCCGGGCTGTAATGCCGATTTCTCCCACCAAGGCATTATAATAGTCGTCAAAGGTTGCTGACTGCCCGCCGATGTCCACGTTCTGAATCTGCAAGTCGGCCAGGGCCAGGGCATTTTCATTATCACCAAGGCTATAGTCACCCGTTGAATTTATAGTCCCCGCTGCGATGTTATCTGTATTATCGGTGATAACTGAGTTAAGGGCTATTGACCCGGAGTCATAGCCGTCAAAAAAAGTATTAATGCCCAGGGCCGCCAGAACAGAAGAGGTGTCATCAGAGAAGCCAAAACCAACTGCTGTCGGCTCATCGCCGGTATCAACACTTATGGTCAGTTTTCCGCCACTCACCGATGCGTCAAAACCCGAAATGCCATCAATTGTGGCGGCAAGGGCATCCAATGTGGTAACATCCGCGTCTATCGTAATATTATTGGCTGCCCCCCCAATGACGTCGCCGTTGCTATCATACAACCATAAATTGAAGGAACCGTCCTGCACCACGTCATAGAAAGACAACCCAGAGTCAACAGTCCCTATCTCCTCACTACTATTGGTAGAGGCATAAGCGCCGGTCACCGTGGTAAATGGCGCCAGCCCTATACCCTGACTGTGTTGGCTGTTCACCTCTCTGATAAAGGACTCGGCCAGGTTATTCACCTTGCCCAATACATCGGGGATAATCTCCTGTTTAACCGCCAACCAGCCGCCTAATTTTCCTCCCTGCAAATCACCGCTCCTCATCTCCACCTCTGCCCCGGTACTGCTGACCCAGTAAACCTGGCCACCATTCAGTTCCAGGTCCCAGGACCGATCGGTTTCCACCAGGATATGCCCGCTATTGGACATAATGGTATAGGCGCCGCTACCTATCTCAAAGTAATTAATATCCATAAGCTCCGCCAGTTGCCGCACCAGATAGTCACGCTTATCCCGCAGATCATTGGCTGCACCTACACCCTTGTCGGCCGTTATAATCTGCACATTGAGATCCGCGATTTGTCCGGTAAGGGAATTGACATCTTCAATCCCCGCGCCAAGATTAATATCCATATCCGTGCTAAGGCGCATCAGGTCGCTGTACAGACTCTGAAAGTGATCGACCAGTAATCCGGCCCGCCCGACCAGCGTAGCCCTTTCGGCCTTACCGGCAGGGTTATTGCCTAAGTCGTGCCAGGCTGCCCAGAATTCTCCTAAAAGTTTACTAAGCCCTTCCTCCGTGGTCTCATTAAAAAGCGTTTCTACAACCTTCATGCTCGATTTCTTGGCCTCAAAACCGGTCATAGAGGACACCTGTTGATTCACCTTCGCAGTCATGAACTTGTCATGGTACCGGATTATGGCCTGGCCCTGAACGCCTGTTCCGATCTGTCCTAACCCTATCGTGGTGGAGTTATTCGGCTCCATAACCAATTGCTGGCGGGAGTATCCCGGCGTATTTACATTGGCCACATTATGGCTGGTCACCTCAACGGCCATCTGCTGGGTAAGAAGGGCCGTCCTGGCTATGCTTAGTACGGCATTTACACCGCTCATGCCTTACACCTCTCTGCTTAAGACATTGGCATTACATGAACAACGCGCATTCTTCCCCTGCGAAGTATAAAAAGGAGCGTTGCGGGGCGGCATCAGAATGGACAGGGAATCTTCTATAACCTCCAGGGTTTCCTCGATGAATCGTTTGTTGTTGCCGTTCCGCTCCCGTATGTCTTCCTTCAAGGCAGTAAGAATGGCCAGATAATTCTTAAGTATCCCGGCCTGCTTTTTATCGGCAACCTCCATCAGTGCGGTTATTGTGGTGTCTTCCGACACATAACCGTGATTTTTGAAAAGCCCGGCCGTAATATCTTTCAGGTTCTCCTCTACTACCTTTATCTTCAATATCTCTGTTTCCTTGGCCTTGCTTATAGCGCAGAGATCTTCTATAGAGAGACTATGCAGGCACTCACGCTCTTTGTCCAGTAACCTCAAAAGTTCCTGGTAAAAACCCACCTCTTTTTCCAGGAGTTCAAATATTCCTATGGGAAGAAGCAACTTACGATCATCACTTTTGGGCGCCATCTTTGTTTACCCCATTTGTTTCTTTGTCTTTCAAGCCCTCACGTCCGATTGAACCGGGGATTTCGCTTCTCCTGGTTTTTGCTACCGCCTCTGAAACCTGCTCATAAAGCTGCTTCCCCAGGCCAATCCCTCTATCCTCAGCCATTTTCCTGGCCACTTCCTGGTCAAACATAGAGGTATAAATATCCTCACCTGGACCCCCATGAAAAAGGGGTGTTTTAGGAACTGCCTCACGCATCATCTTTAATAGCTGATGGATAAAAAGCGACTCGAACTCGGCACACGCCACCTTTAACCTTTCGTCCTTGGTACGCTTATCGGCCGATTGCCCTATCACCTTGATTTTGCTGCTTTCAGCAGGTATGGAGATATTATCTGCCACGATAGGCCCCCTAACCGAATTTCAAATGTCAAAATCCAAAGTTCAAATTGAAGCTATCAACGGTCAGCAGCCAGAAGCTGAAGGCTGAAAGCTTATATCTAAATAATCTCTAAATCCGCCTGTAATGCCCCGGCCGCCCGCAAGGACTGCAGGATAATGATCAGATCACGCGGTGTAACTCCGATAGCATTAAGGGCCTTAACTACCTCACCAATGCTCGCCCCCTCCTCAAGCAGGAGCAATTTTTCGGCCTCTTCCTTTACGGCGACCTCCGACTCCGGAGTAACTACCGTCTCCCCTTTGGCAAGGGGAAGGGGCTGAGAGACTATCTTCCTTTCCTTGATCTGGATACTAAGATTCCCATGGGCTATGGCTACCCGGGATAGCTGCACGTTCTCACCGATAACTACCGTACCGGTCCTTTCATTTAAGACCACCTTGGCGGCAATATCCGGTCTGACCTCAACCATCTCCAGTCGGGCCATAAGTTTGACTACATCTTCGGATAAAGATTCAGGCACCGTAACCTTCACCGCATCCGCATCTATTGATTCAGCAATAGCCATCCCCACCTCTTTGTTAATTGCTGCGCTCATTCTGGTTACAGTGGTAAAATCCGGGCGGTAGAGGCCGATTATTATCTCTTTCTGAGAACCAAGGGTGTATGGAATTTCTCTTTCTACGCTTGCCCCTGCCGCTATCATCCCTACGGTAGGATGATTCTTCTGGACACCACCCCCGGCCGCGCCGCCTACGGCAAATCCGCCCACAGATACAGGTCCCTGGGCCAGGGCATAAATCTGACTATCGACCCCCTTAAGGGGCGTCAAGAGTAAAGTGCCTCCCTGGAGGCTTTTGGCGTCTCCTATTGAGGATACCAGGATATCCAGTTTGCTTCCCGCCTTGGCAAATGGCGGCAACTGGGCAGTAACCATTACCGTGGCTACATTTTTGACCTTTACCTCTTTGGCTGAGACATGTACGCCCATACGCTCCAGCATATTTACGATAGATTGCACTGTAAACTTGGTCTGGTCGCTATCACCGCTACCGTTCAGGCCGACTACCAGCCCATAACCAACCAACTGATTGGTGCGCACCCCCTTGAAAAAGGCAATATCCTTGATCCGGGCGGCTTGAGCCGAACCGGCAAGATATACGAATGAGAATAGCGTCATAAGAGTGGCTAGAAGAATCCGTTGCAGTTGGTTCATGGACGACCTCTTATTTAATTTCAAAGGCTTGTACTTCATCCGGGCTTTGAGCCTTGAGCTTCCTATAGCGGCCATATATAATCCAATATGCGCGCCAGCCAACCCGGGCTCTGCTTTTCACTCAGGACACCCCGGCCCGTGTACGTAATGCGGGCATCGGCAACATAAGATGATAGAATGGAATTATTCGCGGCAATATCCTCGGGACGAATAACCCCGGTCAATATCATGTATTGCGTTTCATTGTTAACCCGAACCTCCCTGGATCCACGAATGGCCAGATTTCCATTGGGTAAGACATTGGCCACCCGACAAGAGATAGAGGCCGTTACCGTCGAATTCCGACTGGTTGAGCCTGAGCCATCGAAATCGCTGGCGATACCGCCTTCGATCATACTGCTGCCACTGAACCTGCTGTTTCTATCCTCTATAGCCCCTTCATAGCCAAGCATGGCGGAAATGCCGCCCTTTACGCTGGTACTCCGGCCGGTTTTAGTAGCGGCCTTCTTGGAGGCATTGGAGGTCTCCACGATATTGACCGTGACAATATCCCCTATATTTAGAGCCCGGCAGTCACTAAAAATCTTTACCGGCATATTTTGGGCATAGATAGCCCCTTCCAGCCTATGCGGTTCCGGCTCCGGAGAAGGCATATCGGGCGCAATAGAGGACATAAGCGATTTATCTTCAGGCATCATGCCTGCGCAGCCCGCCAGAACCAGGCTCAGGACTATAATAGTCATAAACCGTCTCAAGCTATTCATGGCGCTCCACCCCACACTTAAAGTTCCACCTGAACGGTTGATGCGTCTATAACCCGGGCATAGACCTCTTTTTTACTCTTACTGTTGCGCACCCGGATCATCTCACCCGCTGCCCCCCCTTCCATGGCCTCTCCCCGGGCCCTAATTAACAACATCTCTGTGTCCGCTATTATTGCAACCCGATCTCCTTTTTTTATGATGGGGGTAAGCTCGACCATGCCCTGCTTCATGATTTCCCCGGCCCGCACTGAACTGACCAGTCTCTTGCCAACCATCTCTCTTATATTACTTATGGCTGCATCACTGATCCGTGATATATTCCGGCGCGCCGTACACAAATCGTCCTCCCGTATAACCTCGTGCCTTCGCATAGAGCGAGTCATACAGACCACCTCCCTATAGATATCAATATGCCCAAAGATGCGTACCTTTCTTACTTCCCGCCCGTTAACCCTGAAGACCACTCTTAAGACCGTATCCCCCAGGTATGAGCCGTTCGGCGGTGTCACTTCAAAAGCAAATTGGCTGCCCGGTATTACTATTACCTCACCGGTATGTACGCACGAAATAACCACATCTTCCCTGGGCCAGGGCATATGCGCATAAACAAAATCTTTGTAAATAGATTCGATGTATTCCTGCGTAAGAGTGTAGGGAGGGCGCCCCCCCTCACCTTCTCCAGATAGGGCCGGCGGGGCTTGTAACACGCCCAGCAGAATAAGGAAGGAAAGGCCGATTATACCGATTGTTGTTGTTTTCCTAATATTCATTACTACCGGCTCCTGCCTTCTGACTCCTAGATTCTAACTTCACGGCTGAAAGCTGATCGCTGACTGCTGATAAGCTACACTACCTATCGTTTAATATTGTTCGCCAGTTCAAGCATTTGATCTGCGGTCTGAATAGCCTTGGAATTGACCTCGTAGGCCCGCTGGGTAATGATCATGCTGACCATCTCTTCCACGACGTCCACGTT
>QYQD01000129.1 GCA_007280345.1 Deltaproteobacteria bacterium | reverse complement strand
GGCGTCTCTAAGCGGGTGTCCATAGCGATTAAGGAAGGGCTGGTAGAAAACGGCGGCGGCATCACCGGCTGCAAGGGTCACGCTCTGAGGATCACGGCTAGGGGGCGGGTCATTATCGGCGCTATGCAGGAGGCGGCATAATCCATAACCGGGGGCCTTCGGGCCTCCTCTTCTATTGGAGGCAAGGCGATGACCTCTTTGGCGGCTGAGAAAATTGAAACCCTCCCCGGGTTGCATTCCTGTTTCACCTGCGCCGATAACCTGGGCTGCAACCTGGAGCCCCGGTGCGAGTCCATGGACGGCTGCATCAAATGGCGGTGCCGGGTCTGCCGGGCTCCGTGGTGGACGGTAGGCTATGACCATGAGGCTTGGCAATGCCATGGGCGTTCCTAACGGCGTGACCTACCATGACGGCACTCACATGGCGCCGCTGCCGGACGCGTCCGGGCATTACCTGCGTAGTGGGTATTGCAGCTTCCACAAGAGCTGGCGATGTGGACTGTTGAGATAGAAAGATGACGGCATGATCCCATCAGTCCATAACTCTCGGGGCTGAGGAGGCATTTTGGGTGCCGGTGCTCCCGGCGGGCCGTCTTGGCCAGAAGAAGGCCGACAGACCCTTTGAGAGGACCTCTGGCGCACTGCTACCGGGCACTGCTGGCCCTGCGAGTATAGGCTTCCCAGAAAGGTGGCAGCTGGTCATCGAAGGCTCAGTATATTAAAATTCTGGCAAAAATTGATATTCCACCGAAATTTGTGCTACCCTGTCTCCCACGAAGCGATTTTGCTACAAAAAGAGAAACCTTTGCGGGGTTTGCCGCCTGGCTCATGGCTGTAAGGTTGTAAATAGGAGAGGACCTTCATGCCGCGATTGACCGAACAGGAACAACAGGAGATCAGCCGCTATATTGAGGCGGACAAGCCCTTGCCGGATAAGTGCCGTTTTCTGCTCTTTGAGGATAAGCGCGAGGTGAAGCTGGTCTGGAACGGCAAGAGCAGCTATGTCTGCAATAACGTCCTGCCCTTCCAGGTGATCGAGCAGGTGGATGAGCCGCGTGCGGAGAAGCCGGCAGACACGGCATTGCAACCAGGTCTTTTTGACGCCCGGGGCCGCCAACTCAAGGGCTGAACCAATAAGTTCATCTGGGGTGACAATAAGCTGATCCTCTCATCGCTGAAGAACGGCCCGCTGCGCGAGGAAACCGAAAAGCAGGGCGGCCTCAAGTTGATCTACATTGACCCGCCTTTCGACGTGGGCGCGGATTTTTCCATGGACATCATCTTTGAAAACGAGTGGCAATCCTTCCGCACCAAAAATGACCGTTCTCTGGAACTGACCAGCGTCTTTCAGGAATGCAACCCGGAGCGGCGCAAGCTGGCGGTCAAGGTGGGGACATCTTCAGCAACGACACTATGACCATCGTCGAAGTCAGCGTGGGAGGAAAATCATGAAAAGAGAGGATTTACTATCCATCTTGCGGGAATTTAAACGGGATTACGCAGAAAAATACGGCATCCTCGAAATCGGGGTATTCGGGTCAACGGCGCGGGATGAGGCCAGAGAAGACAGCGATGTGGACATCTGCATCAAGACGAAAACCCCCAATCCCTTCACCCTCGTGCACATCAAGGAAGATATTGAGGGGCTGACCGGCAAGCATGTCGATATTGTTCGGGTGCGCGAAAAGATGAACCCTTTTCTTAGGGAACGCATAGAAAGAGAAGGGCGCTATGTTTGATAAGAACCTGGTTTTGTCAATACTCATGCAGATTGATGAGGCCCTGGGAAAAATTGTCAGCCGCGCCAAACGGGTTCGGAGGGCGGACGATTTCATCGGGACGCCAGCCGGCATGGAAAAACTGGATGGTATTTGTATGCTTTTCATGGCCATCGGCGAGGCCTTGAAGAACATCAACATTATTAGCGGCGGCGCCCTTTTATCACAATATCCCGAAATCGACTGGAAGGGCGCAATGGGTTTCAGAGACATCATCGCCCATCATTACTTTGATATTGACGCCGAACAGGTGTTCTGGATATGCACTCACGAAGTAGGACCATTATCAGCCGCCATCAAAAGGATGATAGTGGAGTTGCGCTGATGGCCCTGCATCCTAACTTCCTGAATCGCCCTATGCTTTCCTCGACCCGGCCCAGCGCCTGGGCAAATGTGGAGAAACTGGCAAAGGCCGGAATCGTCGATGTCCATTGAGAGGTGTATCATGGCACGCATAGCAATCCATCCCGGCGAGCATCTCGCCGAGCGGTCCGGGAAGCGACCGGCTTGGTCTGCTGGGCGGTGGTGGAGCTGGCCCAAAGTGGCAACCTGGTGGCGTTGCGATTATGTCTGGAAAGGCTCTTGCCCCCTCGGAAGGACCGGCCTATCAGTTTCACCTTGCCCAAGATTAAGGGGGCGGAGGACCTCCCCAAGGTCTTGGGGGCGATTTTAGAGGCCGTGGCCCAGGGGGAAATCACCCCAGGGGAGGGGCAAACCCTCACTCCGATGCTGGATGCTTATCGGAAGGCACTGGAGACGACGGACCTGGAGGCCAGGTTGACGGCGTTAGAAAAGGAGGGGTTTCATGAGAAACCTTAAGCAGCGGCTGGAACGATTGGAAGGTGGCCGAGAGTGAGAGAGAGACCTGTCATACTCATTGTGAGGCCAGGAGAGAGCACCGAAGAGGTATGGCAAAAACACCTGGCCCAGCATCCGAAGGACGGAAAGGGCGGACCGAGGATTAATCTTCACCTGCCAGGCCAAGATCAAGATCCCCCAACCGCCAAGCAATCGCTCATCATGACTACCAACCTGGACTTCTCCCAATGGCCACAAGTGTTTGGCAGCGAGCAGCTGACCGGGGCCCTGCTGGACCGTCTGACCCATCATGCCCACATCCTGACCATGAATGGGGAAAGCTTCCGGTTCCGGGAGAGCATGAGTAAAAAAGAGGGATGATCTGCGATGGCTCCCTTTTGGGTGGCCAACAGCCTGGTGCTGATTACGCCAGCCTTGGCCGGCAGAAACTTCTTGAGTGATAGGCAGGGCGTGCCCAGAGCCGCCCGCATATGTGGGGTGCCGCCGGCTCTGGGCTCGCTTGCCCCGGCCTGCGGCTGGCTTGTCCTGTCGGGGTTGCAATAAACCGGGTGGGTCCATTTTGAATGGCCGCTACTGGTACCATATTGCTTTTCCGTTCACAGTTCCTACCTGAATTCTTGGACATCACGTTTTTCTATGCTAATTTTCGGAATAGGATAATGTCCCCCGTAAGTGCGACATTCCGGCAGCATAATCCGCCCTCCTTTAGCGCTTTTGGGCCTATATTATGCCGATAAATTTCTCATGTGAATTTATAATTGCCGTTGTAGGGTTAAATAATAACATCTTTTCTGGAGGCAGTGCGCAGCCGGATCCGGTATCATAGGAACCTTAATCTCTCATGGGTTATGAAGGCTCTGAAGGAAATTCGGGAATTCGCGGGTTCCTGAACCTCATGGATTGCTTGCTCGCATTTGGGAATGGCTAAAGTTATGGAATCGGATCACCAAAAAATGATAAGATTGATGATACGTTAAGGATTCAAGGGGTTGGAGTTATCAGTGAAATCGAGCCGCGGTTAGAAATAAAATTGCCTTAGAGGAAAGCCAATGGACCCGATTATCCAAAAGTGTAAAGTGATCTTGGAGAAGCATTATGGGGACCAGTTTGCTGGTCTCATTCTGTTCGGTTCCCAGGCGCGCGGCCAGGCCGAAGCGGGCAGTGATATCGATCTGCTGGTCTTGGTCCATGGGCCATTCGATTATTTCCAGGAAATCTGGAACCTGGCCGAGTTGCTCTATCCGTTGCAGCTAGAATCGGACCGGTTGATTTCGGTCAAGCCTGCCGCGGTGCAAGACTTTCAGTCCGGTATTTTGCAGTTTTATCGCCACGCCCGGCGGGAAGGGATACAGCTATGAACCTGCCGCTTTTCGAGCCGGAAGTCACAGCCAACCTGGAGCGGGCGGAGGAATCCACTCGGGCGGCTCAATTGCTCTATGAAGCCGGGCATTGGGATTTTGCTGCGGCCCGGGCCTATTACGCCGCCTTTTATGCCGCCACCGCGACCTTGTTAAGCGAGGGCAGGGAATACCAGAAACATAGTGGCGTCATTGCAGCCATTCACAAGTTCCTGGTCAAAACCGGCAAGCTGGATAAGGAGCACGGCAAAAATCTGAACTGGCTTTTTGAACTGCGCAGCATTGGCGATTACGGCGACACCCGGCATGTGCCCCAAGAAGACGCAGCCAGAGCCATTGCAGTGGCTCAGTCATTTGTTGCGGGCATCAAGAAACTTTTGCCTTGCCCGGAGTAGAAAAACCAAGAGGGAATCGCCTTATGAATCTTACCCCAGAGGTGCAAGCTTAACCCTGGATGAACTAACCATTCCTCTAACAAACCTTTTAGCCGCCTTGTGGCGGCTTTTTTAATTTCTGGAGTTGACCCATGATTCAAGACTATCTGAAGGCCGGCTATCCGGTCTTAATGGTGCGGGAAACCTTAAGCAGCGGCTGGAACGCTTGGAAGGTGGCCGGAGAGTGAGAGAGGGACCTGTCATACTCATTGTGAGGGATGGAGAGAGCGCCGAAGAGGCCTGGTAAAAACACCTGACCCAGCATCCGGAGGACGAGAAGGCCGAACCGAGGATTATTGTTCACCTGTCAGGCCGAGATCAAGATCCCCCAAGCGCCTCCCCCACCACCAAGGCCGAAACCGAAGGATAGCGCCAAGGCCCCGGGGCCCGCTCCCCTCAAGATATTTAGGTGACGGGGCCTGACCCCGCTTTCTTCCAGGTCCGGCCACCCGCGCCGATAGGAATCTCGGCAAGGGAATTTTCTGGTGAGCGAAGATTGCTCCACACGCATTTTTAGCCTGCCCATGCACCCATACCTGAAGGCGGAAGATCAGGAGAGAATAGCTCTGATTCTACAATATCAGTTCGTAAAGGGAGTATTGCATGATTGAAGGGGGAATGTTATACCGAGATTATGCCGCAGTCTTGCCCACGGCGGTCAAAAATTGGTTTTGTGAACCTCTCTCCCCGAGTTTAACTCTTCACACGGTCCTCTTCTCGAAGCCAAATTTTCTCGTCGAGGGCATGATAGCACGGAAGCGGTTTTCGGGTTACAGGGC
>QYQD01000085.1 GCA_007280345.1 Deltaproteobacteria bacterium | reverse complement strand
TGAACATCAGCATGCCTTCGGTCTTGCCCCACAAAGAGGTGCATGTAGACACGAGGAAAAAAATTCAGGAACGGAGAAAGCCTCGTTAAATCAAAATATTGGCAACCATCACGGCTTGTCATCGGGTGGAACATCCGTTACAGGATATTTGCAGAGAAAAAGACCAGGAGCAGGCCGCAGCTTCTCTTAAAAACTTTAATGAACTGCTTAAAGAATTAAATCTGCAGATACGGAAGGGCAAACAGAGGGGCAAGATGACATAAAAATGGAAGAGGAGACGACATCTGCGGCTCCTGTGACCAAGAGCAAACCGGTTATCGACATTACTCAGGATAAAGAATTGCTTACCGGCTTCATTAGTGAGAGTATGGAACATCTTGAGCAAATTGAGGTGGATATCCTCTCCCTTGAACAGTCCCCCGAGGATAAGGACTGCATAAACGCTATCTTTAGACCATTCCATACTATAAAAGGTGTTTCAGGCTTTTTGAATCTACAGGACATTAACAAGTTAGCCCATGAAACGGAAAATATCCTGGACAGGGCCCGAAACGGCGAACTTTTGATCTCCTCAGAAATTATTGACCTTATCCTGGACGCCTGTGATGTCCTGAAGAGGATGATAATGGACATAAAAACGGTACTGGAGACGGGTACATTAGAGCAAAAGGATTACGACCTGGACGGTTTTATCAGCCGGATAAAGGCCGTACAGGAAGGGGGGTTAGGAGAAGAGGCCGCCCGGTCGGAGCCTAAATTAGTAGGGGAGATACTGGTCGAAAAGGGGGTGGCCGATACAGAGGCCATAGATAAGGCCCTGGAAAAGCAGCGAGATTCCGGTGAAAAAATCGGGGAGATTATCATCAGAGAGGCCGCTGTTAAACCCAAAGAGGTAGCCCATGCCCTGCGTGAACAAAAAGCTATGACCTCCTCCATTGCGTCTGCCGGGACTGCCAATAGCGCCGTCAAGGTGGACATCGGCAAGCTCGATAACCTGATAGATATGGTCGGTGAGCTGGTCATCACCCAGTCCCTTGTCTGGCAGAATCCCCACGTCCAGACCATACGGGATCAGAAACTTATGCGTGATTTCTCCCAGCTAAGCCGTATTACCACTGAGCTCCAGAAGACAGCCATGTCTTTGCGAATGGTGCCCATAAAACAGACCCTTCAGAAAATGATCCGGTTGGTACGGGATCTGGCCAAAAAATCTGAAAAACAGGCTGATCTTCAGATGAGCGGTGAGGATACAGAGATCGACCGCAATATGGTTGACGCCATTTACGATCCCCTGGTGCATATGATACGTAACTCTATAGACCATGGCATTGAGATGCCGGATGAAAGGGCGGCTAAAGGCAAGCCGGCCACCGGCACTATCTGGTTAAGGGCTTATCAAAAAGGCGGTAACATTGTGATTGAGATTGAGGATGACGGACAGGGCCTGAACCGCGAGAAGATATTAAAAAAGGCCAAGGAAAAGGGATTGATTAAAAACACCGAGGGTCTCTCCACCTTTGAAATTGATAATCTTATATTCCAGGCCGGATTTTCTACGGCCGATAAGATAACCGATGTATCCGGCCGGGGCGTAGGGATGGATGTAGTAAAGAAAGCCATAGAGAAGTTGCGCGGCAAGGTGGAGATAAATTCGCGCCCCGGGCAAGGTTCTACATTCACCATTAAGCTTCCGCTCACCCTGGCCATTATCGACGGCATCATAGTAAGGGTAGGGGTGGAACGTTATATAGTGCCAACAGTGGTCATTAAAGAGACTATAAGGCCGCGGCGGGAAGAGTATAGCACTGTGCATGGCAAGGGCGAGATGATTAAGGTCAGGGGAAATCTTATCCCGTTAGTAAGATTATATAAGATGTTTGATATTGACGCTGAACATAAAGACCCTTGTGAGTCTCTGGTAGTGGTGGTTGAAAACGAAGGACGGCAGAAATGCCTGCTGGTTGATGACCTCCTTGGCAAACAGGAAGTGGTCATCAAGAGTCTCGGAGACCACATGAAAAATGTCAGAGGACTGGCTGGAGGGACTATTTTAGGAGACGGGAAAGTAGGGCTGATTTTAGACATAAACGGCATATTTAGTGTGGCTGAAGAACAAAATTTAGGAAAGCTACATTAATCATTAGCCGTCAGCTATCAGCAGTCAGGATTCGGGAGAAGTGATGAGTAACGAGTCTTTTAACTCGTAACTCGTAAACCCGCAACTCGGGACCCGGAGAGCTGAAAGCTTATATATGAAGAAGGGGCGTTAAATTATGCCAGCGGATAAGAAGATGAGGATATTGGTGGTTGATGACTTTAACACCATGCGCCGCATAGTAAAAAACATCCTGAAACAACTGGGGTTCGAAAATGTAGGCGAGGCCGAAAACGGTCAAGAGGCGCTTGAGGTCTTGAAAAAAGAAAAATTTGACTTTGTAATAACCGACTGGAACATGCCGGTTATGAACGGCCTTGACCTACTGAAGGCCATCAAGGCAGACGCCGCATTAAAAGACATTCCAGTAATGATGGTCACTGCCGAGGCACAGCAACAAAACATCGTGGTGGCAGTTAAAGCCGGAGCCAGTAACTATATTGTCAAGCCATTTACGTCCGAGGTTCTGGAAGAAAAAATAAACAAGATATTCAAGTAATCTGATGTTCGACGACCTTACCGATAACGAATTCGAACTCTTCAGTAAGCTCATCTATACTAAGGCCGGTATCAACCTCCACACGGGCAAGAAGGAACTGCTACGTGCCAGGCTGGCCAAAAGGCTAAGAAGCTCTAATTTTCACAGTTTTCAGGAATATTATGATTACGTGCTGCAGGACAAAAGTGGTGAGGAACTGGTTCAACTACTGGATAGCATATCCACCAACCTAACCAGTTTTTTTCGTGAATCCAATCACTTTCAATTCCTGGCAGATGAAGCGCTGCCAGGCCTGCTTGCAGATAAAAAAAGGGGCGGGAAGATAAGAATCTGGAGCGCCGGTTGTTCATCAGGCGAGGAGCCTTATTCTCTTATAATAACTATCTTAGAACATAAGGCAATTACACCAGCGGCGTTAAACTTAAAAATATTGGCAACTGATATATCTACAAGGGTTTTAGCTATAGCTGAGCAGGGGATATACCCGGAAGAACGATGCAAGGATATCAATAGTAATATCCTAAAAAAATACTTCCAAAAAGGACAGGGCCGCTGGCAGGGATACGTCCAGGTTAAGCCTGTGTTCAAGAACTGCATTCAGTTTATGAGGCATAACCTCATGGAACCATGTCCATGGAAAGAACCAATGGACATAATTTTTTGCCGTAATGTCATGATCTATTTCGATAAGAACACACAGGAAAAAGTAGTAAACACTTTTTATTCGGCGCTAGGTGAAGGAGGCTACCTTTTTATCGGGCACTCAGAAAGCCTGACGGGTACAAAGCATGCCTTCAAATATGCGCGTCCGACTGTATATCAGAAAAAATAGAGAGAGGATCGGTTGTGTCCAACAAGCTCGTCGTCGGTATTGCAGATATGTGCGTAAGCAAGGACCCTTCGGCTATTTTAATTACTTACTCCCTGGGGTCCTGTATCGGCGTGTCCATCTATGATCCGGTAGTTAAGGTGGGGGGATTACTTCATCTAATGCTTCCTGAATCAAAAATAGCCCCGGATAAGGCAGAAAAAAATCCGTGCATGTTTGCAGATACAGGCGTGCCCTTGCTTTTCAAGGAGGCATATAAATACGGCGCTGATAAGAAACGCATAATCATCAAGATAGCGGGGGGGGCGCAGGTCATGGATGCCAGCGGGTTTTTTAACATTGGTAAACGTAACTACATGGCCCTTCGTAAGATCTTTTGGAAAAATGACGTCCTTATAAACAAAGAAGACATAGGTGGTAATGTCAACCGCACCATGCGCCTGGAGATAGGTACGGGGCGTGTCTGTCTGAAGGTATCGGACAGGGGAGAGATAGAACTATGAAAGATATCAGAACCATCGCCAAAGACATTAAGGAATTGCCGCCACTTCCAGAAGTAGCTCAAAAGGTATTTTCCTTACTGCACGACTCTAAAAGTAACGTTCAGGATCTGGTCAAGGTTATACAGCTTGATCAGGCTATGACGGCTAATATATTGAAATTATGCAATTCTGCATACTTTGGGCTAACGAGAAAGATCAGTTCGTTGCAGGAGGCCCTGGTCTTGCTCGGCCATAAAAAATTACACGAGATCATTATGACAGACAACAGCAGTAAATATTACAAAAAGGCCGGACTGGGTTATAACCTGGAAAAAGGTGAGATATGGAAACATTCTGTGGCCTGCGCCCTTCTTTCTCAGATATTGGTGCGAAAAACAGGCTTACCCGAAGATCCTTTCTTATTTAACGCTGCTCTCCTTCATGATATCGGCAAAGTAATACTTAGTACTTATGTCAAGACAGAATATGATCAAATAATCAGATTGGTTAAGGAACAGCAATATCCCTTTTTGCAGGCGGAAAAAGAGATTATCGGGATTGACCACGCTGAATTAGGCGCCCGGATCGCTGAGGAATGGAATTTCCCCGGCGCCCTGGTAGAAGCAATTGCCCAACACCATGTGCCCGATACGGAGAATTACATCTCCTGCATCGTTCATCTCTGTAATCTAATGACCATCATGATGGGTATCGGCACGGGTTATGGCCTTGCTGATTATGGTAAGGATGCTGTCATGAAGAAATTGGGCCTGAAAGAAAAACATCTCGAGTCATGTATGGTTGAACTATGGCATGAACTCCAGAAGGCGGAAGAGATGCTTAAATGTTAACTCTACAAATGGAGGCGGCTTCTTATGGCCTTTAATGTCTTAATAGTCGATGACTCTATGGCCATGCGCAGCGTTATACGCAAGGTCATCTCGATTTCCGGCTTCGATGTCGGGACCTTTTTCGAGGCCGGCAATGGAAAAGAAGCGCTCAAAGTCCTTAATGAGCAGTGGATAGACCTGGTTTTAAGTGATATTAATATGCCGGAGATGGATGGCCTCACCTTTGTAAAAAAGATGAGAGAGCATGATATCTATAAAAACATCCCGGTAGTCATGATAACCACCGAAGGCTCCCAGGCCTGTATAGATGAAGCCATGTCTTTGGGGGTTAAGGGGTATATCCAGAAGCCGTTTATGCCTGAGGTAATCAAGGAAAAACTCGAAGAGATTATGGAGAAGACCAGATGAATCCTGCAGATAGAAACGTTTTAACCGTTGTGGTTCAAGAGGTGTTTGAAACTATGTTTTTTACCTTCGTTGATCCCATAGGCGAAGACGAAATGGGCCAGGTTACGTCATTCCCCGGCCGTTATTTTCATGGTCAAATCGGAGTAAAAGGCGAGGACCGGAAGAGGGTTCTGGATATCTTTATTCCCGAAGAGATGACCGGCAGCCTGACCGAAACCCTCCTTCGCAAGGAAGACGATAAAGGTGTGAGTAAAGAAGAACTTATTGATACGACTAAAGAGATAGCAAACATGGTCCTGGGCAATATCCTGAATAAAACCAATAAAGAAGGAACCCAACGATTAACCACACCCACTGCTGAATTAGTCGGGGACATCTCTCCCTTTGTCAAGGATTCAGGGGTGGAGCACATATATTTTGAGACCGATTGGGGGATAATGGTCGTTCTCTTTGACCGCGGTTAACATTCCGGAGCTACAAGATTATGAACGCATCCAAGATAAAGGTATTGATAGTCGATGACTCGGCCATTGTCCGAAAGATATTTTCTGAAGAATTATCTAAAGAACCGGATATCGAAGTCGTCGGAACGGCACCCGATCCTTATGTGGCCCGGGATAAGATAGTTAACCTGAAGCCGGATGTAATCACCCTGGATATTGAAATGCCCCGCATGGACGGACTGACCTTCCTGGGTAAGCTCATGAAGTACTATCCGCTACCGGTCATAATTGTAAGCTCGCTTACGCCTGCCGGCGGCAAATTGGCTTTAGAGGCCATTGATACCGGGGCAGTAGAGGTCATCGCCAAGCCCGGCTCCGCTTACAGCGTCGCTGATATGACGGTTCAACTCCTTGATAAGATAAGGGCTGCGGCCCACATTAAAGTAAACCCGCGTGCAGCCTCCACCAAAGAGAGTTGCCAGGTAACCTCGGCAAACCCGCATCCGTCTTTAGCCCTTGCTGAGACTACAAACAAGGTTATAGCCATTGGGGCCTCTACGGGCGGAACGGAGGCTATAAAAGAGGTTCTTACCCAGATGCCGCCCAATATACCCGGTATAGTCATTGTCCAGCACATGCCGGCAAATTTTACCACCGCCTTTGCCAATCGCTTAAATAGTATCTGCCAGGTTGAGGTAAGGGAGGCCAAGGACGGCGATTCGGTAATAAACGGCACCGCACTGATCGCTCCGGGAAACTACCACATGTTTTTAAGGCGCAGCGGGGCACGGTATTACGTCACGGTCAAGCAAGGGCCACTGGTATGCCATCAAAGGCCGTCTGTGGACGTGCTTTTCAGCTCAGTTGCGCAATATGTGGGAAGTAATGCCATAGGCGTAATCTTAACCGGCATGGGGGCGGATGGGGCAAAGGGTATGTTAGAGATGAAACAGGCTGGGGCAAAAACTATTGCCCAGGATGAAAAGAGCTGTGTCGTCTTTGGCATGCCTAAAGAGGCCATAAGATCCGGCGGAGTAGATATTGTGACGCCGCTAAAAGATATACCCAATGAGATTTTTAAGCTATTCGAGTAAAGTTAACATAATATATCTTATCCGACGTTGGGTAGGGTATGCAAAACTTTTGAGCCTCTTGCAAAAGTCCCAATTCTGTCATTCCCGCAGAGATTCTGAGCGGGAATCTAGTTCTAAC
>QYQD01000035.1 GCA_007280345.1 Deltaproteobacteria bacterium | reverse complement strand
TAATATGCCCGTCCTCACGCCGGGAAGAGATGACCAGTTTGCCACCCTGAGCCATGGCCTCGACG
The DNA here is from genome assembly GCA_007280345.1 of Deltaproteobacteria bacterium. Lineage (GTDB taxonomy): Bacteria > Desulfobacterota > QYQD01 > QYQD01 > QYQD01 > QYQD01. The sequence continues at coordinate 5,937 of QYQD01000035.1, read as the reverse complement.
GCATTCTTCACCAGGTTAATCAATACCTGTTTGATCTGCTGCGGGTCAAAGAGTACGGCCGGCAAGCGGTCATCCAGGGCTTTTTCACACTCAATGCCCTGATCCATCATTTTGTTCTCCATAAGGGCTAACGTGTCTTCAATGACTGAATTGATATCCCGTAATTCCTTTTGCGGCCTGGCCGGTGAAAACCACAGGGAACTTTCCGTCCCGGCCGACATGCACAATCGCCAAGACATCCCAGTCCCTGAGCAGCGGAAAGAACGAGGTGATATCCCCCTTTATAGCATCCATATTCCTCCCGCCCCGCTGCCAGAACTGATTGATGCGCCGTAAAATGGTATCGAGAAAATTAAAGTGGTTATTGATATCATGGGCTATCTTCCGCGCCAGGATTAGCTGCTGCCGATTGAATTGATCCGTTACGGTTTTTTCAATCTCCTGATTGGCGCTATAGCCCAGATAACCAATAATGCCGGAGACAAAAAGAAAGGCACTCACGGCAATAATGACAAACTTCTTAGCTCTGATAACCGGCCCCTTGCCTAGTGTTATAGCTGTCATCTTATGCATATCCGGCGAATTTATCAAGCTTAATCCAGCGCGTAGGGGCTTATATCCTCCATCTCAAAATCTTCGGACGGCGCTTTTGCCGCGCTGGCCCTTTTTAAGCTTAATCCCATCGGTATAATCCTGGCGGCCGGTCTTCTCGGCCTGGTTCTCACCCGGAGCCGATAGGTGGAAATACTAAAGTTAGCGGCAAACCTTTTCGTCATAAACGCCCTGACCATCGGCGGTGGATATGCCATGGTACCCCTGCTGCAGAAATAACTGGTACAGAATCACCATTGGCTGACCAACAAGGAGTCCATTGCCGCAATTGCCATCGGACAGGTGACACCTTGGAGGTGACAGATATTTCGATGCCAGGCCAGGGACCTCTGGCACCCGGCGTCCCTCTGTTACCTATGGAAGATGTCTTCTCTATGCCCTTTAAAGAGGCCAAGAATAAGCTTATCGAAGAATTTCATACCCAATATATTACCAGAATGCTGGCCAGATATGGCGGCAATGTCTCCCGCGCAGCAAAGGAATTAGGGCTAAAAAGGCAGTATCTCCACCGCCTGATGCGGGAAACAAACGTCGATTCCAAGACATTTAAACAGTAGCCACAGATTCACCCTGTTAAATTTCCCTAAGGGAACCCTTCGATAAACTCAGGCCCGTAGGGTGGGCTTTGCCCACCATCATTAATACGTAACCACCGCTGGAGTTAACCCTTCAGGGTTTTATAAAAGGCTAAAGCCTTAAGTCCAGCGATAATTTGGCATTTCCTTTGGTGGGCAAAGCCCACCCTACGTGCTGTATTCGGTCGCACCTAGAAGGTGCTCCTACGGAGGAATTTGTTTCTTGCCGTATCAGAAAAAAAACGTAGATTAGCAGAATCAGAGAATCCGTTGACTTAAATAAACCAGAACACAGAGAAGACGAAAATTCTGCGGTTAAATTTGTTTTGCTTTTTTTCATAAAACTTTTGACATTACCTTAATCCTCCTTTATAAGGATAGACAGGCATATTTATTGCGAAAACAATTGTGAGTCGAGATTCATTTTGGCCGGTGGAGGCCTAACTTTTACCGGCTGGGCAGAAAATCAACTAAAAGAAAGGGGGGATGGCTGGATTATAGAATTGGTTCCGAAGTAACTTTTGAAAACTTAACTTTGTGAACAAGGAGGCGATGGATGAGGATGTTTTTGAGATGTGCGGAAGAACATAAAACAGTCGGCGCTCGCAGAAATGGGCTCAGATTTATGCTGGCGTTCTTGATGATAGCCACCGTTCTTATATGGACTATCCCGGCCCTGGCTGAAGAACCCAAGCTTTCGGACCTATTACTGGAGATCAGGAAACTGCGCGAAGAGGTTCAGGAACTAAGGGGGAAAGTGGCTGAGTTTGAGAAGAAAGAGGTCACGACCCAGGAAAAGGTAACACAGGTTGAGAAGAAGGTCGAGGCGGCCAAAGAGGTCAGCGACAAGGTGGCTAAGAAGGTCAGCCGCGACCGCATCAACTGGGGCGGTGAGCTTCGGGTCCGTATGGTGTCTGAGAGAGCGGAGACATCCAAGGGATTTTATGGACTCAGCAACCAGCCTGACAGTGACAAAAAGTACAAGAATGAGACCGGTTTCCCGCTCCGTCTGCGCCTGAATTTTGACGCCCAGGTAGTGCCGGATATCGTGGACCTTTACGGGCGCTTGACCATTAACAAGAGATTCGGTACTTACAGTACGTGGCCGGACCAGGACCCCCTGGACAGCGTCAATTCTTTTCATTCCAGTATCGGCAGCGATGTATCCACGCGTGTAGAGCATATCTACGCGAAGTTTAACGTCCCCAAAATAAACTCCAATTTCTATGCCGGCCGCCTGGCGGCGATGGATGGACCGCCTTCACGCCAGAATGCCCCATTCCCCCGTGTTTTTATAGATTCTGAAGTAGATGGGGTTATGTGGGAATACAGACTTCCCGATACCGCCTTAGATAAGTGCTACTCGCCCCTGGCCACGCCTGCAGAGGGGACGGATAAGTTTCCCCTGGGTAAGGGGCCGTTTGCTTCTTACGGCAAAAAGGTAAAGGAGGGCAACAGCCTGATTTTGGCCTATGCAAAATACCGCGACATGGGCTTTACAAATCCCAAGGGTTCGAGCACAGGAAGAGATCTGCTCGGTTTGGAAGGGCAGGGACCGGATACGGATGTTTATATCGGCCAGGGACAGTTAAAACTGGCTAAGGATACTGTGCTTGTAGTCAGCGGTCTCTACATGCCTGACTGGTATATGCCGAGGTATTCCTTTGATACCGCCGGTTCTTATAAATGGAGTGAGACCTATACCAGTTCCGACGGACTTAAAAGGTTATTTATTCCTTATTTTACCACCTATTATTCCCTGGCCGGCGCTTACCTGGATACCCAGATCTGGAAATTCCAGGTCTATGGCGCCACCTACTTTAATGAGTTTAGCTGTCCACCTCATTCCTGGCGGACGCAGACAAAGAATCCGGCTACGGACACATGGACAACTACGGCAACGAATTACTATTCAGGTGAGAAATTCAACGGCTATGCCTGGTGGGTGGGGATGAATACGGGCGATGCCATTGCCCCAAACCAGCAGTTATGCGTGGAATTTTTCCGGGGTGATGACAACTGGATCAACCCTTTAAACTACAGGGGGTTCAGGCGTAAGGGGTCCGTCAACAACGCAGCCAACAATTACTATTACAATCCGTCTTTTATGTCGGATACAGTGGTCGTGGGCTTCTACCCTGTAAATGCCCGGATATGGGATATCTATTATGATTACTACCTGACCACTAATTGCCGGTTCCGTCTGGGTTATATGGACTTTAAATTCGACACCCCCGACAAGACTTCGCCCATCGGGACCTCAGGTTATGAACGTCATTATTGGCCGTACATTGAGTTTAATTTAACTTTTTAGATCTGACTCACCCATAGTCCTCTGAACCGCCCTGCCTATCCCGGCCGGGCGGTTCTTTTTTGTGGCGGTCATTGATAAATTTCCTTTTTGGTGTTATGTAGGAGACCTGATTTTGTAAGAAAAGCGAGGATATTTTTTCATGAAATTATCTGTGGCCGAGAAGATCATAAAACAGCACCTGGTGGCGGGGGATTTGACACTACGCGGACCATGGACAAGGAAACGGCCGCCATGTTCCGCATTATCCTGACCCCGTAAACTGTTCTATAAGGGGACATAAAAAAAGCCGTCCGCCTCAGGCGGGCGGCTTTTTTTATTGAATTATGGCCGGAAAGATGTAAGATTCTGGTAATTAATCAGCATTCAGCATCAGGTCGCGGCTGGAAGCCGCTCCTACAAAAGAGGGAATCATAGACCGTAGGAGCAGCATCTTGCTGCGATCCAATCGCACCTAGAAGGTGCTCCTACAGGAAGTCGGGGGTAACAATTACCGCATGGCCGGTAGCCGCACCCTTTAGGGTGCGAAGCTGATAGCTGACCGCTGATGGCTGATAGCTTAATAAATCTATGCTTGAGTATCTTAAAAAACTCATACGCCGGAGAGAAAAGCCGCCTTCACCCCTACGGGCCGATCTTAAGGCCCGGTTCAAACTAAAATACGCCCACTCCAAAGAGCTTATCGCTTCCAATGATGAAATCCTGGTACTCATCACGGATCTGCAAGAAAAACTAACCGGGAATTATGTCTTTGGCATGGCCTACATCCGTTCCACCGCCACCCGGGCCGCCTTCCACGCCTTCCGCATGGTCAAAAACCTCAACCTTATCTCTGGAGATAAGTACCCGGGGCTTTATGACTCCCTGGAAAAGATAAATCTGAGGGGCCCTCAGAGTGTGGAACAGATAAGTGAAGAGATTCAAGGGCTGATCATTACCGCCCCGGTCCCCGCAAAGCTGGAAGAGGCTATACTGAATGCCTATCAGGAGCTCGCGGACCGATTGGGCCGTGAGCCGCGGGTCTCTTTGCGAAGCAGCGCCATCGGCGAAGACAGCGAACTTTCTTATGCCGGACAATATCTCTCCGCTTTAAATGTGCCGCGAGAAAAAATCATCCAGACCTATGAGGCTCTTGCAAAAGTCCCAATTCTGTCATTCCCGCAGCGATTCTGAGCGGAAATCTGGTTCTAACTGCTTGGAAAACCATATCCGTCCCCGAATGCTTGTATCGGGGATAGAAACATTCGGGGATGACAAACAGTTTTGCAAGAGCCTCTTATAAGTACGTTATTGCCAGCCTCTATACCCCGCGAGCTATCTTCTACCGCCTGAACAAGGGCATCCGGGAAGAAGATACGGCCATGAGTGTCGGCTGCCTGGAAATGGTCAATTCCCTGGTCAGTGGCGTGGCCTATTCCCGCCATCCCTATAGCCCGATAGAGGACAGCATCATCATCAACGCCGTCTGGGGCCTGGGCCCCTATGCCGTGAACGGAACGGTCCAGCCGGATGTCTATGTGGTCAGCAAGGACGAAAACCTGTCCATCCTGGAAACCAAGACCCCGGTGAAAGATGCCCAGTTGTACAGCGACCCCGGTGGAGGGATTAAAGAGATCCCGGTTCCGGAGGAAAGGAAGACACAGCCCTGTCTCAGCCCTGCTGAGATCCGGACCCTGGCCCGGGCCGTTCTGGCTTTGGAGAGGCATTTTCGCTCGGCCCAGGATATCGAATGGGCTGTGGACGCCCGGCGGCGGCTGATCATCCTGCAATCCCGGCCGTTAAGGATCTCTGCCTATGAAAAAAGCGGACTTAAGGATGGCTATGCGAAGATATCCGGTTACCCGGTGTTAATCGAAAAAGGATCCATTGCCTATCCGGGGGTGGGCTGCGGCCGGGCTTACCATGTTTACCGGGACGAAGACATGATTAATTTTCTCAAGGTAAACCCCCGGCAGAGCCGGGGGTTTACCTTGAGAAAATTATGTCAGCTTCCGTTTTAAAGGAGGGGCGGCAGACGATATCCGCCGGGCGCGAAGGGCCCGGGCTATCGGAAACATACTGGAAGGTCTGGGTTTTGCGGTAGATGTAAAAGGGGATTTGATTAACGCCCGCATCAAGAAATATGAACAGGAAGTGATCGAGGAAAAACTGGATATGCTGGGGAGACTTAACCTGTTCACCCGCCAGATGGATATGTTGATGGCTAGTGAATCGCGTGTGGATTGGGTAGTTCAGGCCTTCATGGAGGGTAATTATGACCTGGATGAAGATTTCCAGAAAAAGCCCGGCGATTGAAACTGGTTAACTCACCGCAAAGACGCAAAGCTGGTAAAATCAGTTGAGTAGTTAAGTAGTTGAGTGGTTGAGTAGTTACTCAACCACTCAACTGTTTTTACCACTCATCTACTCAACCAATTGACTACATAACATGCATCCTTT
>QYQD01000197.1 GCA_007280345.1 Deltaproteobacteria bacterium | reverse complement strand
TGAACATCAGCATGCCTTCGGTCTTGCCCCACAAAGAGGTGCATGTAGACACGAGGAAAAAAATTCAGGAACGGAGAAAGCCTCGTTAAATCAAAATATTGGCAACCATCACGGCTTGTCATCGGGTGGAACATCCGTTATAAGGGTCTATCCCCATGTGCATGAAGCGGCCGATGACGTCGAATATATTATTGGCATGTACGGTAGTAAAAACCAGGTGCCCGGTAAGAGCTGATTGCACTGCGATCTGAGCAGTCTCCGGATCCCTTATCTCACCAACCATAATCTTATCAGGGTCATGACGCAGGATTGACCTCAGACCACGGGCAAAAGTCAGCCCCTTCTTTTCGTTGACCGGTATCTGGACGGCGTCCTTAAGTTGGTACTCGACTGGGTCCTCAATGGTAATTACCTTCTCATCAGTGCGGTTGATCTCAGAAAGCGCGCCATAAAGGGTCGTGGTCTTACCACTCCCCGTGGGGCCGGTTACCAGTATCATGCCGTAAGGTTCGCTAATCATACGCCGGAAACGTTTCAGCTCGCGCGGGTTAAACCCCAGGATATCCAGCCGAAGCTCGCCAAACTCAGCGGTTATGGACTCTTTGTCCAGGATCCTGATGACTGCGTCTTCGCCAAAGATAGTAGGCAAAATCGAGACGCGGAAATCTATAACCTTCCCCTGAAAACCCATCCTGAATCTTCCGTCCTGGGGAATGCGTTTCTCGGATATATCCAGTTCAGACATAACCTTGATGCGTGAGATAATCTGGCTCTGAAACTGGCTATCGATAGGCTCAGCAGCCGGATATAAGACCCCATCAATACGATATTTGATCACGATACCATTCTGACCACTCTCCAGGTGAATATCGCTCGCTCTCCGGTTTAAGGCCTCCAGTATACTGGAATCCACCAGTCTGACAATAGGGCTGGTCTCTTTGGTGAACTTCTCTAGGGAAAGTATCTGTTCCCCTTCATCGGTTTCCCTTACGATATGGACAAGGTCGTCTGCTGCCTCCCGAAGGATGCCCTGGGAGTCCTGCAGTCGCTTAAGAAAAACCTTTATGTCTCTGGAACTCGCCACCACCAGAGAAACCGGAACGCCGGTTACGAGTTCTATCTCATCCACGGCCTCCACATTGGTTGGATCAGCAACGGCAACGATCAGGTGTCCATTCTCCATCCCGTATGGTATGACTTCATGGCGAAGCATGAGTTCTACAGGCACCAGCCGGGCCATGTCTTCGTTCCACTGGTACGCCTTGATCTCAACATATTTCAATTGGAAGTGCCCAGCCAGAGCCATGGCCAACTGCTCTTCGGTAAGCAACCCTTCATTTAAGGCTGCCTGGGCAATTTCGCCTGCACCTACCTTTTTCTCAGCCGAAAGATAACGGACTACCTCCTCTGAAAGATACCCCTTTCCAATCAATATCTTGTCTATATCTCTAATTAGGGACAGAATCATTTGAGCGCCTCAATAAACCGTGCCGGCCAGGCTAAAGATAGGAAGATACATCGCAATAACGATGCCGCCCACTATAAGTCCCATAATGACCATCAGGGCAGGCTCAATGACCTTGGCCATGACCTGCAGGCGGACATCAACTTCCCCCTCATAATATTCAGCTATTTCAGTCAAGATTAAAGGAAGGGAACCGGTCAACTCACCCACCCTTATCATCCTCAAGGCCAGGGGAGGAAAAATCTGCGTCGAAGAGACAGCATCTGTGAGCTTCAAGCCTTCCTCAACCTTTTTTGTGGCCAGAACCATCCGCTCTCTGAGGACACTGTTAGTAAATACATCCAGTGACATTCGCAAAGAAGAAACCAAAGGTACGCCAGCTCCAAGCAAGGTGGAAAGGGCCCGGCAAAATACAGAAAGCAGGTATTCACGCAGCATTTCGCCTAAGAGGGGCAATTTCAATTTAAGGGCGTCTGCCTGCCGGCGACCCTGGCGGCTCTTGCTATAATAGTAAAGCCCTCCAGCGAACAGCAGGAGTCCGATGAAAATAGCTGAGAAGTGCTCCGTAAAAACGGCGGTAAAAGAAATTAAAAGCCTTGTGGCCCACGGCAGGTTTGCGCCGGCCGAGGCGTAAATCTGGGAAAATCTGGGCACTACATAGGTAAACAAAAACACTATCACCAGCGCTAAAATACTCGCCAGGGCCAGAGGGTAAAAGGCAGCCGAGAAAATCTTCCGCTTCGCTTCCTGTATGTTTTTAAGATACCCAATATACCTTTCCATCGCCTGGACTATGTTCCCGATTCCCTCTCCGGCGCGCAGGGTAAAAACGTAAAGAGGAGGAAAAAGCCTGGGGTAACTCTCCAGGGCCTCGGAAAAAGAGGCGCCCTCCTGGACACTTTTCTTAAGGCCTTTAAGGACCTCCTTTAGCCTGCCTTTTTCTTCCTGTTCCATGAGGGCTTCGAGGGCCGCATTCAGCGAGACACCCGCTCGCAGCAGGGTCATGAGCTGTTGATTGAAGACTATAAAGTCCCTGGTTTTCCAGGAAGACGCCGATCCAGCCGAAGAACCAAAGGGCCAGTATAGCCTCCGCATGTTAAAAACAAAGTATCCCTTTTCTTTCAGGCGGGACAAAAGCTCCGATCTTGTCCCGGCCTCGAAGACTTGCTCAATGATATTTTTGTCTTCGGTGCCCAGACGGCACTTAAAATGAGACATGCGTATGGCTCCTTGTATTGATACTTAAGTTGTAATCAAAAATACTCTTTTGAAACCCGATAGAACCATGAAGCCCAACGGCCATTCTTTAACGTGGCCGTTCCTTACTTAAAATCATGCCTTATTCGGCCATAAAAGAGATCCTTTTGCTGCTCAAGGGTTGGAGTTATATCTTTATTATGGCATTCCAGACAAACAGAAACCGGCACAGTACCCCGCAACCGGGACGTCGCCGGATTAATAGTATGCTGCACGCCCGGCCCGTGGCACACCTCGCACTGCACACCTCTTAAGCGACCTATGGGTGGACGTGCCCTGAAGCCGGTGGTATGACACGAAAAACAATCAGGATAAACCTGGCTCCGGGCTCGCGTCAAGGTCTCAAAGGCCCGTGCATGTCTGGTCATACGCCATGAGGCATATTCCTTTCCGTGGCAGCCAAGACAGCTTTCAGCCCCTGTATATCCATTATCCCCCTCTTGACCTAAACTCTGATCAGAGACCTTTTGTCTTCCGGCCGGCTGCACCCCTTTATTTTTAGCCAACTCGGCAAGAGATCGGGAGATGAACTGCTTTATCTCAGGGTCGGAGGCAATATCTTCAGAGAGGTGTATCCAGTTGATCTCGTGTCGTAAAGGCCGCCCCTCGCTACTTACATAGATATCCAATCGGGCCAGGTGTCCGGACCTGGGTGTGACAATGACAGTACCACCACCGCTTACGTTTTCTGCAGGGACTTTCCCTCTCGTAGCCAGTATAACATCGACAGCGCCACATTCAGCCGCCAGGGCCGTATTTTCTTTTTCCGGGAGATCGCTCACGACTATGACGAGATCCACCTTGTCTTTCAGGATAGCCAGATTTTCTCTGGCCTTGGTCAAAGGATCGGCTACCTCAAACGCTGACTCCCCAGCCTGAACTGGTTCATGGCCCCCATGGGACACAGGGGATTTTTTGACCGGTGGAGCGGTCAGTCCCAAGATGGCGACCTTGACCCGGCCTAATTCCCTGATCACATAAGGTCTCCCCAGCGGCTCTTTTGTTTCACCCACGTAGGCATTGGCCGAGAGGAAAGGGATTTTTGATGCCCCGATCTGATCCTTAAGGAACTCGGTACCGAAGGTAAACTCCTCTCTGCCCATGGCAATAGCATGGTAGCCCATTTTTTCCAGGGCCTTTAAGTAGACCTCGGTTCGAAGCTTATCTGACCAGTGCGAGCCATGGAAAATGCCTCCGCCCTCTATTAATAAAGTATTAGGGTTCCCCTTAATGATATTAGAAATCGCTGTAGCCCTTCTGGCCAGACCGCCAGACTTGTTCGAGCCTCAGCCGCACGGCTCCAGGGCCCCTTGGGTATTACCGGAGAAGAGGAGGGTTAACCTTGTAACCCCGCTGGATTCCGGAGAAGCCGGCAACCCTAAGCAGCCTGTAAGCGCCAATAGCAAAAGACCTGATAAAAATCTAATCGCCTTTTTCATTGTTCCTCACACCATGTTGCGTTCAAATCCCCCTTGTCCCCCTTTTTCAAAGGGGGAGATTATATCCCCCTCTTTGTAAAGAGGGGTGAGGGGAGATTTAATGGGTATATTTTTGATTCCAACTTAGTATCATATCTATCGTATAGACTGGAATATCTCTTTAGCAACCCGCCATGCCGGACAGGTGTTATAACTATAGCTTGCCTGCCCTGTACAGTCCACGAAAAATTAGAGTTACCCACGGGGTTAGACAAAAAAGGGCCCGGAGATCTCTCCCCGGGCCCCAGGAATCCTCCCTGTCTAAATGTTACGGTGCCAGCGGAGGGATGTTGTCAACTACGTAGTGCTTGCCTCCAAAGTCGAAGTCAGCCTTCCAACGCCAGTCACCTGTGGGGACAATGCGGCGGTCAAACTTGAGCTCAATCTCCGCGCTCATGGCCGCGGCATTGCAAACCGTCCACTTTTCCTCACTTGGCGCCAGACTTCCCAGATTGGCAACACCCTTCAGTATCTGGAGGTTGGTCGGCGTCCGGGTCAGGGTCATGACCAGATTATCCGCTGGGCCGGTCCCGAGGTTTTTGAACATGACACTGATACCCAGCCGGTACTCATAACGGCTCAGGGTCTGCCGGAAGCAGGTATTGTACTCCTGCCCATAGACTACGGCAATGGAGATGATGTTGAACTGGGCCGACGAGGTGCCGGTCAGGCCGTAGCTGTCTGTGACCCGCAGGACGGCCGAACGGGACACCGGCTCAGGGAAAGATTGTTCTACTATGCTTCTGTCAGCAGTAACTGGTGTACCATCACCCGTTCCGTTAAAAACTCCATCACCGTTTAAATCCCATTCGTATAGCACGATAGAGTCACCCAGACAGCTCGGATCTCCAGGCGTAGTGCAGGAGTTCGGATCATAGGAGGCCGAACCATCAAAGGTAATGGTATCCCCGGGCAGCCCGGCCCAGGGTCCGTTGGTCACAGCCACCGGCGCCACATTACCGGTAGTCACCCTGACCGTGGCCATATCCGTATCGGTCTCGGCCGGGGCGCTGTTGTCCGTCACGCGCAGGGTCACCGTATAGGTCATGACCATGCCCACGTCCGGATAAGAGGTCGTGGCCGTCTGGCCAACGGCGCCCTCACCCGGATCAGGTGTGGGTTTCACATCCCACCAGAGACCATCCGAGGCGTCAAAGTCCCACTCCCACTTGACCAGGCCCTTGGCCGGATCCTGATGGTAGGAACCGGTACCGTCCAGGTTGACTGCCTGGCCCGGATTGACGTCGGGATAGGGACCGCCCGCATTGGCTACCGGCGGCAGTCCGGCAATAGCCGGGGCTAGGATGGCCAGGGCCGTGCTGGCGGCAAAGTTCTGATCATACCACCCACCCTCGTCAGTCCAGTAATTGCCGCCTTCCTGGTCGCCCACCAGGAACTGGGTATAGAGTTCCTCCCAGTCGCGGCCGTTAAGGTCACCTTTGTTGAGGTACTTCATACCCTTGTAGAAGGCGTACATCGCATAAGAGTTACCAAGGTTTCCATCCTGTCCTGTCCAATCCCAGTTGGCATCAAGGTAGCCCAGGGCATTTTGCATGCGCGTATTCGCCTCGGCGTAGCCGCAGTAATGGAGCATGCACACGCCTGCCCCCGTCTTCGGGAAGTTAACCCAGTTGTAAGGACCATCATAGCCAAAACCGCCGTTATCCGGGTTCTGACTGTAGGCCAGCCAGCCGTCAAGCTCGCTAATGACCAGTGGATTCACGTTGATACCCCACCGGCTCCGCGCCTCTTCCAGGGCCAGGACCGGCCACTGGGAAACGGAGTTGTCGGCGGAATCATAATTCCTTGAATAACGCCAGCCGCTCGCCCCGCATTGGCCTTCTCCTATAACGGTTACATCCACGCTGCAGAGAGGTTCTCCCTCGTGGGAGACAGACACGGTATAGGTGTCGGGCGCAGCGTAGGTGTGAGTGAGGCCGTCAATATAGGCAGCAGGGTAATAGCAGTAGTAGTCGTAGCCAGGATAATTCTCCACACTCCCATCCCCCCAGTTAATGGTAAAGGTTCCGGGGCAGGCGGTGGGAAGGTCCTTCCAGGCATAAAGGTACGTTACGGAAAGGCCCTGTTTTTGCACACCAACATAATCACTCCAGTCAGCACTATAGCAATACATCCATTGCCCGCCGCCCAGACCCTCATTCTGGGCAAAGGCCAGGAAGTCCTTGGCATCGACGATGATGTCCCAGAGGGTCATGCCGTTTACGAAACGGCCAGTGTCGGTAGTCACCGCCGTCCGCGTCTGGGCTGTGGCCTTATCGCAGCTATTGACGACAGCCAGGACCGCAATCGGGTCCACATACATCTCCTCCCAGCTAGGATCAGGCCCCCACTCTGCAAAGGTGACGCCCTTGCCGTCATTATCACTATCCCCGTCATCCGCCTCCGGGTCGCCGATACAGGTCTGTACGCTCAGGTCAACATCCCAGGCATGATTCAGGAGGTAGCGGACACCCTCTTCCACCGACTTCTTATAGATGTCGGTATCCGACGACTGGAGGTTATGGCCTTGGTTCTCAAAGGCGATCAGGGCGATGCCGGTGCTGGCTATGGGTGCACCGCTGCCCGGCCACGAGCTACCATCGCCGGTTAATTGCTCCTGCTGGTAGGTGTACCTCAGCCCCCGGTCCACGGCCGAGTTCTTCTGGCGGTTGAGGTCGTCGTCGGCTGCGGCGATGACCTGCAGGTTTATTGTGGCTGAACTCTCCGCGCCATTACTGTCCTTTACGGTCAGCCTCGCCCAGTGCGTGCCGGAGGTATTATAGATGTGATCGATAGAGATGAAACGCGGGTCTCCAACCGGGGTAAACGACGTATCGCCGCCGTTACTGAATTCCCATTTATAGTCGTAGAGCGGCGTGCCCCCTTCTACGTTACCAAAGTAGGTCCGCGTCTCGCCGGTAATTACGTAGGCGCCGGCAAAGGTATCTCCGCTCGGCTGGACGCGCACAGTTAGCCCGTTAGCAGCGGCGACCTGGGCAAAGGCCAAAAAGGCCAGCACTACTCCCAGAAAAAGGGAGAAATGCCAGCCCCTCCATGAGCTTGCTCTCATAATTTTCCTCCTTTATTCCATTAAAGCGTTAGGAAATATTTTTTCGGGTTATTCTCGCTCTATAGAAGTTTGAAAGTTTGAATAGAAGTGATTCGCCCTGTAATTACAGAGAACGGGGGCCACAATGACCCCCGTCCTTCCTATATCTTCTTCCTTCTCTTTAAGAACCAGCCTCCAACCAGGCCCGAACCCAGGAGAACCATAGTCGCCGGCTCCGGGATTACTTGGCCGGGTTGTTGATACTCTGTAAAGCTAAAATTGTCAATGTGGAATGCCTCGCCAGAGACCCCGACCAAATCGTCATAGATGTAGAGGGTATCAAAACCGCCGGCATAAGCCAAACTCATGGAGTGGTAACTATTATCCCCCAAAATCACATTGAGAAAGGTGCTGGCTACTTCACTGCCTCCTGAAAGGGCTCTCGCCCAGAGCGTAGTACCCCCCGGCAATTGATATTCGGAGAGGATATCGAATGATACACTTACCACCGGTAAACCCAAAATGGTCGCCCCGATGAAGGTATCGTAGAGCCAGGGGCTATTGCCGGTCCCGTCATCATAACCGCTGGCCAGGTAGGGGTTAAGAGGGCTCCACGAGTTGTCCGTATAGGTATCATTCCATGATGCCGGATTCCCCGCCCAGAAACTTACCCCTCCTATGGTCGGATCTGACGTCAATAAGAGTACCTCATCAAACGCAATCAGGGCACTGGCCACACCGGTCAGGGCCAATACCAGAACCAGCGACATAAAAACTACCGCAATCCTTTTCATTTCCTCACCTCCCTTCTCATCTCGACTATGTTAATAGGGTGAAGGTGGGGGTAAAAAAATGGGTATTTTCAACTTGTCCCCCTCCCCTTAATCCCC
>QYQD01000100.1 GCA_007280345.1 Deltaproteobacteria bacterium | reverse complement strand
CCGGGGACGCAGGTCCGTTTTTTGTAATTCACCACGTAATAGCCGCGCTTCAGGGCGTTCTTTGCTGTGGTCTTGGAGCAGTTGACCAGTGCCACAACTTCTTGCCAGGTCATCCCGGTGATGTCGACTTTGTCTTTCATTGCAGCCTCCATAAGTAATAAGGTATTTATGCTTATAAAGGATGCACTCAGTATGCCTAAGTACGCGAAATAACGCATATAATAGCGCCATAAAACGTAGTACGGTTAATGAGTTACGCACGTTATTTTATAGTATTGCTGGCAGATTGCGCCGCAATGTACTGGCGATACAGTATTTTATACCCACCATAACGCCGTTACTCTTAACAACCTTTTGCGTAATACGTAGTTAAAGTTACATGGTACAGTTTACTTGACCAGTTGCAGGCAAAGTATAAGTAATTGCACCAAGTTACAGCCGCACAAACCGGCTATCACTGGCTTGGACTTAAACAACGTGCGTGCCCGATTTAGGATCAGCTCATCCTGCCCCGGCATTTTGATGAGCATTGTGGCCACCAGGTTTGCTATGAGACTTTGGGCTTTCTGGCGGGTTATCTGGTAGGAAAACTTGCGCCGGGGTAAATGGGGGGCAATGGGAAATTAATCAAGGGGATGGCCATAGCTTTGAAGATAGGCGAGGCCTTTACCGACCTCGCCCTGATCCCCGGTCATTAACCGTACAAATTCTCGATCCACCTCACCGCTTCCACATCGCTGACCTTACCGAGATACCTTTGGGTGGTGGATAGATTGGCGTGCCTCAGAATGACCTTGCTGACGATCTCCACGGGCACCCCTGACCTGGAGGCATAGGTTGCCGCATGCCGCCTCAGGTCGTGTGGCCTCAGATGGACCCCCACCAAGGCGCCAGCCTTTTTGACCATGACCCGGGCGGCGGTATAGGTAATGGGGAAAATTCTCTGATTTCCTTCAGCGCCCCTGGCCTTGAGATAATCCTTCAACCGGTCGGCCAGCTTCTTGGGGATGAAAACCACTTCTGCATTTTTTCCACTCTTGGGGTTCTTAATGGTGAGCTTCTGATCATCCACATCCATGGCGGTAAGCTTCAAGACCTCTCCTACCCGCATGCCGCCCCGGGCCATGAGCTCCAGCATGAGGCGGTTTCTCGCCTTGGTGGTTCGGAAGATAATCTCGTCAATGGTCTCCTTTTCGGGGATTTGCCATTGGGTCAGCTTTCCCGGCCGAAAGAGTTTTTTCAGCATGGGGGTGTCGCAGGGATTCTGAAGCTGGGCATCTAAGTTGGTGCGGATGAAGTTAAAAAGGGCCTTGAGATAGGCGTAGCGGGTGTGCTTGGTTAGCTGCTTACACTCGCCGTTAAGACTGGTTAAGAAAGAGAGAACCTCCTCTGGCGATATGGAAGCCAGGTCGTGGTCAGGAAAATAGTCCCTGAATTTGGCCAAGATGGATACGTAGGCCCGGATCGTATTTTTTTTGGGAGTTCAGCTTGTGGTAATCCAGGAACAGGTTGACGGCCTTGGAAACTTTCATGCTCCACCTCCAGTTTTTGATGGCATCAGCTGATGCTGATAGACAGAGGATATCACAATTTTCTCAGGAATTTCGATAAGTTTTGATAGTGGCAAGCTAGTGCGCCAGGGTAGCGCCCCCGAAGGCGTAATATGTCCGGCCCTTTCATTGTGCAAAAGATGATGGTGGACCGCGTAGAGGAAGCAAGTTTTTTATCTCTTCCATACCTAAGGGGAAATCCAATATAGACGAATCTTTTTCCCCTCCCACCCCACGAAGTACTTGATTATAGTTTCATCATCCATATTAATATCCATATTGAAGACAATAGCGAACCTAAACTCTGGAGGAACCATGCCAGCCAAGACTAAAGAAACCCTGCGTTTGGAAGAGGCCAGGGACGGCAAAGCGCCCTGGAAAAAGTGGGGCCCCTACCTGAAGTGAGCGGCAGTGGGGCACGGTTCGGGAGGATTATAGCGACAACGGCGACGCCTGGGACTACTTCACCCACGATCAGGCCCGCTCGCGGACCTACCGCTGGGGCGAAGACGGCATCGCTGGCCTTTCCGACGACAAGCAGCGGCTCTGCTTCGCCCTGGCCCTGTGGAACGGCAAGGATCCCATTCTCAAGGAACGCATCTTCGGCTTGACCAACAGCGAGGGAAACCACGGCGAGGACGTCAAAGAATACTATTTCTACCTCGACAGCACGCCGACCCACTCCTACATGAAGTTCCTCTACAAGTATCCCCAGTCGGCCTTCCCCTACGCCGATCTGGTGGAGACGAACAGGCGACGCAATCGGGAGGAGATGGAGTATGAGCTCCTCGACACCGGCGTCTTCGACGCCGACCGCTATTTCGACGCCTTTGTCGAGTACGCCAAAGGCGGTGCGGAAGACATCCTGGTGCAAATCACCGCCATCAACCGGGGGCCGGAAGAGGCCGAACTGCTCCTGCTGCCCACCCTGTGGTTCCGCAACGACTGGGCGGCGTGGATTGCCAGACCTGGCGAGAAACCGAACCTCAAGCAGATCAAGGGACCGGCGGGTACGAGTGCCGTTGCGGCGGCGCACCCGGTAGTGGGTGAGTACACCCTCTACTGCGAGGGCGATGTGCCGCTGCTCTTTACCGAGAACGAAACCAACTACGAGCGCATTTTCGGCACGCCCAACGACGCCCCGTACGTCAAGGACGGCATCAACAACTGCGTGGTGCTGGGCCAACAGGGCGCGGTGAACCCCGAGAAGACCGGAACAAAGGTGGCCGCCCACTACCGGTTCACGATCGGCCCCGGCCAATCGGCGACGGTGCGGCTGCGTCTCACCCCCCAGGCCGCTGCCGGGGAAGGTCGGAAATCCAAAGCCGCCGCAACCCTGTTCGGCACGGAGTTTGATAAGACACTGGCCGCCCGGCTGCAAGAGGCAGACGAGTTCTACCAGTCCGTGACTCCGCCTTCGGTCTCCCCGGATGCGGCCAACGTGATGCGCCAGGCCGTCGCCGGCATGCTCTGGTCAAAGCAGTTCTACTTCTTCGACGGTGACCAATGGCTGGACGAGCACCGCGCCAACCCCCTCCAACCCGGGAGCCATGCGTCCCGGAACTCGGAGTGGTTCCACATGGTGAACGAAGACATCATCTCCATGCCCGACAAGTGGGAGTAGCCCTGGTACGCGGCCTGGGACCTGGCCTTCCACACGTTGCCGCTCGCCATCGTGGACCCCGACTTCGCCAAGCAGCAGATGGAACTGATGCTCCGCGGGGTCTACCTGCACCCCAGCGGCCAGATGCCCGCATACGAGTGGAATTTCAGCGACGTGAACCCCCCGGTCCACGCCTGGGCGACCCTGTTTCTGCACCGCACCGAACAGGGCCTGGGGCGCGAAATAGACCTGGATTTCCTCAAGAGGGCGTTCAATAAGCTCCTGCTGAACTTCACCTGGTGGGTCAACCGCAAGGACCGGTTCGGCAAGAACGTCTTCGAAGGGGGCTTCCTCGGCCTCGACAACATCGGCATCTTCGACCGCAGCGCCCCGCTCCCCACCGGCGGCCACCTCGAGCAGGCGGACGGCACGGCCTGGATGGCCCTCTTCAGTCAGAATATGGGGGAACTCGCAGTGGAGCTCGCTGTCCACGACCGCACCTACGAGGACATGGTCGTTAAGTTCGCGGAGCACTTCTACTATATCGCCGCGGCCGTGAACCGACCCGGGCAAGACGGCATGTGGGACGAGGAGGACGGCTTCTATTACGACCTGCTGCGGCTCCCCGACGGCAGCGCCACGCGGCTCAAGGTGCGCTCGATGGTGGGGCTGCTGCCCCTGTGCGCCACCACGGTGGTCGAGAAGCGGCAGCGGGAAAGTATTCCGCAAGCGATGGCTCAGATATTTGAACGCCTGCTCCGGATTCCCGAGCTTAGGGAGACTATCCACCCCACGGGCCCGGGGCATTTCGGCGTGGCCGAGCGCGGGGTCTTGGCCCTGGTCAACCCGGAGCGGCTGCGCCGGATTCTTACGAAGATGCTCGACGAGAACGAGTTCCTGAGCCCCTACGGCATCCGTTCGCTCTCCAAGTTCCACGAGCAGCACCCGTATGTTTTCCACGTGCATGGCCAGGAGTACCGGGTGGACTACCTGCCGGCCGAGTCGAACACCGGCATGTTCGGCGGCAACTCCAACTGGCGGGGGCCGGTCTGGATGCCGGTGAACGCGCTCATCATCCGGGCGCTCCTGAACTTCTACCTCTACTACGGCGACAACTTCAAGATTGAATGCCCCACGGGGTCCGGCAAGATGATGAACCTCTTCGAAGTGAGCCAGGAGATCGCCGACCGGCTCAGCCGGATCTTCACCCGGGACGAGCACGGCCGGCGACCCGTCTACGGCGGCTCCGAGAAGTTCCAGAGCGACCCCCACTGGCGGGACCACATCCTGTTTTACGAGTACTTCCATGGGGATAACGGGGCCGGGTTAGGCGCCAGCCACCAGACCGGCTGGACCGGGCTCGTGGCCAAGTGCATTCAGCTTTACGGGTCCCTGGACCCCAAGCGGGCCCTGGAGGTGGGTAAAGGGTCCGCGTTCCAGCCGGGGACGCCGGGCACTCAGAAGGCATAATAAAGTCTGACTCGGGCGGGTCCTGACTTTAGGGCCCGCCGCATCCCACCTCAAGGATGGCAGGGGCCAGCGGGGCTTGGAGGTGTCTTTTATGGAACAAAGAATGCAGCCACCCGGGCCTCTGACCCGCGAACGGATGAAGACACCGCGTGCCGCGGCGATCGCCGGGATTCTCTTTTCGGTTCTGCTGACTACCACGCTGGTTCTCCTGCGAATTTCTGCTCCAGCCATCTCTCCAGAGATGCAGGAGTGGTCTGCGACTAAGTCGGGAACCGTGGTGCTGGCGCTGAACCTGGTGCCGTTCGCCGGCATCGCCTTTTTATGGTTCATCGGCGTGGTGCGCGACCGGCTCGGCACGTACGAGGACCGCTTTTTTGCCACGGTTTTTTTCGGCAGTGGGATTTTATTTCTCGCCATGTTCTTTGCGGCGACTGCAGTGGCAGGGGCAATGGTCCTGGTACTCAACGCGGCGCCTAAACTGATGATCGAATCTGGCGCATACACCTTTGGCCGTGCCATTAGCGCCCAGATCATGAACGTCTTTGCACTCAAAATGGCAGGCGTATTCATGATCTCGACCGCCACCCTGGCCATGCGCACGCACATTCTGCCACGCTGGATAACCCTCCCGGGCTATGCCCTGGCGGCGCTACTCCTACTGAGCAGCCGCTTTGCCGACTGGTTGCCCCTGGTGTTTCCGCTGTGGGTGCTCGTATTGAGCACATACATTCTGATTGAGAATTTGCGCGGGACGAAGCCGGGCGCAGCAGGTTAAGCTGAGGGTGGAAGGGTTTTGGGTCTATGACTCGCAGGAGAAAATAAGAGTAGAAAATAGGGACTGACGAACAGGGCCGACGGCCGGTGACAGCAGCGGCAACTGGCTGGACAATACCTAAGCTGCCGGGACTATCTCTTCATGACCAGAGTGATCAGAATCGCCGGTCCCCTGATTTTTTCCCTCTTATGGGCCTGCTGGTCAGTGGGTGCCGCCTTGGCCCAGGTCCAACCCGATTTGGGCGCCCAGGTTGAGATTCCCGCCATAGAGACCGAAAAGCCGGAGGCCATTCTCAGCTTGGCCGCCGCACAGATGGACCGGGGAGACGCCGCCGTCGCCCTGGCCACCATTGCCCAAGGGCTGGCGCAGTATCCCGACGACCCCAGGTTGTTGGAACGGCAAGCCGACATCTACGCCTCCCAGCCTTTTTTGTGGCAGCGCGCCGCTGACCTCTATGAGGGCCTCCTGGCCCAACGCCCCGGCGACCTGAGCTTAAAGAACAAGCTGGCGAACATTTTCCTGGCGCTCCGCCAGATCGACCAGGCCGAGAAGCTGTTTCAGGAAGTCCTGGCCGCAGAGCCAGAGAACGCCGAAGCCCATGTGGGTCTGGGCCACATCTATCTGCGGAGCGCCTTTTATACCCTGGCCCAACAGCATTTTGACCAGGCACTGGCCAGGATGCCTGATAATCAGGAAGCCCAGAAAGGCTTGAGGCAGGCCCAGGGCTTAACGACCCCCCAACTGCAAGCCCTGGCCGGCTATTTTGAAGACGCCGAGGGTTTCCGACGTACCTTTCTTTACAGCAGTTACCGGTTGTACCTCCATCCCCGGCTGCGCCTTTACGGCGGCTACGGCTACCTGACCTATAACAGCGGCGCCGCTATCTTCCCCAAAAGTAATCGTGGCAAGGCCCTGCATCGCCATGTGCTGCCGCTGGTCCTCCAATACCGGCCAAGTCGGACTCTTTTCCTGGAGGTAGGGGGGGCCTTCACTGATTATGGCCGCTGGGGGCAGTCAGGGGCGGTGCGGACCTCCGCCTACTGGCAGGCCACTCCCGGGACGGGGCTTTCTCTGTCTTACAGCCACCACGATGTCATTGACTTCTTCGGTCCCTTCCGGGGGCCGTGGGGCTTGTATTTCGATGACTTTTCCAGCTATGACCGCTATCGCTACGCGGTCGTCAATCCCATCGGCTTATGGTCGCAGACCTTTTTTGGACTCACGGCTGCCAACACCCTGGCGGTGACCCGGCAAATCCACACCCAGGAAGGTTCCTTCTGGGGCTATCAGGCCCTGGGGGAACGGCTGATATTGACCGGCATGGGCATTTAGCTCCTACACGGACAGCAATGCGCGCCAGATTCTGGGAGGTGGCGCCCAGTTCCGAGTGCTCATGAACCCGCTGCTCAAAATAAAGTATTCTTATGCTTACGGCGACTATAACCGCCGGGCCGCGGACCTGGCTCCCCCCGGTAGTGGCCCAGCCTACGCCGATTTTCAGTCTATCAACTTTCATTCCTGGGGGATGGTACTGGAAAAGAACTGGGGGGGCCGGGCCAAACTGGCCTTGGAGAGCAATTTCAATTATAGTCGGCAGGGAGACAATCCTGGAGTCAAGACTGTCAATGCCCTGGCCGAAATGAACTATCTGTTGACCTACCATCTGTCTCTGCGGGCTGTGGGGTTCTATTCTCACAGCTTGTTGCCAGGCGGCACTTCTTACCAGGCGCGCAGCGTCTCCGGTGGACTTTCATACCGATTTTAGGAGGATGGTGAGATGGCGCTTTATCCTTCCCTGTACCAGATAAACACCCGGGTGTGGCTCCGGGAGCTGGCCAACACGTTGGGGCGTCCGGCTACCCTGGCCGATATCCCCGATGCCTTTCTCGACCAAGTGGCTGCCCAGGGCTTCGATTACGTCTGGTTCCTGGGCCTCTGGCAGACCGGCCAGGCCGGACGAGAGGTCTCCCTGAGCCACCCCGAGTGGCTGAAAGAGTTTCAGGCAACGCTCCCTGATTTCACCGAGGCCGACGTCAGCGGCTCACCTTTTGCGGTAACGGGCTACACCCTGCATCGGGATTTCGGCCGGGAGGCGGACCTCTTCAGCCTGAAAAAGCGCCTGCGAGCCAGGGGGCTTAAGCTCCTCGTGGACTTCGTCCCCAACCACACGGCTCCGGACCATCCCTGGGTTGAGAAGCACCCCGAGTTCTACGTCCAGGGGAGCGAAGCCGACCTGGAACGGGAGCCCCACAATTACCGGCAGGTGAAGACCGGTCGCGGCTCGCTCATCCTGGCGTACGGGCGGGACCCTTACTTCCCCGGCTGGCCCGATACTTTTCAGCTTAACTACCGCCACCCGGCCCTCAGGGAGGCGATGACCCAGGTGCTCCTCAAGCTCGCCGAGGTCGCCGACGGCGTGCGCTGTGACATGGCCATGCTGGTTCTCCCCGAGGTCTTCCAGCGGACCTGGGGAGAGCGTTCCCTCCCAGCCGACGGTTTGGCCCCCGTGGACGAGCCCTTCTGGCCTGAGGCCACTGGCAAGGTAAAAACCCAAAACTCCCAGTTTATCTTTATGGCTGAGGTCTACTGGGACCTGGAGTGGGAGCTCATGCAGCAGGGTTTTGACTATTGCTATGATAAAAAGCTGTATGACCGTCTCCTGGCCCAGGACGCCGCGGCAGTGCGCAGCCACCTCTGGGCTGATCTGGCTTATCAGAACAAGCTGGCGCGGTTTCTCGAAAACCACGACGAGCCCCGGGCGGCCCATGATTTTCCGCAACCTGTTCACCAGGCGGCGGCGGTGGTCACCTACTTCACCCCCGGCCTGCGGTTCTTCCACGAAGGTCAACTGGAAGGCCGTCGAGTGAAAGTCTCCATGCACCTGGGGCGCCGCCCCGAGGAGGCGATTGATCCAATCCTGGAGGAATTTTATAGCAAACTGCTGGCCTGCCTAAAGCGCTCGGAGGTCCGGGACGGCCGCTGGCAGCTCTTGGAAATCCATCCGGCCTGGGAAGGCAACCACAGCTGGGACCGTTTTCTGGCCTTTGCCTGGGAAGGTGAGGCACATCAGCGCCTCCTCATTGCGGTAAACTATGGCCCCAGCCAGGGCCAATGTCACGTGGCCTGGCCCTTTGTTGATATGAAGGGAAAAAAGGTGGCGCTCAAGGACCTGATGCATGAGGCCCGCTATGAATGGGAGGGCGACGCCTTGCTATACCGGGGCCTTTACGTGGACTTGCCTTCATGGGGTTTCCACGTGTTTGCATGGTAATGGGAGGGGCCCTTTGCTATCTGCTATTAATGCGCTCATCAAGAGGGTCTGGAAGTGTTTCACTAGCCAGAGGATATCGCAATTTTTTCAGGAAATTCGATAAGTTTCTGTCATGGCAAGATATATGGCATCCACTCTGAGAGCATAACCAAGGCTCGGTCCGACTTTCCTTCGAATGACGATTAAGTTCTGACCAAGGTGGCGCAGGTTTTCCTATATGCCTGGAAGTGGCATATGCATGTGTACTCAGCTTTTCCGTTTGCATACCATTTGACGGGAGATGATGTCTTGGGGTTTGCAGGCTGCCAATCAACAATATTTGGTTGCCGATGGTCAGTATGTTGACCCAAAATAATAAATTTGATTATTACAAAATACTATACTATCATAGACTTTTAGGAGAAATATTTACTTCGATAACTAAGCGTTTTAAGTCTATTAATTCGCGAAACTGTTTCAAAAAGCATAGCGGTAAAAAGGTCTCCACAAAAGTGATTCAAAGCACAATGTTTTCCCCACTCCCTAAAAAGTGACTTTTTCATAAAGTAAAAGTAGCCACCCCATGGAGGCGCCGAAATGAGGGGAAATATCCTTTGCTTACTACTGGCTGCAACAGGTTTTCTGGCATGGGCAACTGGGACCCTGGCGGCCAGGCCCTTTGAAACTTTTGACAACAGCGGTAAGGCGTTCGGGAATTTGGCGGGTCTGGTCAAGTACTATGAACCGCCGGAAATTTCGGAGATTCGAATCCCTGACGGTCCCCCCAAAATCCCCGAATATGTGGATCCCCAGTCTCTAAAAACCACAAGCCGGACTATCGCTTACGATGTGGTGGTGAAGGTGGGATCAGCCCAGCCGGTGGTCGATGGGTTAGAGCGAGGCTTGGGGGCGGTAGGCGCCCTGATAGGCGCCAAAACTCCTGAAACCCAGGGCCCCCTGGATACTAAGGATACCACTCATTACAGATTCGAAGACTACCAGGGCGCGCTCCGGCTTAGGGTGCTGGGCGACGGCACCTTCGGCCTGCTGGTCTTTAATCCCCCCACGGACGGGTCCGGCCGTTTCCTCCATGCTGATTCCTTGGATATCCAGAATTGGAAGTTCCTGAGCAAAGATGAAGCCATTAACCGGCTGCAACACAGCTTGTGGTTCCAGACTCAAGTCGGGGGCGCGCCCGATTGGACCTTTAGACACGTCTTCCAAAAGACCACGGGGGTGAAATGGGGGCCCCGATTCGCCTTCCTCAATCCTAACCGGGACAAGATCTCGGAAATCCTTCGTTATCCCCGGGAACAAAAGATGGAGATATCACTGCATGGCAAGTGGGTGGCCACCACCGCCGGCGCTTTTCTAAAGGGAGACTTCCCCTCCATTAAGACGGAACTCAGCGCTCTTGAGGCTAAGAAACCAATTCGCAATTATTGGGTAATAGACAAAGCTATCAGCCCCCGCAACCAAGCCGGAGTGATGACCACCCAGAGTCTGAAGAGCAACCCGAACCCCAAGATCGTAGTGGTGGCCAGCAACAGCCCGGAAGTGGTCCAGGCTATCACCAGGGAACTTCCCAAGGGGACGGAAATCAAGGTGGTTCCTTATACCTCAAGGGCCGAGGTTCTGAAATACGCCCGGAGGCAGAATGCCGACATAGTGTTGGGGTCAGTACCTGACCGCAATGAGTTATCTCCTTCCAAGAACATGGAATCTTTTTCCCAGGTGCGCCTGGCTGAACCACCCCCATCCGCTACCATGAGGGCTCCTGGAGGGGTGCTGATCAACCCGGAACCGCAGAAGGCGGGCAAGGGGGGAGCCGAGATCAAGAAAAGGATTCTGGAGTCCCGGCCCAAGGAGGATGCTCCCTCCTGGCCCGTAAAATAACCCAAAGAGGAGTGGTGGCCATGAAGAAGTGGGTGATAGGGATTATGGTAGCGGTTTTCTTAGCCTCAGCTTCCTCATGGGTCTGGGCTGAGAAAAGAGTCCAGAGTAGCGGTTCTCCTCAAGCTACCACAGGTGAATACCCCAGCGGCACCATAGTGGCTTTTTCTTTAAAAGTCTTGCAACAGAGGCTGAAGGCCTCTCCTGAAACCTTGCGTAAGGGTGAGGTTATGCATCTGGCGGGCGTTACTAAGATCAACGGCTATGTAATAGATGAAGCTAATCATGATCTCATACTTTTCGGGGAAGTAAATCCCAATTGGCCTCCCCTTTATCTGGATGATTTTGTGGTGGCCCTGAGAAACGCCTGGCTCAAGTATGCTACCTTGAAAGGCAACACCTATTACTACTCAGACCCCGGTTGCTCCATCGACCCCAACCCGAAGGTGATTCACGAACTCGAGGAAATTGGGAACCAGATAAACCGGAGATCTTCCATTCAAGAAATTAACCAGGAAATCCAGAACTGGCATCGGGTCTGCCGCTCTCCCCAACAAGTGCGCGTTCTGGGCATCCCCTTTAATACCCGCTTCGCCTGGGTCATGGTAAAGGCCGACTACGACATGAAGCAATTGGTGGATGGCTCTGATGTCCTCGATATCCCAGGATTTACCAGCCTGACCGAGATGACCATGGAACTATCAAGAAATGATGTCCTCGCCGGCAGGCCTATTTCCATTCCTTTGCGCTCCATGAACCGGTTCTGGTTTCACCCTGAGAAGAACCTTTATGAAGAAGACCAAGGGGTGGTGGTGATCAAGCAAAGCCCCGTGATCCTTTTAACCGAGGAGGAACATCTCAGTAAAGAGGGAGAGATCGTTGGCAGAGGTGCCCCTGACCCCCTGGCCCATAGATTTGCCCAAAATTTTTCATCCCAATATAACCATGTGGCTCAACAAAGGCCAATATATAGCGAGCTGGAAAATCTTTTCCGCTTTGTCGCTCTAGCCAGGATCATGAAATTTAAGTCCGCCGATAAAGAAGCGGGGTTAAATTTAAGCAATCTTCTGAACCAGTATCAAGTGCAGCCAGCCTCTGTCAGCCCACAATTAGCCGGACGTTCTAATGTAAAGGAGTTTCAGCATCGCCGGGATTTTGCAGGGGGTTACCAAATCGCCCGGTTGTGGCTTCCCAGTTGTGGCGGGGTAGGCATAGAAATTAAGGTGAGTCAAAGTCTTTTTATGAAAGACCGTTCTGGGGCCATTACCAAACTCCGGGCAGCTTTGCTTCAGGCTAGACCCTCTCCTGAGGCTCTATTTTGGCCGATGGCCACCAGGGAATAACGTGGGGCTGGCAAAGATTCCCCGGCATTGGCAGGAAATTTCGCAGAGATAAAAGGTATCGGCTAAGATGAGGAGTTGCAATAAATAGGGGAGGAAAAGGCATGCGGGAGTTATATAATTTATTT
>QYQD01000181.1 GCA_007280345.1 Deltaproteobacteria bacterium | reverse complement strand
ATCGACCCGGAGTTCAACATGATCAAGAGCGGCAAGAAGCCGGGGACCAAGATCGGCACCTATGACGCCGCGGACATCAACTATGCCTCCGGCTACCTGCAGGAATTGGTGAAGAAGTACAATCTCCCGCCGAAGGTGTTCGTGGTGCACCGCTTCACCCGCAACATGGTCACACATGCCAACAAGATCGTGCTCCGCCCCGAGGTGCAGATCGTCATGCACATGGACGGCTGGGGCGCCCCCTGGCTGAAGCGGGATTCATACCGGGATTACATCGTCGCCGAGCCGGTGCAGTTTACCGGTTTCAAACTCTTCTACCATAATGACACCAAGAAAGGCGACCCGCTGATGACGCCGGAGGAACTCCTTAAGCTGAACCCGAAGCCGATTTACATCCAGCACCAGTAAGAGCGGCTCAGATGCAGACGCCGAGGTCAAACAGGGAGAGGGACAAGTACGCGCCACCCCCGGGCCGCCAAGAAACCCTGACTGCTTTATAGGTAGATTGAGATTGCCTTGAAGAGAATTAATACCAAGTTGCGCTCATACGAGTAATCTATCTTTTTCTTTTGTAGGGGCGGACCTATGTGTCCGCCCACAAGAGGGCGCACACGCAGGGGCGCCCCTACAATAGCTTTTCTTACTTCTATGAGCACAACTTGGTATAATGCCGGCGTCATTTCGCTCAAGGGGATACTTTCTAAGATATCAACAAGATAAATGACGTGGTAGAAATTTGCGGTATACTCGGTTGGCGCGCCAGGAGGGCAAGTCCCCCGTGAGGGGGTGCGGGGGCTTATCAGGCAGCGACGGTAGTTAAGAACTCAATTTATTCCCGACAGCGTCTAAATAAAGCCTTTTTATTGAGGACATATGTTTAGGGGGCTCTGCCCCCACTCCCCCGGAGTTTAGCGCTTTAAAGACCACCGGAGAGGCAGGAAAGGAAAAGGCAGGGTAAAAATACCCTGCCTCTCCGTATGGTCACCTGCGGCGGCGCTCAGGTTGCTCTCCAGCAGCGCCTTACCCTCCGCCCAGGTAATAAACAGTGTATCAAAAAAATCTAAGCTGGGGGGGGTCATTTTTCGGTTGTCATTACCACAAGTTCACACTCTGCTAGTCTTGTTGTAGAAATTTGCTTCCCAAATTCATGCAAGGATAAGCCAATGCTTCTTTCTTGATTTCAGTATCTGGGAGAGTCACACTTTACCCCCTTTGCACAAGATTCCCCTCATCTGATGATGCCCGTTGAAATCTTCGAATGGAGGGCCATCCGAAATGATCGTATTCACGTTGTATTCGTAGATGCCGTGATCCGGACTCGTGATCTCCGGGTACCACCATCCTTGAGAAATGGAGACCACATTTGGGTGCATTTCAGGCACAAGGCGGGCCCTGCCCTTTACCCTCTCTCCCTTCATCTGGTAGGACTCCAGCCACATCCAGTCCCCTTCTTTGATACCCAGGCCTTGAGCTGTCTGGGGATGGACCTCGATCTCAGGCTCAGAGGCCAGCTTCCGTAATGATGGACAATCAAATCGTTCCGAATTTTGATAGAACCGTAGCCTGTGGTGCACCATGATGAGGGGATATTCTTTCCAGATATCAGGTCTGCTAAGAGGACTCACAGGGTCTTCCCTGTAATTGGGCAACGGGTCGTAATTTAGTTTTTTAAACCAATACGAATAAAGTTCAACCTTACCTGTGGGGGTATTCCATTTCCAACCAGGAAGTTCATATTTTTTAAAGTCCATTGGAAATATCATTTGGTGTTGGGGCTGCGCCATGAGCTCTTGATATGTGGTCCCGACAGGCTCAAGCATCCAGTCGTGGAACTCCTCTATGTTTTCCCATGGAACATCTGCCCCCATCCTCTTGCCCAGCTCAATGACGATTCTCATATCGTCCCAGGCCTCGCCCGGAGGGTCGACCACTTTCGGGCATGCTACGATGCTGTTCCCATAGGGAGCCCCGGGCGCCCCACTTAGCGTGTGATTGAGGGAGTCGATCTCGGCTGCGTGCGCTGCAGGCAGCACCAAGTCAGCAACTTCGCATGTTGGCGTCATGAAAAGATCGGCCACTACCATGAAGTCAAGTCCCTTGAGGATATTCCACAGCCTTTTGGGGTTGGCGTAATGCGCCATCGGATTGGTGCCGGGGACGTAGAGCCCTCGCACTTTCCCCTCTTCCATATACTCCAGGAGCGTCGGGTAGTGACTGTTGTAGTCGAACCAGCTGATCTCCTGGGGGCCATTGTAGATAGGGTAATCTCTGTAGCCGGGCCTCTTGGCCTCCAAGTCGGGCGACCGGCGCCAGTTGCGCATCATCCAATAGATGTTTCTAAACCCGTTGAGAGTACTGTTTAGATACTCCCTAGGCCCAAGGGCGGCGGCCGTGGGAATATCTCCCGGTGTGTGAAGGATGTTTCCTCCGACGGAATCCAGATCCCCCTTGATGCTGAATATGCATGTGATGGCCCGGCAAGTCTGTGTGGAATTGAGGGATTGGCCGTCCACGCCCAGCCGGGTATGAATGCACGAGGGCCGCGTCCTGCCGTATAGCCTCGCAGCCTCGATGATCTGCTCCTTGGGCACCCAGGTAATTTGTTGAGCCCGCTCTGGAGTCCACTCGGCCACCCTTTGCTTGAGTTCCTCAAAGCCGAGGCACTGCTGAGCTACGAATTCTCTATCGTAAAGACCTTCCTGGATCATCACGTTGAGCCAGGCTAGGGCCAGGGCGCCGTCCGACTGAGGCCGAACCCTGAGCCACATGTCCGCCCTCTTAGCGGTCTCTGTGAAACGGGGATCGATCACAATCACCTTGGCCCCCTTTTTCTGGGCCTCAAAGATGCGCCTCGCCTTGACGGGCCGGGTATCAACCACGTTGGCGCCCCAGATGACGATGCACTTGCTGTTCTCGTAATCGATCCGGGTCTCCCAGGTGGTCCATTCTCCAAAGGTCATGAAATCGGAGATGCAGCTGCACTGAGAGCACTGGTAGTTGGCATCCAGGATGTTGGGAGTGTTCAGGAACTTTGCCAAGGAGTGGCTGGCGTCACAGGTTCTTTCCTTGTGGTGAGAGGATATTCCAACGCAGTTTGCCTCAGGACCAAAGCGGTCCCTGATGTCGGCAAATTTGCCGGCCATAAGATCCAGGGCCTCATCCCAGCTAATCCGGACCCATTTGCCAGTTCCCTTTTCCCCCGCGGCCTTTAATGGGTATTTGAGCCGGTTGGGATGATGTAGGGTTTCAGCCATATAAAGGCCTTTTTCACACCCGGGATGCAAAACCTTCGCAAGCTGGCCATCCTTGACCTTGCACTCCAGAAAGCATCTCTCATGGCAGACTTGACAAACGGTCTCCACAGTAGCGGTAAATGTATTATTTCTGTCCATAGATCACCTCCCTGTAAACTGAGATTATGCGGCAATCTTGCCCACCGCCGTACAAAAATGGTCTTGGGGACCTCATCTTTCAGGACTTTCACGGATAATGCACCGGGATCGCAGCATTGTCCATTGAAATTTTTCAGGGATAATCCAGGAAGAACCCGAGGGGATCAGGGGGTCGCCCCCCGTGATCCCCTCGGAGCTGAGGTATAAGATAAGGACTGATGCTTCAGCTCCTTAACCTACCCCGGGCACCGTGGAATAAATTTCTTTCAGCAGCGGCGGCTTGAATTCCAAGGTCCGGAATAACAGCACCGGGACGGTGGCGTGGGAGGCGACTCTGTCGGCCACGCCGCCCATGTACCAGGCCACCTCGCCAGCGCCGTGGGTCCCCATAACGATGAGGTCATAATTCTTGGCTTGGGCGAAGGCAATGATTTGTTGGGCCGGCACCCCATCGGCGCAGGCCCAGTCCACTTCCAGCCCCTGGTCCTTGAGATCCTTACCCGCCTTGGCCAGGAAGGTATCACAGAATTTCTGTTCCTGGGCTTCTGCCCCTTTGATCACTGCCGGGGTGGCTTCTCCAATCATGGCGCCGACGCCGCTGTAGCACACATGACAGAGGGTTACCTTGGCCTTGAAGGTTTTGGCCAGTTCAATTACCTTGGGGAGAATTTTCGCCGCAATTTCCGAACCGTCCAGAGGAACTAAAATCTTTTTAAACATAGCACCCTCCTGGTTACCTTTAGCCGGGCCCGCCTCTTAGGCACCTCGCAGCCATAAACTTCTTATTAAATAAAAAATAAGAACGATTTTAAGGAAGTCAATGCAGGTTATGGAAATCAACGGCTATTGTTCAGGCTCCCGGTCCGGTTCCGGGTCGGCGGCGGCCGCGGGGCCGCCTTTGTAGAGGTCGCGCTGTAACGCCCGGTTGTAGCCGGTAAAATCACCCTCCCCGGTGTCGCTCTCCAGGTGCTGGCTCATCATTTTCAGCTTGGCGTCCAGGTCATCCAGGAAATTTACCAGCAGGGCCTCCCGGGTTTTGGGGAGGATGGGGGAACCGAACTCCATCGACCCGTGGTGGGATAAGATGATGTGCTCCAGCTGCACTAGCAAGGTGGGGTCGGAGAACTCCAGGCCCTGGGCTTCGGCGCGGACCATGTCCCAGCCCAGGACGATGTGGCCCAGAAGGTGCCCCGGCACGGTGCGTTCCGGGGCCGCGGGGTTGGTCAGCTCTTTGATTTTGCCCAGGTCGTGGAGGATGGCCCCGGCCAGAACCAGGTCCCGGTTCAGGTCGGGATAGATGGTGAGGGAGGCCAGGGCGTGGCGGGTCACGAACCAGGTGTGCTCCAGGAGACCGCCCAGGTAGGGGTGGTGATAGCGCAGGGCGGCGGGGCAGACCAGGAACTCCTCCCGGTAGCGGTCCAGGACCTTGAGGACCAACTGACCGAGCGGCGGCCGGATCTGGGTTTCAGCCAGTTGCCACAGCTCCTGCCACAAGGCCTCGCGGTCGTATGGGGTGGCCTGGCAGAGCAGCTCCGGGTCATAATGCCGGAGGTCCTTGCCCTGGACCCTGAGGGCCTCCACAGTGTTGATAGAGTCGACAATGAGCTGAATTTCACCCTTGTAGGAGCTAACTTTGCCCTGGACAAATACGTGGTTACCAGGGGCAAAAGGCCCGGGGCATTTGGCATACACATCGTCCCAGACCCGGGCCACCAGGGCGCCGCTCTTGTCCCCCAGGACCAGGGAGAGGAAGGGTTTGCCGGATTTGGTCGTGCGGGTTTCGGCCTGGCGCACCAGGAAATATTGCTGCACGGCGCCGCCTTCCTTAAGGTGGGAAATCAGCTGATGGGGCATGACTCGAGCCTCTGGAGGTGAGATGCGGTTAT
>QYQD01000066.1 GCA_007280345.1 Deltaproteobacteria bacterium | reverse complement strand
TATGAAGCCGACCTGGTGGCCCGGCTCCTGTCGGGGGATGACGTTTTCTGGGATATAGGCGCCAACGTGGGCTACTTTACCCTGGTGGCGGCCACGGCCCTCAACCACCGCGGCCGGATCATCGCGTTTGAGCCGGGGAAGAATGCCTACGCCCGGCTGGTTTCGAACCTCGCCTTGAATCCCTACCGGAATATCCAGGCCTTTGCCGTGGCCGTCACCGACCGGGAGGGTGAGGCGGTGCTCCATCTCTTAGGCGACATTGCCGACAGCAGCGCCAGCCTCTACCTGGCCGCCCAGTCCCAGGCCGGTCAGGAGGTCTGCCGGACGGTGGCCCTGGACCACTTTCTCGACTCCCAGGGCCTGCGCCCCCCGGACCTCATCAAGCTGGACGCCGAGGGGGCGGAGCTGGCCGTGCTGAAGGGGGCTAAGGGCATCATCTCTCACACTCCCCCCCTGTTTCTGATGGAAATGGAAGAAAAGAACCTCGTGGCCGCGGGGGCCAGCAAAGCCGCAGTGGCGCAATTCCTTACCGGCTGCGGCTACCGGGCGGCCCACCTCAGCAAGGGCCGCTGGTCCGCCACCGCCGACCTGGCGGGCGTCAAGGGCCGGAACATCTTCTGGTTCAATCCCACCGTTCCGGCCCACCGGCAGAAAGCGGCGCGATTGCCGGTACAGGGTAAATATCTATAATTATTCGCCAGTTGGTAAGTTTGGATATATAGCAGATATTTTATCGGGGATTACTCATTCGAGGGCATGAGCATCCCGTGTCGGTTGAGCGAAAGTACGGGAGAAGGCCAATGCTACGCTAACCGGCGCTGCGCGTTGCAACCTCAGCCGAAGAAAACGCACCATAGAGCGCGGCGTCCGGTTGAGCGACGTGTTGGGCACCTTCAAAAATGGGGTCAGACACGATATCTACCGCATCGATTCTGGCCGTAGGGCCGGCACCAAAACTGCATTTGAACAGATAACATTCCCTGGTGCGGGAAAAATAGATTCAAGGGCAATAAGGACCGATTTCGTATCGCTCGTCGACTGTTAATACAATTTCTGCATTGAAAATTTGCGGCTCGACAAACATCTGGTAGTCCTCATAGTATTTATTGAATCGAAACCCAATTTGCTCAGCAGTATATCCAAACTCTCGCCTCTCTCGTCTCAGCCTCAACTGATATTGGATCTTACATGTTGCATGGACAAAAATGCAAAGATCCATATTACATCGCAGACGAGGAACGAGTGCGAGACATCCTTCTACCACAATGAATGGCCGAAACTGTATCCACGCGGATATGTCCCGAAGATTGGTCCTGCGATTGTATTGGCTGAGAAAAAAGCCTTGCTTCTGGTTGAGCAACCTCCTCAAGTCCATTGCAGCGTGGTCGAGCTCATAGCTCCTTGGATCATACCCGGTAAGCCCTTTTCTTGCCTCTCGTTCTAAAAGGTAGCCATCCAAGGAGATGACTTGGCATTGCGTTTCCCCCATCTGAGCCGCTATGTTATGAGCTAGTGTAGTTTTCCCCAGGCAGCCTCCCCCAGTGATACCAATAACAACTGCCTTTTGAGCATCCATCATTACAGAGGTCGTTAGCTTCTGGATGATCGCTTGAGGAGCGTTCATAGGACTTTCAAAAAATTCTCGGGAAACAACCCTCTATCGTAAGCATCTTGGCAAAGCGGATGCTGGGCATTAATCGAACCAAATTCGGATATCATATAGGCCGCACAGTGACCGAGACAGGCATCGTATTGCGTGCAAATTCCACAGACCCCTTTTCTCCCATCTGATATTGCGTTCCGTAGGCCCGTGAGAACCTCGCTCTCTCGCCACACTTCGTCAATATCTTGCTGCTTGATCGTTCCGAATGTTATGTCCTTATGTGTTACGCCGATTCCGCACAAGGAATATCTACCATCAGGCAGAATACTAATTAGGTTCATCACCTTGCACCGTAATCCATCCCTTGGGTACATCCGCAATGCCCTTGGAATATCGAAATCGAGTTCCATTGATGTATTCCCTAGTGGATATCGCTGCTCCAGGCGCCTAATTGTTCCAAGTATTTCTGCGGTCGAGAGCAGCATTCCTGAATCCGCCAACCTAATCGCCCGACCATAACGTGAAGGAAAATTAAATTTTAAGTACGATATTCCTAAACAGTTACAGAGCGAAACAATCTTGTGGACTTGGTGGACGTTGCCCCGATGAATACAGCTAACCGCTTCAACAATGCATCCCTCGCTAATGAGTTTTTCCACAGAGTGTAGCCTGCGGTCAAAGCTACCCTTGGTTCGTCGAAACGCATCGTGCGATTCGGATGACGCCCCATCAATACTGATCGACACAACGCATCCCAGCTTAGCGAGCTCAGCCGCCATTGTATTAGTAATAAGAACTCCATTGGTCTCTAGTTTGGAGACAATTCCCGCGCCTGCGGCATGGCTTAAAATTGAAAGCGTCTCACCTTTGTAAAGCAGAGGTTCTCCGCCAGTGATCTTTAGACTCTGGAGGCCAAGAGGCATGGCAAGGTTAATCTGCCTATTGACCTCGGGAGCCGCCAAACGGGCCGTCTGTTCGGGGCCTGCTTCCACCCAGCAATGCTGACATTGCTCATTACAGCGAGAAGTTAGGTATATGTGTAGTTTCTCTAGCGGAGGGCAACCGCCATAGGCGAACTTCGTTCCATCATGCCCTGCATAGAATTTATGACCTTTCATCTTGGAATTTTTCTCTGGCCGGATGTGCCTAAAGAGTTTGGTTAAGGATGCATTCAATCTACCCGTATAATATAGGGAATCAACTATAGGCCCAATATCTAGTTACACGAAATACATAATCCGTTTGATCGTAATATATTTTTTTGATATACTTATCGTAAGAGTCATAGTTTTTGGATAATTCTGCAAAAGCCTCTTCTACAGATTTGTTGCGTTTTGTCACGTCAGCAGCAAACTTCAACTCTTGAGCCTTTCCAGGCTCAGCATGCAAATAGACCCGGCATCCTCTAACTTTCTTACTACCTGATGACCACCCTATTTTATGGTAATTCATTGGTGCAAAGGAGTATACGCCCTCGACGATCAGGATGCTTGTAGGTTGGACTAATTTAGGATCACCGGGTTTCCCGTTCTCATGCTGGTATGGCCTATATTCCACTGATTTTCCTGCGATTAATTCCCCAACACACTGGTTGAGTTTCTCTAAATCGTGAGATCTTTGCTCATACCCTTGCAAGTGTAGCCTCATTTTTTCGGCCCGCGTTTTCGCAAAAGCGTCAGTGGGAAGAATCGAAACGGTGTATCCTCTTTCATTATTTAAGGTGAAGGCTAGGCGGTCAGCGAAGGTAGACTTTCCAATGGCCGCCGAACCGCATAGCGCGATGACGAAACACTCGTTTTGCTTGATGTCAGGAATTACACTAGCTATTTCCCGAGCTTTATGGTTATTGTTAGAATTCTGCTGGACAGTCTTCTCGAAGCGTTGTAACTCACTGTCACCGCCTAGGTTAGCTCCTTCCTTGTATATGTGATCAAGCTTTGCCGAAAGAGCGGGCCATTTATACTCAAATCTTTCCTGGAAATAATTATAATCTTTCTTTTCGCCTGGCAGTTCCTCATATAGCTTTTGAGCCAAAATCCGTGTACCTTCCCTGTCTGCTTTTAATGTATGGAATATGCCGAGCGGTGGGGGAATCTCCTTTGGATCTATATCGAGGGAATAGTGAAATACGAAGCCCTTATTTCTGGCGGAGATTTGAGCCGCTTCAAAAAGCAGCCAATCGGATGAGAGGCTCTGTTGAGTCAAACACCATATTCCTCCTGTGGCGCGATTGAGCATTTCATTGAGTTCGTTCCACCATATCCTGCCAGGTTGTGCACTGGAACAAACATCGACTCTAAACTCAGTATTAATTTCCAAAAATAAATCGAGGAGCCAAGCCTGTAATGCAAGTGCCATTTCTTGAGAATATTTGCCAGACCAACCAATAAATATATTCATAATTACCCCTCTAATCTGCGCCCTTGGTCAATTACGGTCAATTCTTCAAGACGCTGGAGGGCGTCCGCGGCTACTTCCGGAATTATGCCCACCGGATGATTTACAATGAACACGTCGCTGCGGTGTTACAAAAGTTCGTGTTTCACGACGCTACTGTCGCGTGTCTCTGTTTTTCCATCGGTGACGGTGGATCCAAACGCTGCGGTTGCTCGTCCGATGTCTCGTGGGAGGCATAATAGCACAAATTATTTTGTTAAGAAAATAATTCGTAATTGATCGACGGGGTTATTTGAAAGTGGCGATTATCTTGCCAATATATACACTTCTCAATATGTTGCGATATCCTCTCTGTTGATTGTTTCCCCCCGCCAGGCTGGCACAAAAAAAAGCGGGGGAGGTTAATCCCCCGCTTCGGGATATGAAACTTCGGTCAAGGGCTTGGCGGGCCGCGGCCTTGGCCTGCTTTTACCAAGAATACCGAGTTGCGTTCAAAGAGCTACTTTTGTAGCCGCAGGCTTTACCGTGAAAGTCCACCCGTAGGGGCGGTTCGCGAACCGCCCCTACAAGGAATTTCATGATTGGGGGACGCCCCAAAAGGCCATGGTGGTTTAGCCTGCGCCTGCACAGGCTGGAAAGCCTGTGCCACCCTTTGACTGCAATCTGGTATTAAAACAGGCCGATCAGCATCTTGGTCCCCATAACGAAGAGGAGGAGAGCGAAGACCCGCTTGAGTTTGCCGACGGGTAGGCTATGGGCCAACCGGACGCCCAGGGGCGCGGTGAAGACGCTGGCGGCGACGATGCCGGCCAGCGCCGGCAGATAGACGTACCCCAGGGAGTAAGCCGGCAAACCGGCAACGTTCAGTCCGTTGACGATGTAGCCCACCGTCCCGGCGATGGCAATGGGGAAGCCAATCGCCGCCGAGGTCCCGATGGCCTCGTGGACCGTCATATTGCACCACACCATGAAGGGTACCGACAGCGACCCGCCGCCGATCCCCACCAGGCTGGACACCGCCCCGATACCGTTGCCCACGCCGAACATGCCCAGCGGTCCGGGCAGACCCCGGGTCGGCTTGGGCTTCGTGTTGGTCAGCATCTGAAACGCCATGTAATAGAGAAAGACCACGAAAACGCTTTTCAACAGGTTGGTGGACATCCGAGCCGCCAGGCACGAACCGAGAAAGGTCCCCACCAGGATGCCAAGGACGATCCGGCGCACCACCTCCCAATGCACCGCCCCCCGTTTGTGGTGGGCCCAAAAACTCGATACCGAGGTGAAGATGATGCTGGCCAGGGAGGTGCCCAGGGCCAGGTGCATCAGGTGTTGGCTCGGCGCCCCCTGCCAGGTCAGGGTGAAGACCACCATGGGCACAATGACCAAGCCGCCGCCCACCCCGAGTAACCCGGCCAGGATCCCGACCACGGCCCCCAGCCCCAAAT
>QYQD01000045.1 GCA_007280345.1 Deltaproteobacteria bacterium | reverse complement strand
TCAAAATATAGGTGTCATGTATCTATCCTCCCTTCTCAAAGCCAAAGGGCATAGGGTAGAGCTTTTCACGGTCGCCCAGGAAGCAATCCTTTTTCGTTTTCGGGACAAGATTACCCACCTCATTCTTCACGTGACCACCCGATGCAATTTCAAATGTCATCATTGTTTTGTCGATCAAAAGGATAAGACCTCAGAACTTACCTTGGCTGAGATTGACCATATAGCCGACGAGTTGAACGATCTAATTTGGCTGGATATCGGAGGCGGAGAACCTTTCTTGCGGGATGACCTCCATGAAATCCTCGGCAAATTTAGAGCCTGCGAATACTCCATCCCCACCAACGGTTGGTCCACCGAACGTATTTTGTCTTCCCTTGGAAAAATCTCCGAGGCAATTGATTTAAATCGTCTCATCCTCACCGTGTCCCTGGACGGGTTCCCCAAAACTCATGATGACATTCGCCGCCACCCCGGCAGTTTTGCCCGCGCCCGGGAGACATATTTCCTAATCCGGCAACACTTTCCCCAGTTGCGTATCAAGTTCAACACGGTCTTGCACAACCACAACATCCAGGAAATTATCCCATTCATGCGGATGGTCCAGGAAGAAATGCAGCCGGCATTTCATTCCATATTATTCTTACGCGGCGTGCCCCAGGATTCCGGTTACATGCTGCCCTCTTCACAGGAAATTTATAACCTGGAAGAGCAGTTGCTATCGATTCAAAATAAGTATCATTATGGGAGGAAGGGCTTATTATCGAAGGTGCAGAAAAACTACCAAGCCGTCAAACGAGATATTTGTAACAGAATTATTAACCAAAAGGAGCAGATAATACCATGTTTGGCCGGACAGGCCCATGCCGTGATTTACGCCAACGGCGGCGTCGCGCCCTGTGAATTGCTTCAAGAAATCGGGTCTGTTCGCGAGAAGCCGTTAAAAAATATATTGACCAGCCCAGAATGGAAGAAGGCCATTCGTGATATTAAATCTAAAAAATGTTATTGTACACACGATTGTAATATGCTTGAAAACGTTCTCTACAATTTTAGTCTCTATCCACGATTTCTTTTCGGTTCTTAGCATAATCTGAGATAAATTGGCAAAACAATACACTATGGAAAAAAGCAACACCATTGTTATCAGCCTCATAATTCCGGTTTTTAATCCACCAGATAGTTTTTTCAAACTTCTTACGGATCTATCTCTTCAAAAGATAGATGTTGCGTATGAGATGATCATAGTTGATGACTGTTCACTAAGTGATGGATTGTCCCGAATAAAAAAGCATCTTGATACCTTAGGTATCTCCAATATTAAGCTGCTGCGCACCCCCAAAAACCTCGGCCCCGCTGCGGCTCGTAATCTTGGCAGCGCCCAGGCAACGGGGACAGTCTTAATCTTTATAGACTCGGATTGCCGGATCATGGCGCGAGACCATCTGGCTCGCCTGTATGCAGCACATTTACGGCACCCCCATGCCATTATTGGCGGGGGAGTCGCCGGCTTCGGCAAGGGGTACGTAGCGTTTTCCGACAACTATTGTCACTGGGCTACCAATATTCCCAAAATTCCTCCAACTCTCTTGGCATCGGGACATCTGGTAACGGCCCATCTGTTGATACCTCTGGCCATTTGGGAAAAGGTGGGACCATTTGACCCGTCCTTACGTACCGGCGAAGATACGGCTTTCAGCCTCAAAGCCCGGTTGCACAATATTGAGTTGCGCCTCCATGGAAATATCTTTCTGTATCATCATGATCGTGAATCCTTTCCTATGTTCGTCAAGAACTTTTACAAAGTGGGAAAAGATCGGGCGGCAGTGCGCCGATCCGTTTATGAAAGAGTTCCATGGTATCTGGGGGAAAATAAGTTGCTCCGTTGTCTTTTAGTGCCTTTGATAACTTCTGGTTTAATTTTAAAGCTGATAATCACGTGGTGGCCACATGATAAGAAAATACTGTTTGCCTTACCAGGTATTTTTGTTGGCATGCTGTCATTAGCAATCGGTGTTGCTAATAGTTAAAGACTGCGGTGGGTGGTGTGACCGGACGCCATGAACCCCCTCGTATCCATGGACTATCCTGCATTGTAAACGATACTCCGCGGGTGATTTGCCCGGGGGCCCCCGTCTCAAGAAAGGCGACGTCGGAAGGGTGAGGGGCGGAGAAGCGCCCACCCCCGTAAATGTCTCCCCGGCTGAGGTTTTGATTTTTGTCGTTCAAGTGAGGAATTGGCTGTGAGTGAAGCAATGCGCTTCGGTGCACCAGCTATCGTGTTTGATTTAGGGGGAACTCATCTGCGAGGCGCCACTGCCCCGGTAGGTGGCGGCCTGACCAATATTGCCAAACATAAAGTCCGTAACTTTTTGGATGGCAGCTCCGCTACCGAAGTTTGGAGCAGTATCATCGATCATATCGTGTCATATGTGTCCGCCTTCGGAGGGAGCCTGCCGGCGCCGGCGCCGGTGGTGCTGGCAGTGCCTGGACCGGTTCGGGGACGGCGGATCTTATTAGACGCTCCGACGCTCGTGGGCCACGATGGTGCCATTCCTGATGTCAAGACCATCCTGGAGGAGCGCACCGGGCGCAGGGTGTTCATTCTGAATGACGTATCGGCCGCGACATGGTACTTCAGCGAGAAGGTGCCCGATGATCGGTTTATGGTCATCACGGTGAGCAGTGGTATCGGCAGCAAAATCTTCGATCGCCGCCACCCATTAGGGGTGCTGGATGAGGTCGAATACGGGGGAGAAATAGGGCACGCCACCGCCGGTGACTTCCCAGAGCGGATTCGATGTGACTGCGGTGGCTGGAACCATGTGGGCGCCATCTCATCCGGACGGGGTATCCTGCAGTTAGCCATGTTATGCGCCCGGCGCGATCAGCAGAAATTCAATGACTCCGCAATAGGGCGGTCGGTGTGCGGCAATCCGGAGCAGCTCACGAATGAGCGTCATATCGTCCCCTCGGTCATCCAGGGCGATGCATGGACATTAGGTGTCGTAGAATATGCCACTCGCCCCCTGGCCCAGACCCTCTTGACCTCCTGGCTGGCCATAGGACTGACCCGGATCGTCGTGATCGGCGGCTTCGCCCTTGCATTAGGAGCCCATTACGTACGAATCTTGGAGAATGAATTGCAACGGTTGGCAGATTACAAATTGCTCCAGGCGTGTGTTGGCGGGATGGTGACCTTGGGGCAACCCGATGAAGAGGCCTGCCTGATT
The DNA here is from genome assembly GCA_007280345.1 of Deltaproteobacteria bacterium. Taxonomy (GTDB): domain Bacteria; phylum Desulfobacterota; class QYQD01; order QYQD01; family QYQD01; genus QYQD01. The sequence goes on along the minus strand of QYQD01000045.1, from coordinate 2,896 downwards.
GGTGCTGCCGTATACGCTCAGAGGGAGGATTGTGGCGGATGAAGGTTGTCGTCGTTGTCAGTGCCTGCAGCCCTCCAACCCGGTCCGGTTGCCACGGCGCAACTGGCAACTGGTGCAAAACCTCCAATTTAGATAACCAGATGGGATTGAAAAAATCAAAGCATCTGCTCACTGTTCACCATATGAGACCTGGAGCTCAACGGTGCCTGACTCTCGGCCTTGATCTCACTCAAGAATGGAATTGCACGGGAGGGCCAACCCTCTCGCTCAACTAAGGCCGAACCTGCCATCTTCAGAAAATTCCACAAAACAATTGACACTACCCCAAATTATGTTGAAATGTAATCCGAAGAGAAGGTTACCTACCTCTTTCCGAAAATGACCCCGAGAATATCCACGAAAGCCAAACAGGTTCTTGATCATCGAGGAGTTAGAGCTGCCGCTCACCAAGGGCCCTTCGTTGGAGGTTGCTGGCCATGAGCAAGCTCATCTTAGATGGACACAAACTCGCCTGGCATAGGGAGCGGGTAGAGGCCTGGCTGCGGGGGGAGCGCATCGCGCCCATCACCATCGACTGTGCCCTCACCCGGCGCTGCACCTACAGGTGCGTTTATTGTTATGGCCAGTTGCAGGCCAATGACGAAAAGCGCATGACCCGGGACGTGATTTTCCGCTTTTTGGATGACGCCGCGGAAATCGGGGTCAAGGGCATAAGTTTTGTGAGTGACGGGGAAAGTACCTGCAGCCCCCATCTTTATGATGCCATCCTGCGGGGCTATGAGAATGGCCTGCATATGGCTTTGGGCACCAACGGCTACCTGCTGAAGGTGGAACGCCTGCCGGAAATCCTGCCGGCCCTGACTTATCTCCGTTATAACATCTCCGCGGGTGAACCCCGGCGGTATGCAGAAATCCATGGTTGTCCGGAGAAATGCTTTCACCGGGTTTTGGAAACCGTCAGCAAAAGTGTGAAAATCAAAAAGGAACAGGGGCTTGAGGTTACCCTGGGCTTACAGATGGTCCTGATGCCGGAATTTGCCGACCAGATTCTCCCTTTGGTAAAACTGGGTGCCGATCTGGGCGTGGACTACCTGGTGATCAAACATTGCAGCGACGATGAAATGGGGCGACTGGGAGTAAATTACGACAAGTATTTTGCGCTACGGGATCTGTTAATGGAAGCGGAACAACAGTCCACTCCCACTTATACAGTGAGAGCCAAGTGGTCCAAAATCCTGAGTGGTGGCCAGCGCCATTACGTACAGTGCTATGGGCCCCCCTTTATTATGCAGTTTTCCGGGTCAGGATTAGTGGCCCCGTGCGGTATGTTGTTTAATCGTCGTTATAAAAAATACCATATCGGCAATATTGCTGAAACTTCTTTTAAAAAAATATGGCAGAGTGAGAGATACTGGGAAGTGATCAACTTGATCGCCTCGGATAAATTCGATGCCCGCACCATGTGCGGCTCTCTGTGTTTGCAGCACAAGGTCAACGAATACCTCTGGAATTTGAAGCACGGACTTGAAACTTTTGCCGATGTGACCGGTAGACCGGAACCCATGCACATCAGTTTCATCTAACCGCAAAAACTCATTTTAAAATTGCCTTAAGGCGATGATGATGCACGCCAGATGGAATAAACCCAGATCAACAGTGAGGGAGCCTTCGTAACGGACCACCAGTCGTCGGAAGTTGCCGAGCCAAGCGAGACCTCTCCCCCACGCATTACCTCATCTTTTCGACAATCTTGCTTTCTCTGACGGCACCGCCTCATAAGGGGAGATCGATTCAATAATGAACATTCTGCTATCCGGGCTATCCCTGTTTTTCCTTGCCTTTGGGATTCACCTGGTAATCTGGAAAGTCCATTTACCTCATCACCAGAGCAGTGCCCTGCTGTGGACTTTCTTCGGAACTTTTTTCCTGGGGGTGATCTGCATCCCTCTTTTCCCCCAGGACGGACTCTGGGCCTGGTTCCTTCCCCATGGTCTTTTGGAACTGATCCACGTTTTTCTCATGTTTCTCTCCCTCACTTTGGCTTACCTCATCACCTATTCGGCCCTGGAAGCGGATAGCCCATCACTGGTAATCATTAGGATGATCGCCGAGGCTATGCCCACCGGTTTGGCAAAACAGGATTTAGAAAAGCGATTGACGGATGATATTTTGATCCTCCCCAGGATAAAGGATCTGTTGCGGGATAATCTCGTGGTCGCTAACGGGGAAAGATTGCAACTTACGCCCCAAGGCCGCTCTTTTATCAAACTATTTGTAATCGTTCGCACTCTCTTAAAAGCCGGCAAAGGTGGTTGAGATTACTATGTATGGACAAGCCTTACCTGTTTTTACCCCAATTTTGGGCATGACGGTCAATGTTCTGTTACAGGTAGTGAGTTTTCGGATAAAGGGTCGCTTATCTCTGCTTCACACAATTTTTTTCGGTTTTTTTTCGGGTCTAATCACTATGAGTGTTATTGATGTGATAACGTTGAGTTACAATAAATGTAGCTTAGTTTATTTTATTGCAATAATTATTACTAATATAATAATATATGTCAGCCTCGGATATTGCTATTTTCATTTTATTAATTTAGGAGAAACTGCGAGGCGAATAAGACTGTTACGGGAAATTTACGATTCTGATGTGGGCCTTACGACATTTGAATTACTAAAATTATACAATGCTAAGGAAGTGTTCTTGTATAGAATTGAAAGGCTTTTGAAAAATAAACAAATCCTTTTACAAAATGATAGGTATTTAATCGGCAACCCCACTATACTATGGGTCGCCAACATTATAATTTTTCTCAAATTTCTGGTGCTTGGAAAAAGGAGCGAGTTTGACTAATTCGATTATAGGGGTATCCGGTTGACTCCCGTACCCCCTATATGT